>CATKZP010000004.1 GCA_949841355.1 uncultured Oscillospiraceae bacterium
CTCCTGCCAATTATTTGTGATCGAATTTATCAAGGGAATCCCAGGCCCCCAGCATATACATCACGCCCAGCGCCCGGTCGTACAGGCCGTAGCCCGGCCGCACCGTGCCGGGGCCCTCGGTCCACAGATGGCGACCGTGGTCGGGCCGGATATAGCCGTCGAAGCCGCCGTCGTGGTACGCCTTCAGGATGTCCAAAATGCCGGTGTCGCCGTCGCAGTCCCGGTGGCTGGCCTCGGAGAAATCGCCGTTGTCGAAATGCTTCACGTTGCGGATATGGGCGAAGGCGATGCGGTCGCAGTGCTTGCGCACGATGTCCGCCACGTTGTTTTTCGGGTCGGCGTTCAGCGAGCCGGAGCACAGGGTCAGGCAGTTGTAGGGGTCGTCCACCATGCTGAGGAACTTGTCAATGGCCTCGCCGCTGGTGAGCAGCCGGGGCAGGCCGAAGATGTCCCACGGGGGATCGTCCATGTGGACGGCCATTTTAATGTCACACTCGTGGCAGGTGGGCATGATGGCCTCCAGGAAATACTTGAAGTTGTCCCACAGCTTTTCCTTGGTGACGGGGCGGTACTTCTCAAACAGCTCGTCCAGCTTGGCCATCCGCTCGGGCTCCCAGCCGGGGAATGTCATATGGTACTTTTCCGTGAAGGACATGACGTAATCCGCCATTTCCTTGGGGTCCTGCTTGATTTTTGCCGCCTCATAGTACAGCGCCGTGGAGCCGTCCCCCACCGGGTGGAACAGGTCGGTGCGGGTCCAGTCGAACACCGGCATGAAGTTGTAGCAGATCACCTTCACGCCGAAGGGCGCCAGGTTGCGGATGGTCTGCCTGTAGTTCTCGATATACTGGTCGCGGGTGGGCAGGCCGATTTTGATGTCGTCGTGGACGTTGACGGACTCCACCACGTCCATGTTGAAGCCGTACTCGTCCAGCTGCTGTTTGACGGCCGCGATCTCCTCCGGCTGCCACACCTCGCCGGGCATTTTGTCGTGGAGCGCCCACACGATGCCCTCCACCCCGGGGATCTGCTTGATGTCAGACAGCTTGATTTGATCGTTGCCCTCACCGTACCAGCGCCACGTCATTTTCATGAGCTTTCCCTCCTTATTTTACTTGTACTGTGTCGTCGGTAATGGTGTTCATGGCCTGCTCCAGGCTCATGCCGCCGGCCACGGCCTCCTTGCGGGCGGCGTTCACCGCCTGGATGGTTTTCATCTTCTCCCCCGTCAGGGTGTAGCCCTTCATGGCGATGAGGGTGGCGGTCCAGGCCAGCATGGGGATGACGCAGAACATCACGATCACCGACACCTTGATGCCGGGGGAATAGGGGGTGCTGTCGGTGGGCAGGTCGCTGAGCCCCGCGCAGATGAGGAAGATGAGCGCCACCAGGGTCTGGGCCAGGGAGGACACCAGCTTGTCCACCAGGGAGAACAGGGTGCCCATAATGCCGGGGATATATTTGCCGGAGCGGTAGGTCTCATAGTCGGAGCAGTCGGCCACCATGGGGATGGGCATGTCGGCGGTGGCGTAGTAGGCCCCGTAGCCGACGCCGAAGAATACGATGAACAGGATGGTATACAGGTTGATGGCTCCGCCCCCCTGGAAGGGGAAGGCCAGCATCCGGGCCGGATCGCCGTGGCTGCTCAGCAGCAGCAGGGCCAGCACGCCCACATAGCACACCAGGGCCACGGACACATAGCGGATCAGGGAGGCCCGCTGGCCCAGCTTCTGGGAGGTGCGCATACTCAGCAGGAAGAAGGGCACTGCGCACACGTAGCCCAGCACCATCATGGGAAGATACAGAGAGTTATAATTCCCCATAAGTATTCCATAGAGTGCTAACAAAACGGTGGTGTTGGTGGCGATGGCCAGGGCCAGCTTGCACCCCGCGCCCGCCACCATGAGCCGCTGCATGGGCTTATTGTCCCGGATGATCTCCGCGTACTCGGACATTTTGACCTTCTCCTGCTTGTCGCCGCCGATGCCGTAGTATTTGGGATTGTCCTTCTCGGCAATGCCGATGATGGCCAGGGCGGTGAGCAGCACGGAGATGGCGATGCCGATGGGAGTGATGATGCGGAACACCGTGGGGTCGGAGTAGCCGGACACAATGACGTTGCCCGCCGCGTCCTTCACGTCGTACATCCCCTTCACCAGGGGAATCATGAACTGCATCACGCCCATGCCCAAGAGGCTGCCCACCGTGTTGAAGATGGTGAACATGGGCCGCTGGTTGGGGTCGTTGGTGAGCACCGTCTGGCCCGCCCGGGTGCAGGAGGTCTGGAAGGTGTAGCCGATGACCCACACGAAGTAGACCACCACGAAGGCCGCGTAGCGCAGCCACATCATGGTCTCGGGGATCAGCGGGGTGAGCACGTACAGGCAGACCACGCTCACCGCCATGACGGCGCTGCCCAGAATCATGAAGGGCCGGAATTTGCCGATCTTGGTGCTGGTGCGGTCCATCATGGCGCCGATGACGGGGTCGGTGACGGCGTCGGCCACCCGCATCACGGTGACCATGATGGAGGCGAACATGCCCAGCTTCAGAATGCTGGAGCCGAACTGGGCCACATAGGACAAAATCAGGACGAAATACACGTTGGTGGCGCCGTTGTTCAGGGGAAACAGCACCAATTGATATGGCTTGGCCCGATTCAGGGCCGTGCTGGGTTCTTGGCTCATGGACTCTCCTCCTTGATTAGTTTTCTCGGCTCCTTTGCGCTTGCTTGTCACGCTGTGCCTGCTCGCGACGCACGGCTTCCCTCCGTCTCGGCCTGGTCTCTGGGGCCTGCGGCCCCATCGCTCGGCCTCGCTGCGGTCCACCCGTGCTGCTCGCGACGGCTCCGCGCTTCTTTAGACCCAGTTCGCGCTGTTAGAACTTTTCCCCTGGAGTTTGTAGGCTGGGTTGGGCGTATCCACATGCCGGAGGACGCAGGAGTCCGCGCAGTCCCCGGACACCGCCTTCAGCTCCACCTGGCCGGCCAGCGGCACCCGGAACGTAAACACCTTGCCGCCGCTTTTTTCCTCAATGAGCCTGCCGTTGGCATAGAGAGCCACATGGGGCTGATTGGAGTACACCTTCACCGTGGTGACGGCCTCGGGCCGGTCGGCGTAGCGGCGGCCGCAGATGTGGACGAAGGGCTGATCGCTCCACCAGGCCTTGTAAATATAGAAGCTGTCCTTTTTGATCTTCCGGTCGAAGGTGACAATGCCCTTGTGGTTCATCCCCGGCTCGCCCCCCTGGTCCCGGGCGTCGGCGGCGAAGTCGAACATATTCCACAGGTGAGTGGCCCACAGGTAGGGGTGCTTGGCGAAGCAGTTCAGCATATATTCGTTGTAAACGCACTGATATTCCTCGGTGTGGTCTCCCCGGCGGGGCTTGGAGGAGTGGAGGTTGGGCATGGCCTCGCAGCCGTACTCCGAGTAGCCCAGCGCCCGGTTGGGATAGCGCAGATGGAAAAAATCCATCCACAGGTCGTTGAGAAACAGCCCCGGCACATACCAGCCCAGGTACAAATTCCAGCTCACCACATCGGTGATGTGGGCGGAGCGGTTGAAGGGCCCGCACATGGCGTAGCAGGCCAGGGTGGTGAGTCGGCTGGGGTCCAGCTCATGGTACAGGTCGTTGAGCGCCCGGTGATTGTCCAGCATGTCCGCCTTGTCTTTTGTGGATATGGTGATCTCGTTGGACACGCCCCACACCACGATGGAGGGGTGGTTGTAGTTCTGAATCACCAATTCCTTTGCCTGGGACAAGGTGTTGTCCCTGCCGTTGGGCATGTGCTCGGAGATATAGGGGATCTCCGCCCACACCACCATGCCGTACTGGTCGCACAGGTCATAGAAATACTGGTCGTGCTGGTAGTGGGCCAGCCGGATGGTGTTGGCCCCCACCTCCCGGATCATGGCCATGTCGGCGTCGTGGTGCTTGCGGGTGAGGGCGTTGCCGATGCCCTTCCAGTCCTGGTGGCGGGACACGCCGTGGAGGGGATAGGGCCGGCCGTTGAGGAAGAAACCCTTCTGGGGGTCCACTGAGAAGGTGCGCACCCCGAACCGGGTGCTGATCCGGTCCACCACACTGCCGTCCACTGTCAGCTCCGCCTCGCAGGTGTAGAGGTAGGGGTCCTTCACCCCGTCCCACAGCCGGACCTTGGAGATGGACAGGGTGCAGTCCGTCCCCGTGCCCTCGGCCACGGCCCTGCCGTCGCCGTCCAGCAGGCGGACGGCGACGGCGGCGTTTTCCGCGTGATGGAACGTCTCCACCCGGACCTGCCCGTTGGAGCCATTGACGGTGGAGGTCACTTTGAGGCCGGGGCCTCCGTAATCGTCCAGGTCGAAGTGGCATTGGTTCACAAGGATGAGGCTCACGTCCCGGTAGATGCCGCCGTAGAAGGTGAAGTCCGCCTTCTGGGGGTACACCCGGTCGTTGCGGCTGTTGTCCACGTGGACGGTAAGGCGGTTTTCGGCCTGGAGCAGGTCCGTCACATCCCAGCGGAAGGTGGAGTAGCCGCCGTCGTGGGCGCCCACCTCCGAGCCGTTCAGCTCCACCCGGGCGGAGGCGTTTACCCCCTGGAATTCCAGGTAAACCCGCTGGTCCGGGGCGAAATCCGGCCTGGGGAAGGTCTTTTCATAGACGCAGGTCCCCCGCCAGTAGTCGTTCCCCCCGTCCTGGCCGTCCACGCTGTTCCAGGTGTGGGGCAGATCCACCGCCGCCGCGTTCCCATCCGGCCCCGTGAAGCTCCAGCCCGCGTTTAGTATGATCGTTTTTCTCAAACCTAATCTGCTCCTCTCTTTTTATGATAAAGAGCCACCACTGCGGGCGGCTCTTTATCATGTTCCAAGGATTCAGAACCTCTCTGCCGCGAAGGCAGAGGAAATGAAAGACTTTTTATCGGGCGGAATCCTTTTTGCGGGGGATCATATCCGCGGCCAGCAGCACCACCGACACTACGCTCAGCAGGGCGAACGCGATCTGCGCCCCGGTGAGCGCCGTCTGCCAGAAGGGAGTGACCGATACGATCCTGGTATTGCTTCCGATGCCGTCCATGCCGCGGGAGTGAAGCACGGTATACAGAACCCTGTGAGAGGATTCCCGCAGGGCCCGCGCCACCTGCGCGTTGGGGGTCGCGCCGTTGGGGCCGTAGTCCGCGAATTCAAAGCCCAGGTTATCCGTGGACGCGCCCGTCGTAACCGTGCCGGTGGTGCCGGGGAAGTTGTCGGGGATATCGTTGCCGGCCAGCACCTCGTGGGGCTTGCTCATATAATCGCCCTCATACATGTCGGTCACGGCAAAGCCGGTCATGCCGGCCTCGCCGCGCAGCCAGCCGGTGAGCAGCGGCTCACAGGCGCCGGACCACACCGCGCCGATGCGGTTGAAGGCCGTCATCACGCATTTCGCGTCCGCGTTCACGATGGGCAGCTCAAAGGCGCGCAGGTAGATCTCGCGCATGGCCTGCTCATTGCACCAGGTGCCCAGCCCCTGCCGCTGAAGCTCCTGATCGTTCAGGGCGAAGTGCTTATTGTATACATACACGCCCTTGGACTGGATTCCCATGGTCTCATATGTGTCGATGAGGCCGGTCAGGGTGCCGTCCTCCGAGTAATACTCGAATACCCGGCCCGCGTAGGGGGTGCGGTGGATGTTCAGGCCGCTGCCGTAGAAGCCGGCATACCCGGCCCACATGGCGTCCTCACCGATCAGCTCGCCCACCTCCTGCACCAGCTTGTCGTTCATGGTGGCGGCGATGATGCCGTTGCAGGGATAGCAGGTCCCGGTGAGCTCCTTATCGGGGTCGCCGGTCTGGTTGGCATAGCCGTTGGGTCCGGCGGAATACTTCTGCGTCACGCCGGAGGGGCCGTTGTGATCCAGCGTTTCCGGCTTGCCCACCGATTCCAGTGAGACGGTCATGCGCAGGCCCACCGCGCAGAGGCGCGCCATATCCTCGTAGGTCAGCTGGTCCAGCAGGGCGTCCCATTTGGGGTCGTTGTAGTCCAGGACGCCGCCCGCGTCGTCCTTCATCAGCTCGATCAGGGTGTAGCTGGTTTCCGAGGAGCCCATCACCGGCCACTGGCCGTCGTCGGCGGGGATGTCCGCCCCGTCCAGAATGGCGTCCTGATACATCTGATCCGTCATGGACAGCTTGACATAGCTGTCGTTCTGGCCGTCCTCATCCTGGTCGGCCCAGAGCATCAAAGTGCCCTCCCAGTCGCTGCGGGAGAGGTAGGTGACCTGGTTGTCCCCCCTGCCCTCGTAGCGGTTGATGTCCGCGGAGGCGAAGAGGCTGGCGACATCGCTGCCGGTGCCGTAGGCCTTGGCGTAGGTCCCGGCGTCAAAGGCGTAGTCCGTGCTGTAGACCAGCGCGGCATTGCCCTCTCCGGTCATGCCGTCCGCGGTGGTCTTGCCCTTTGCGGCCAGGATGTTGTTGATGGCTTCGTGGCTGTCGGAGGCCGCGGTGAGGTAATAGGTGCCGTCCTCCAGAATAAACGCGCCGGAGCCAAGGGCGTCGTAGCTGGTGAGGAAATACTCGGGGATGGTGACGGTTACCGTCTCGCTCTCGCCCGGGGCAAGCATTCCGGTCTTGCCGTAGCCGGCCAGCTCCACCGACGCCTTTTCGATCTGGTTCTGGCGGTCATAGTCGGTGTACGGCTTCTGGACATACACCTGCACGGCCTTCTTGCCGGCGGTGTCCCCGGTGTTCGTCACAACGGCGGTCACGACGTATTCCGTCTCCGAGCCGCTCCCCTGCTTGGACACCTGCATGTCGTCGATGCTGAAGCTGGTGTAGCTCAGCCCATAGCCGAAGGGGTAGGCCACCACGTCCGGATAATGGTAGGCGCCCGCGTTGCCGGAGCCCAGGACGGCGTCCTCATACCGCGTCTCCGTATAGCGGTAGCCCAAATAGATGCCCTCCTGATAGACCACGTAGCTGGTGAACTTGGAGGGGCTGGAGGCAAAGCTGTAATCCCCCGCGTTGGTATAGGTGTAGGAGCCGAAATTGGCGACGGCGGGGTTCAGGTAGTTGTTGGTCCACCAGGTGTCCGGGAGGCTGCCGGAGGGATTGACGCTGCCGCTGAGTATGCCGCCCACGGCATACAGGCCGCTCTGGCCCACCGAGCCGATCCACAGCGCGGCGTCGACGCCGTATTCCTCGTCGTTTAGGAAGGCGGCGGAAATGGGGTTGGCGCTGTTAATCAGCACCACGATGCCGCTGATCTTCCCCTCGTCCTTGAGGCCCTTCAGACCGGCGAGGATTCCCAGCTCGTTTTTGTTGAGCATGAGGTAGTCGGAATTCTGATCCACGTCGGCGCCGATGGGGTTATAGCCGCCGTCCACATGGTTGACGCTCTTGAGGTCGTTGGCCTCGCCGCCCACGCGGCCCACCACAAAAATGGCGACCTCGCCCTGGCCGTAGGTGGCGCCGCTCTTCTCAATGCCGCTCCACTTGGCCTCGTTGATCTCCTCGCCGCTAGCGGAGAAATCCCGGCCGTATTCCTTCTGCTTGTACCAGTCCAGCAGATCCGTGTTGGTGACGGTCAGGCCGCTGCGCTCCATCGCGTCCACATAGGAGGGCGCGTCGGCGGTGTCCACCGCGCCGGAGCCGGTGCCGCCGTAGACCGGGGAAGAGGCGGTGGCGCCGAACAGGGAGACCTCTGTCCCCTTCAGGGGCAGCAGGCCGTTGTTTTTCAGCAGGACCGCGCCCTCGGCCTCCACCTCTTCGGCCTTGGCCAGACCGGCGGCCTTCAGCTCCGCCACGGATTGGAAGGCGGACTCATAATAGCGCGGATATTCACCCGTGTCCTGGGACGATCCGTCTGTGGTCACGATCTTGGAGGTGGACACTCCCAAAAAGCTGTTGATCTGCCCGGAAAACTGCCCGGCGATGCTGCTGCCGAAGTAGGTCAGGATCAGCAGCCCAATGGAGATATTGGCAAATATCTTCTTAAGCAGCCTTTTCTTCGAGGCTCTCATTGAATCGCTCCTCTCTGCGAGTTGTTTCCATCAAGTGGATTGGTACTTCTTCATATACAGCACGATCTCGGAAGCTACCAGGGTGGCCACGAGCAGCACGGCGCAGGTCACGAGCTGCGTAAACTGGGGGAACGGCTCGATGCCGTAGACCGTGTCCGCCACCGGCCAGACGACCATTTTCACAAACATCATGACGGCGATGCCGCTGCCCAGGCAGAGGACGGCGGGGGCAAAGCCGGCGGTGCGCTCATTGACCAGCAGCAACACGGCAGCGGCGACGCCGGCCACCGCCAAAATGACGCAGATGCGCACGTCAAACACAGGTTCCTTGTACTCAATCTTCTGGAACAGCACCCCGTAGCAGATTGCGGAGACGACCGCCAGCACGCAGGCAAAAAGGGATACAAAGTATCCGGGTGCTTTTTTGTGCGTATTCATAAAATGCTCCTTTCGGCAGCCTGACAGGCGGCGTGCCGCCTGTCAGGCTGGGAAGATCGGATGTGATCGAAGAATGCGGGGATAACAGTGTCCTTACTTGTCAAAGACCAGGCAGTAGACCCACTCGCCCTGGGTGCCCGGGCGCTCGATGTGCTCCTCGCTGTAGCCCAGGAGCAGCTGGCCATCGCCGTTCATGCCGATAATCAGGGTCTTTTCCGTGGTGTCCAGGTCGGCAACGCCGGCGATCTGGTCCAGGAACAGGCCGTAATCGTCGATGTCCTTAAAGCGCATGGTGGCGGGGCCGGGCTGCTCATAGAACTCGCCCTCCGCGACCACCTTGCCCTGGGGGAAGTCCTCCCAGCTGGTGGAGCCCTTGAACTCCTCGACGTCGTCCGCCGCCAGGGTGCTGGCGATGTCCTCCACGCCGAAGGTCAGGTAGCCGGTCAGGTTATACACCTGGTTGTGGATATAGGCCGGGCCGTCAACCAGCTCGGAGGGGTCCAGCTCCTCGGTGATCCGCAGGGAGATGGCGTTTTCCACGGGGGTTTTCAGCTCGCCGTCCACATACACCTCGGACAAAACCCACTCGCCCACCATCGCCAGCACGTCGCTGCCGAAGTCGAGGCCGGTGGGGCCTTCCTGGACGACGGGGTCGGCGCCGCCGGGCTCCTCGCCGGAGTTGTCGGGGGCCTGGGTGGGCTCGGGAGTGGAGGCGTCGGGGGTGGGCGTGGCCTCGGCGGGCTCGGAGGCGTTGGCGGGGGGCGTGCTTGTTCCGGCATCGCCGGCGGGGGCGCCGCAGCTGCAAAGCAGCAGCGACAGGCACAGCATGAGGCACAGGCAAGAGATCTTTTTCATGACAAAGTTCCTTCTTTCATGGTGAAATATACTAACTCCGGCGCAGACGCCGGAAATCAGCGGATGACCGCATGGGACGGCCCCTGTGACCAGAGGCCGTTCCCATGGGAATTGCCCGGTATACCGCCGGACAAAGTTGAATTAGTAGCTCAGGCCAAAGCCGGAGACGTAGGAATTGCCGTCGGCGTCCTTATAGGCGTAAGAGCCGGAGGGGGAGCCGGCCAGCACGTCGGCGCTCATGTGCTGATCCTTGGCGTAGCCGGGCACGTCGTTGGGGGAGACGCACACGTCCCAGATCTCGCCGTCCAGGTCGGTCTCCACCAGGGCGATGACGGAGGCGTCGGCCACCATGGTGATGGGCAGCTTGCCGGTGGGGGCGTACTTGCCGGCCGCCACCTGGGCGATGGCGCTGTCGCTGGTGCTGAAGGTGCCCAGCAGGGCGTCGCAGTAGGGCTCCATATTGCTCAGAATCCAGGCGTTGGAGGCGTTGATCTCACCGATGACCTTGCCGCCGTTGGCGTGGACGGCGTCCGCCACCTTCTTGAAGTTCTTCATGCTGGCGACGGTGGTGACGCTGGCGGTCTCATCGGTGCGCTTGGCGTTGTTGTCGTAGACGGGGGTCTCCACGTCCTCAGCCAGGTCCAGAATGGCCAGCTGGCTGGAGCCGGTGCCCACGATGGTGGGAGTCACCCGCAGGTAGGCGATGTCGGCGTCCTCGTAGTCCTCCACCACGGTGAAGCCCTCGGCCTCCAGGGCGGCGATGATGCCGCTGACGTCGGCGTCGTCCTTCTGGTTATAGCCCTGGACATAGATCTTCTTGCCGGTGTCCTTCAGGGGCAGGGTGTTCTCGCTGTTCTTCATCAGCACCACGGACTTCAGGTGGGTCTGCTCGGCCAGAGCCTGAACGTTGGGGGTCACGTCGTTGACGGCCTTCACGCTCTCCTCCAGGTTGCGGTAGGGGTTATCCAGGTTGCCGCTCTGAGCCTGGGGCTTCAGGCGGTTGGCGGCGGCCCGCTCCAGGTCGGCGCGGGTCAGGTCGCCGGCGGCCAGGGCCTGATCCAGCAGCTCGGAGGGATTAGGAGCCTCCTCCTCCCCGCCGGTCGCGCCGCCCGTAGTCATCATCTGCTGGACGTTGAAGCCGTCAAAGCCAATCACGCCGCAGTCGCAGCCGGCCTTGACGAACAGCACCATCCGCTCATACGGGTCGAGGTCCTCCACGCCCTGCTGAGCGGCCATCTGGAGGGAGTCGGAGTTGATGAGGCCGTCGAAGCCCAGCACGTCGCGCAGCAGGCCCAGGAGGATGTCCTCGTTGAAGGCGTTGCCGCGGCCCTCGTAGCGGATGTCATAGGTCTTGCCGTTGTAGGTGATGGACTGGGGGGCGATGCGGGCGTCAACGATGGGCTGGGAGTAGGCGGGCATGACGCCGGCGGCGCCGGCCTCAAAGGCGGCGATGAAGGGCTTGAGCTGGTAATCAGCCAGAGAGTTTTCAACGCTGTAGATACGGTAGCGGCCGGTCTGACCGTGGCTCTCGAAGCCGTTGAAGGCCGCGCCGTCGCCGGGGAAGTGCTTGATGGTGATGAGAACGCTGCCGGGCACGATGCCCTGGTCGCCGTTCTGATAGCCGATGGTCAGATTGCGGGCGATTTCGGAGGCCATGTCCTCACGCTCGCCGTAAGTACCGGCGTTGCGGCTCCAGCGGGGGTCGGTCACCAGGTCCACCTGGGGGCCGTAGATGCCGTCCACGCCCTTGGCCCACATGACCACCCGGTCATACTGGGCGTCCTCCAGCACCAGGTCGGCGTTGCCGTCGCCCAGGGCGGCGGCGGTGACGCCCTCAGAGTCGGGCATGCCGTGCTTGATGGGGTTGGTGAAGGCGTAGAAGGGGACGGTCACCTCGCCGTTGGCGATGGCGTCGTATTCGCTGTACTGCTCCAGGCCGTTGTTGAACCACACGGCCACCTCGGTCTCCGGATTGTTGCGCAGCACGTAGGTGCGGATCTTGGAGGTGTTCAGCCACTCAATGTTGGTGGCGCCCTCCTCGCTGTTGGCGCCAAAGCCGCCCACGGCGGGATAGATGCTGGTCCAGACGGGCTTGCCGCCGTCGGTCACATCTTCCGTTTTGGTGCTCTTGGGGCTGTAGGCCATCACGTTGACCACCTGGTGGGTCAGCTGAGTGTCGGTGAGGGCCTTGGCCATGGCCTCGGCGCGGGTCTGGGCGTCCAGCCGCCAGTCCTCGAAGTCGTCCAGCTTCTGGTTGTTGTTCAGGTCGCGGAAGTATTTGCCGTCCTGACGGATCACGCCCAGCAGGGTCACGCCGATGGTGGGGCCGTCCTCGTTCTCATAGAACACGGGCTCCAGGAAAGCGCTGGTCAGCTCATCCTCGCTGCTGACGGTATAGGGGGCGGGGATGTAGCCGTCGGGCTCAACAGAGGCGGAAGCTGCCGGCGGGTTGGACGCTGCCGGCGGGGTGGGCGACTCCGCCGAAGGGGCGGGGGCGCAGGCGGCCAGCATAGTCAGGGCCAATGCCGACGCAACCAGACGGGGAACGATTCGTTTCATAAAGACTCTCCTTTTCTTTTTCTTTCCCGACGTGATTTTGCTTAATTTACCGCCGGGTTTGCTGCGCATTATTGTACTTGTTCACCAGTTCCCCATCAATCATTTTTGCACAAGCCGCAGATTTCATGCACAAACCGCAAAAAAAGAAGGCCCAAGGCCTTCTTTTGATAGAAATATTTGGTTATTGTGCCTGCCGCGCTTCGGCGGACACCAGCCAGATCGTCAGTCTGAACACGCCGTCCTCCGCCTTGACCGTCAGCTCGCCGCCGTATTTCTGGGCGATGGCGCGCATGCTCTTCATGCCGTAGCCGTGGAACTGCTGGGGATCGGAATGGGTGGTGACCGGCAGGCCGTCCTCAAAGCACAGCTCGCCCTGATAGTAATTCGTCACGTTGATGGACACGATATCCCCCGCGCTGCGGACGATGACGCTGATCTGCCGCTTTGCCTCCTCCAGCGTCCGAACCGCCTCCGCGGCGTTGCCCAGGGCGTTGCCGAACAAGGAGTAGACCTCCGTCTCCGCCAGGAAGTTCAGGCTGCCGCCGTTGCCGGTAAAGCTCAGCTGGATATGGTCCTTTTCACACAGCAGCGTGCGGTCGGTCAGCAGCACGTCCAAGGTTTGATTCCCGGTGTGGTAGAACTGGTCGTAAATACGGATCAGCGACGCGAGCTCGTCCCCCTCGCTGGCGGAGACCGGCAGGCGGCAGTCCTCCAGCCGGTGGCGTATGTCGTGGCACTTCATGTTAATCAGCTCGATGGTGTCCTTTCGCTCCGCCAGCTGCTTGCTGTCCGCCTGCCACAAGCCGCGTATCGTCTCGATTTCCTCGCTCAATTTCTCCAGCCGGCACAGCTCGAACTGCATAAACAGGCAGAGGAAGCAGCACGTGATGGCGTACAGGTTCTGGGAAATAATCACGTTCACGTCCCAGCCGTCGCTGCTTCTCACAAAGCGGGTAATCACCATGCAGACGAACAGGATGATTACGCTCAGCATGTTCATCTTCCGGTGGAAATTGCTTTTCCCGTAGTAGGAGGTGTCCATTTTCCGGGCAAAGCAGAAATAGATCACCACGCAAAACGGCACATACAAAAGGATATTCCGCAGAAAGGTGGACAGCGTGCCGGAGGGCAGCCAGGAGAGCAGATAGCCGGTTTTCAGCTGGATCAGCTTCAGGGCCGAGTAAATCAGGTGCTGCGCGGCGCGCCCCGCGCTGGCGTTGTATAGGGCCTGCTCCCACCCTACCTGAAAGCAGAAGCGGAACAGCGCCAGCAGCGTGGCAAATTCGGTCAAGAAATAGAGGAGCATAATCAGCTGGGACGAAAGCCCCAGCAGCGGCAGCTGAAGCAGCTCGTGAATGGAATACACCAGCCAGGCGCACAGGGCGGAGAGGGGGAGGAACCGCGCCATAAAATGCGTCCGGCGCGGATAGCCGCAGAAAAACAGGGCAAAGCACATCAGATTTTGAAAAAAAGTTATGATAATGCCCATGGCCTACACACCACCCACCATAAATTCCGCATACGCCCGCAAAAACTTCTGCTTGTAGGCGCGGCCGATACGCAGCTTTTGACCCTCCATCAGCACGTCGTCGCCCACCACGCCGCGCACATACTGCATGTTGACGACGTACCACCGGCTGATGGAGCAGTAGCTTTCCGGCAGCTGCTGGCCGATGGATTTCAGCGGCCCCAGAGAGCGGTACACGCTGTCCCGCGTGTGCCAGTTCAGGTAATGGCCCTCGACCTCCACATAGCATATCTCGCGAAGCTGAAGGCCCACGGTTCCGCGTTCCGCCCGGATCACGATGCGCTCCTCGCGCTTGCTGCCCACGTGGGCGAGAATCCGCTTCAGCTTCAGGCTGAAGGCGTGGTAATTGATGGGCTTCAAAATATAGTCAAACGCCTCCACGGCGTACCCCTCGATGGCATACTGGGCCATATTGGTCACAAATACCAGGGTCACGCTGCGGTCGATCCGCCGGAGCCGTTCGGCCGCCTCCATCCCGGTCATCAGCGGCAGCTTGATATCCATGAAAATCAGGTCATAATTTGCCTTATACGAATCCAGCAGCAGGACCGCGTTGGCGAAATGAGTCACCTGAAACTGCAAACAATTTTGCGCCGCGTACTGCGTCAGGCAGTCCATCAAGTTTTTGGCTTCCTCATCATGATCCTCAACAACTGCAATATTAACCACTTCCCTCACCTGCCTTGCACACGCGCTCCCGCATGAATTTCATGCGGTCATGGCCTCGGCCTTCCTTGGTAACGCCGTTGGTTTCGGTGATATCAGGCCCCAGCCGCCTCTGGTCTTGCTGCGATGCGTTTCAAGCGATCCAGCGGCCCCGCTTGATTCCAGCCGCCGCAATCCCCGCTGTTTTGCTATCATTATAGCGTCGCAAGGATTGCGCGGTCAAGAGGAAGAAATAACATTTTTCGCGCGGGCACACGCGGCTCGGGGGCGCGGTGGGGGCGGACGCGGTGGAATCGGAGGCCGCCCCGCCTGGAGAGCCGTGGAACCGATGTTTCACGTGAAACGTGGCGCGGACCGGACGCCGCTATGCCTGCCGTGGAGCGCCGCCCACCCATACCGGCCATGGGGTCCAAGGCCGGATTGCCGCCCCGCGGGGGGCGGAGCCCTCTTTTGCGGGTTTCTCTTGCACTTTTTCGCCGGATTGGTATAATAGATGCCAAACCTGCAAAAGGGCGCAAGCCGCCCGGGGGGAGGAATGCGGATATGAACGGCAAGCGTTGGATGGCGGCCCTGCTGTGCCTGGCCGCTCTCTCGGGCTGCGCGCCCCCCTCCCCCGCCGCGGCCCTGCCCTGCCGCGTGGTGCTGGAGGAGGGGGACGGCTTTACCTGCGACGCCTATGCCCGCACGGTGGAGCGCGGCGGCAGCGTGGAGTTTCGCTTGACCTGCGGCGACGGCTGGGAGATCGTGGGGGCGGACTATGAAAACGCCCGGCTGCGCCGGGGCCGGGACGGCACGGCCGTGCTCACCCTGCCGGACGTGCGCTATTCCACTGTGGTCTCCCTCACCGTGGAAAAGCGCGCGGTCAGCCTGTACTACGACCCCAACGACGGCTCGGGAGAGGCCCCGGTCCGGCGCGCGACCGCCCCCACCCACCTGCGGTGGAATACCGCGGGCCCCATCTTTTCCCGGGAGGGTTTCACCCTCATGGGGTGGAACACCGCCCCGGACGGCTCGGGCACGGCGGTGGAGCTGGGGGGACGGCTGCGGCTGGAGGACGGCGACACCCTCTACGCCCAGTGGAGCCCGTGGTCCGATCCGGCGCTGTTCCGGTGGGAGGAGGGAGCGGACGGCGCGGTGGTCACCGCCTGCCTGGGCGGGGAGGACACGGTATCCGTCCCCGCCCGGCTGGGGGGTCTGCCCGTCCGGGCCATCGCGCCGGGGGCGTTTGCCGGGGCGGACTGCCGGAGGGTGGTTCTGCCCGGCACGCTCTACGTCGTGGAGGAAGGCGCGTTCAGCGGCTGCGCCCTGCGGGAGCTGTGGCTGTTTGACAGCATCCGCACGGTGGCCGGCGGCTTTGACGGCTGCGGGGAGCTGGCCGTGCTCCACCTGAACGCCGCGGAGGCGCCGGTTTACAGCGGCACCTATTTCGACACCTTTTCCGATAAGCTCGACCGCCTGCTCGCCCTGAAGGACCGGCGGAAGATCGTGCTGTTTTCCGGCTCGTCCGTCCGCTTCGGCTTTGACTGCGCCGCCATCGACGCCGCCTTCCCCGGCTACGAGGTGGTGAACATGGGCGTCTACGCCTACACCAACGCCATGCCCCAGATGGAGCTGATTTTGGCCTGCATGGGGCCGGGGGACGTGCTGGTGCACTGCCCGGAGTTCGACGCGTCCAAGCGGCAGTTCTGCACCACCACGGACCTGGACGCCGCCTTTTTCTGCATGGCGGAATCCAGCTACGACGCTCTGGCCCGGCTGGACCTGCGGGGCTATACCAATGTGTTCCCGGCGCTGGAGGAGTACCTGCGGGCAAAGGCGGGGATGACGGCGAAGAGCTACGACCTGTCCCCGGCGGACTTCGACGAGGACGGCGCGCCGGTGGCAGGCCCCAGCTACAACGAATACGGGGACTACATTGTCCACCGGCCCAACGCCCGCAGCGAGGAGCCCATCTACGGCCTTCCGGTGCAGTACACCGTGTCCGCCTTCCCCAGGGAGCGCTTCCTGGACCCCCTGAACGGGATGTACCGGCGGTTTTTGGACCGGGGCGCGGCGGTGTATTTCGCCTACTCCCCCCGGAACGCCCAGGCCGTCTCGGAGGACAGCACTCCCCAGGCCCGGGCGGAGCTGGACGCCTACCTGCGCGATGGGCTGTGCGTCCCCGTCATCACGGAGCTGGAGGATTCGCTGTGGAGCGGCGTCTACCTCTACGGCACGGACAATCACCTGTCCACCCAGGGCGCGGCGCTTCACACAGAGCGGTTCATTCCGCGGCTGCGCGCGCAGATGGCGCGGGACGGGCTGGTGGACGCGGATGGCTGAGCTGGTGTTCTCCCCCGCCCTGTGGTGGGGGCTGGGGGCGGGGGCGGCGCTCTTTGCCGCCCTGACGGTGTGCTGCAAAAGGCGGTCCCCGCTGTGGGCGGCGCTGGCCTGCGCGTGCATGGCGGGCGGGGTCCTCGTGACGCTGCTCCAGGGGCGAGGGCTGCGGGACGCGCTGCCCGCGGTGCTGAGCGTGTGCGCCGTCGCCCTGGCGGGCCTGCGCCGGAGGGGGGACGGGACATGAACTTCAATACCCTGGAATTCCTGCTGTTTTTCCCGGCAGTGCTGGCCCTCCACTGGGCGCTGCCCCACCGGCTGCGCTGGGTTGTGCTGCTGGCGGCCAGCGGGCTGTTCTACGTTTGGTGGGAGCCGGCGGCGGGACTGCTGCTGGCGGCGGTGATCGCGTCCACCTGGCTGTGCGGGCTGGGCACGGCGCAGAAGCGGTCCGCCGCCCTGCGGCGGGTGAGCCTGTGGGGGGCGCTGGGCGCCTGCCTGGGCTGTCTGGCGGTGTTCAAATATGGGGGCTTCCTGGCCCGGCTGGCGTGCGGGAACCCCGGGTGGCGGCTGCTGCTCCCGGCGGGGGTCTCCTTTTACGCCTTCCAGTCCCTGTCCTACGTGCTGGACGTGTACCGGGGCCGCACCGCCCCGGAGAGGCACCTGGGCTATTACGCGCTGTTCATCTCCTTCTTCCCCCAGCTGGTGGCGGGGCCCATCGAGCGCTCCGACCGGCTGCTGCCCCAGCTGCGCCGGGAGCGGCGCTGGTCCCGGGGGCAGCTGTCCGCAGGCGGGTGGCTGCTGCTGGCCGGGTACTTCAAAAAGGTGGTGATTGCCGACGGCCTGGCCCCCCTGGTGGACGGGGTGTACGCCGCCCCCGGCGCGACGGGCGGGCCGGAGATCATCGCCGCCACGGTGCTGTTCGGGCTTCAGATCTACTGCGACTTTTCCGGCTATTCCGACATCGCCCGGGGGGCGGCCGGGCTGCTGGGCGTGGAGCTGATGGAGAATTTCCGCGTTCCCTACGCCGCCCGGTCCATCCGGGAGTTCTGGCGGCGGTGGCATATCAGCCTGACGGCCTGGTTCACCGACTACGTGTATATCCCCCTGGGGGGCAGCCGGAAGGGCCTGCCCCGCCAGTGCCTGAACATCATGATCGTGTTCCTGCTCAGCGGGCTGTGGCATGGGGCGGACTGGACGTTTCTGGTGTGGGGGGGCATCCACGGCGTCTATCAGGTGTGCGGCGTGCTGGCCCGGCGGCGGGGCGGAGGGCGCGCGCTCCCGGACCGCCTGCGGCAGGGGACCACCTTCGCCCTGGTGAGCTTCGCGTGGCTGTTTTTCCGCGCGCAGAGCATGGCGGACGCGGGGACGCTGCTCTCCCGCCTGGGGACGGGGTGGACGCCCGCGGGCGGCGCGCTGCCGGCGCTGGCGGGGCAGCTGGCCTTTGTGCTGCCCGCCCTGGCCTGCCTGTACGCGCTGGAGCGGCTGCCCGCCTGCCCGCCCGCGGGGCCCGGGCGGAAGGCGCTTGCGGCGTCCGCCCTGCTGCTGGCCATTGGCCTGGGCTGGTGGAGCTCCCTGGCCGGCGGCGGAGGGAACGCCTTCATCTATTTTCAGTTTTAGAAGCTGCATCAATAGCCGAAGCATTCAGAATTGCGAGCCAAAACCGCCGCCGGCGAGGCAAAAAATCGCAGGAATACTTGATGTATTGCAAGATTTTTTAACGCGGCTGGAGGTGGTTTTGGCCGCAAGGACGGATGCTGAGGGCGATTGGTACAGCTTCTTAGGTACGCTTATGGGAAAAACGAAAACTATTTTGACCTGGCTTGCGGCGGTTCTGGCGCTGCTGTCCGTCCCCGCGGCCCTTTTGAGCTGGGGCTTTCTCCTCCCCGCCCAGTACGAGGACACCTTCATGGGCGAGCTGAAGTACAAGGTGCGCTATCTGGAGGAGGCCCCCGGCCCCCGCATCGTCCTGGTGGGGGGCAGCGGCGTGGCCTTCGGGGCGGACAGCGCCCTGATGGAGCGGGAGCTGCCCGGCTACACGGTGGTGAATTTCGGGATGTACGCCGCCCTGGGCACCACGGTGATGCTGGACCTGTCCCAGGAGCTGATTCGCCCCGGGGACATCGTCATCCTCATCCCGGAGCAGCAGGAGCAGACCCTGTCCGGCTTTTTCGACCCGGCGGTGATGTGGCAGGGGGCGGACGGGGCGTGGGAGCTGCTGCGCGCCCTGCCCAGGGAGGCCTTGGGGCGGATGGCGGGGCAGTTCCCCCGCTTCGCGGCGGACAAGTGCGCCGCCGTCCTCCGGGGCCGCCCGCCCCAGGGGTCGGGGGTGTACCGCCGGGACTCCTTCAACGCCGCCGGGGACGTGGTGTCCCCCCTGTGCCGCTGCAACGTGATGGAAGGGGGCTTCGACCCCAACACCCCTATCCGCTTCGACCCGGAGCTGTTCTCGGAGGAGTTTGTCCGGCGGGTGCGGGCCTACGCCCGGGCGGTGGAGGAGCAGGGGGGCGCGCTGTGGTACGCCTTTGGCCCCATGAACGCCGCGGCGGTGGAGGGCGCGGCGGGGCCGGACGGCTTTTTTGACGCGGTGCAGTCCCGGCTGGGCGTGCCCGTGATCGGAGACCCCAACGCCAGCGTGCTGGACGCCGGGTGGTTTTACGACACCAACTTCCACCTGAACGCCAGCGGCAAGACGGTGTATACCCGGCTGCTCATCCGGAATATCAAGGCGATGCTGGGGGACAGCAGTCCCACAGACATCGCCATCCCCGCCCAGCCGGAGCCGGAGCAGGCCGAGGTCTGGGCCGGGGACGACAGCGACGCAGGCTGCTTCGTCCTGGAGGACCGGGGCGGCTGGGCGGCGGTGACGGGGCTGACGCCGGAGGGTGCGGACCGGGAACGGCTGGTGGCGCCCTCAGTCTGGGAGGGGCTGCCCGTGGCCGCCATTGACGCCGCCGCCTTTGCCTCCGGGGAGAGGCTGAGGGAACTTGTTATCCAGCAGAACATCCATGCCATCGCGGACGGGGCGTTTGACGGCGCCCCCGCGCTGGAGCGCGTCGTCATGCGCTCCGACCGTCCCGCGGACTGCCGGGTGGGCCAGGGACTGCTGGAGGGCACGGACGCGGCGGTCTATGTGCCGGCCCAGGCGCTCTCCCGCTACCGCGCCGACTATTTCTGGGCGGTCCACGCCCAGCGCATCCTGCCGGAGGGCGGCTGAGCGGCGGAGCACAGAGAAACAGCGGCAAGAGGATCTGCCCTCTTGCCGCTGTTCTTTTTGCCCGGTCACGCCTTTCCGGCGACCTGGGTGCTCCGTTCAATGTCGCTCAGGGAGAAGAGCATGTTCAGGTTGAACACCCCGTCCCTGGCCTGGAAGGACACCGTGCCGCCGTATTTGTTCACAATGGCCACGATGCTCTTGGTGCCGAAGCCGTGGTGGTGGGGGTCGCCGCTGGTGACGGGGACGCCGCCGCGCATGACCATCTCCCCCACATAGCGGTTGTAGGAGTTCACCGACAGCAGCTCCCCGTGGAGCTTGACGGTGAGGTGGATCACCCGCTGCTCCGCCTCCAGGCCCTGCACGGCGTGGATGGCGTTGTCCAGCAGATTGCCGAAGAGGGAGTAGATGTCCACATCCTGGAGGAAGCTCAGCCCCCGGCCGTCCGCGATGCAGTGGATGACGATGTTGTTTTTCTGGCAGTACAGGCTCTTTTCGGTGAGGATGATGTCCAGCGCCCGGCAGCCGGTGCGGACCATGGAGTCGTAGATGTCGATGGCCTGCTCCATCTCGGCCAGGGCCGCGGGAGTCACCCGGGCGCTGTGGCCGATGGTGCGGATCTGATGGCGCATGTCGTGGCATTTCTGGTTGATCTGGTCGATGGTCTCGCTGGCGATCTGATACTGGTCCTGATCCTTGCGCCGCAGCTGGCTGATGATTTTCAGCTCGTCCTCCAGATTGCGCTGCACCAGCAGGGCGAACTGGGACACGAGGATGAACACGCTGCACAGGATCAGCAAAATGGAGTCGCACAGCATATAGTGGGGATTTTTGTAGACGAGCCACCGCATGCGCATATTATAGCACAGCACCACCTCCGCCAGCGCCGCCCCCGCCACCAGGGGCAGCAGGGAGCGCCGGTCCAGATCCAAATTCTGCCCCCGCTTCAGGCGCCGGCCCAGGAGGAGGTAGACCAGGGGCTCCAGGGCGGCTATGATAAGAATTTGGCAGAGAAAATATTCCTCCGAGGAGAGGGAGTACAGCCGGAAGATCATCTCCCCGCACAGGGAGAGAATAAACTGCACGCTGTATCCCGCCACCGCGCAGAATACGGCCTCCTCCGCCCGGACCTCGAAGCAGACCATGGCCGCGACGATATCCACCAGCATGGCGCCGCCAAAGACAAACAGGTTTTTGGGATTGCTGTTGGGCAGCGAGTAGTTGACGACCGTCATGCCCAGCACCCCCAGGGCGAAGATGGCGGCCATGGCCACAAGCCCCCAGCGGCGGCGCTTCTGACACCAGAGGAAAATCAGGGTGGATGCCAGCAGGGTGAGATAAAACCGGAGAGAATTGAGCATCGTCATGCGGAACGCCAGGTCCACGTCAGACTCCCCCTCCCAGATAATTGTTCAGCGCCTCCAGCACGGCGGTGCGCTTGGGGCGGCTGATCTGGAGCTCGTCCATGTCCAGCACCAGCCGGTAGCCCCGTACCGCCCGCACAAAAGCCAGATTCACCAGATAGCACCGGTTGCAGCGGACAAACTGCCCGGCGGGCAGCCTGCCCTCAATGTCCTTCAGGTTGCCGGAGGCGTGGATCACCCCTTCGGTGGTGTGGTAGACCAGGGTGTGGTTGATGACCTCAATATACTTTACCCGGTCCGTGGAGATGCGGTAAACGCCGTCGGAGGTGTTGATGAGCAGGTCCGAGCGGCGGCTGCGGCGGCAGCGCATCAGCGCCCGCTGGAGCGCGCCGGCAAAGCTGGGATAGGAGACGGGCTTGAGCAGAAAATCCATGGCGTCCACCGCGTAGCCTTTGGCGGCGTACCGGGCCAGATTGGTGACAAAAACCAGGGTGACGGACCGGTCCATCCGGCGCAGCTGCTGGGCGGCGGCCATGCCGGTGATGCCCGGCAGGTCAATGTCCATCATGACCACGTCATAGATGGGCTGATAGCCCGTGAGGAATACGTCGCCGCGCTGGAACCACCGGATGTCGAATTCCTCCCCGCAGGCAGAGGAATACCGGGCAAAATGAGACTTGAGAATATCCGCCTCGGCGGGATCGTCCTCCACAATCGCAATGACTCGCCTCATAAAGCGCCTGCTCCTCCCCTCTTTATATAAATACAGTCCCGCAAAATAAAGTATACAGCATATTCCCCAAAATTGGAAGGCAATTCACGCAATATAATGACAGTTTGCGCAAAAACACCCTAAAATGGAAAAGACGATAGTATAATAACGCTGCATCTGGGCAATCTGACAGGTTCCCAGGAGAAAGAATTGAAAGGAGATCAAGAGGATGAAGAACATGAAAAAGCTGATGGCCGCGCTGCTGGCGCTGGTCATGGTCCTGAGCCTGGCCGCGTGCCAGCCCAGCGGCTCCGACCCCTCGGGTGCGCCGGATGGCAGCGGCCAGCCCGAGTCCTCCGCCCCGGCGCCCTCCAGCGAGCTGGAGGAGCTTGGCTCCGGCGACGTGAAGTGGACAGAGGAGACCACTTCCGACGGCTGGGTCAAGGTGACCAACGAGGGCGGCGCCGTCCTGGGCTATTCCAAGGACTCCGGCGTGGCCCTGCTCCAGTCCGGCGGCTACGCCTTCAAGGACCTGAACCGCAACGGCGCGCTGGACCCCTATGAGGATTGGCGGCTGGACGCGGAGACCCGCGCCCGGGACCTGGCCAGCCAGATGAGCGGCGAGCAGATCGCCCCCTATCTGACCCACGGCGGCTGGGGCACCTTCACCACCGACAAGACCAAGTTCGCCAGCGAGGATAACAGCGGCTACGCCTACATCACCGGCGGCGGCCGCGGCGGCGTCACCCGTAGCATGGGCTCTTCCACCCAGGAGAACGTGGACCACGCCATCTGGGTCAACCTGATCCAGGAGCTGTGCGAGAGCCAGGACTTCGGCATTCCCGGTGTGGTGTCCATCGATCCCAACGGCCAGTCCGGCCTGATTGCCGAGGCATCTCTGGCGGCCACCATGGACCCCAATGCGGCCCTTGAGGTGGGCAAGGAGTACTCCAAGCAGTACCGCGCCGCTGGCGTGCACATGCTGCTTGGCCCCCAGATCGACCTGGCGACCTCCCCCGTGATGGACCGCGGTCTGTCCACCTACGGCGAGGACCCCGCCCTGGACCGTGACATCACCGAGGCCTTCGTGTCCGGTATGCAGTCCACCTGGGACGGCTCCACCGACAAGGGCTGGGGCAGTGACTCCGTGCTGACCGTCATGAAGCACTACTCCGGCGCGGGCGCCTCCGAGGGCGGCCGTGACGACCACAACGACACCGGCCGGTTCTCCGTGTTCCCCAATAACAACTATGAGGCCCACCTGATCGCCTTCCACGACGGCGCGTTCAACCTGAAGAACAGCTCCACCAAGGCTGCGGGCGGCGTCATGATGAACTACGCCATCTCCTACTCCAAGGACGGCTCCTTGGGCGAAATGGTGGCGGGCGCCTGGTCTGAGTGGAAGTATGATACCCTGCTCAACAACTGGAGCGGCTTCATCATCTCCGACTGGGGCCCCATTGAGGGCGGTATGGGCAGCTGGGGCATGGAGGACTATACCACGCCCGAGCGCGCCGCGCTTGCCATCCAGCGGGGCATGACCTCCATGGGCGGCTACGTGCCCCTGGAGGACATGGTCAGCGCCTGGGAACTGCTGGTGGACGAGATGGGCGAGGACGACGCGCTGAAGCTGATGCAGGACCGCGCTTATGAAAACATCCTCATGACCATGCGCCTGGGCCTGTTCGAGAACCCCTATAACTCCACCGACAACGTGCGCGCCGCCAACTGCACCGACGAGAGCCGCGCCTACGGCCTGGAGACTCAGCTGGACTCCATCGTCATGGTGAAGAACAGCAACAACCTCATCAAGCAGTCCGCCGGCGGCGACAAGCAGACCGTTTACATCCCCTACCGCTTCACTGCGGCCGTGAGCGGCGCTTGGTCCAGCACCCCCGCCTACTGGGCTCCCTCCGTGGATCTTGAGGTGGCCGCCCAGTATTACAACGTGGTGACCGACACCGTGCTGGACCCCTCCGGCGAGGCCGACGACAGCGGCAGCGCCACCTACACCGAGAACGACATCCAGCGCGCTTCCGCCGCCGAGGTCGCCGCCTGCGACCTGGTGCTGGTGGGCATGAGCTCCCCCCACGCCGCCTCCACCGTAGTGGTGGGCGAGGACGAGAGCCAGACCTGGCTGCCTCCCTCCATCCAGTACGGTCCCTACACCGCCACCACCGCCAAGGAGAACTCCATCGGCGGCAAGGAGATTGAGGAGACCTTCAACGACGGCTACACCCAGCAGACCAAGATCACCACCGAGAACCGCTCCTACAAGGGCAATACCGCCAACGTGCCCAGCCAGGCCGCCCATCTGGACATGCTCAAGGCCGCCAAGTCCGCCGCCGGCAGCAAGCCCGTGGTGGTGCTGATGAACATGACCCACCTTTCCATGGTGTTCTCCGAGGTGGAGCCCCTGGCCGACGCCATTCTGGTGGGCTACGGTGTGGGCGACGAGGCATTCCTCAAGACCGTCGCCGGCGAGCACGAGCCCAACGGCCTGCTGGTGGCCCAGATGCCCGCCTCCATGGAGGCCGTGGAGGCCCAGACCGGCGAGGACCTGCCCCGCGACCTGGAGTGCTACGTGGACGCCGACGGCAATGTGTACGACTTCACCTTCGGCCTGAACTGGTCCGGGAAGATTGAGGACTCCCGCGTGAGCACCTACTCCGCCGCGCCCCTCACCGAGTGCCAGAACATCGACTTCAAGTACGCCAACCAGTAATCCTACCTCTATTATTGTCTCCTAAGCCGGCGGGGAGCGGGGCATTCTCCGCTCCCCGCCGGCGCTTTCCTCATTATTATACCCGAAAAGGAGGAATCCTGCCCTATGATCGACATTATTATCAACCTGCTGACCCCCGTTTTTGTGAAGATGGGCGCCAGCGCCGCGGATGTGGGCAACTATATCCGCTCCGTCAGCGGCTATATCTACGCCATCCTGGCCGCGCTGCTGGTGATGGTCGTGGTGATGGCAGCCGCCCAGTTTGTGGTGAAAAAGGGAACCCGCCATGTGGTGCGCTGGACCGCCGGGCTGGCGTGGGTGCTGGTGGTGCTGCTGTGCGCCAACCTGATTTGCTACGGCCCGCTGTACGCTACCGTGTCCGGCGTGCTCAACGCCTCCAAGGCGGAGATTTCCGACGACGTGGTGGGCAATTCCCTGGCCGTCATTGAGGAGACCGGCGACGAGGGCATGGTGCTGGTGAAGAACAACGGCCTGCTGCCGCTGGACTCCGGCACCAAGAACCTGAACGTGTTCGGCTGGGCCTCCACTAACCCCGTCTACAGCGGCACCGGCTCGGCCAATGTGGCCGACGGGGCCACCCCCGCCGTCAGCATTCTCCAGTCTCTGGCCAACGCGGGCTACTCCATGAACGACGAGCTGGTGAAGATGTATACCGGCTATTGCAGCGAGCGCGCAGCCATCACCATGCAGACCCAGGATTGGACCCTGCCCGAGCCCACCCGGGACGCCTACACCTCCGCGGTGATGAGCGGGGCCGAGGCCTTCTCCGACACCGCCGTGATCGTCATCGGCCGCACCGGCGGCGAGAACGCCGACCTGCCCTCCGACATGAACGCGGTCATCCACGGTACCTACGACGTGGCCAAAACTGACGCCGTGGAGGAGCGGGCCAAGACCAATTACGGCTATACTAACGGCCTTTACACCAACAACGGCGATTACGACGACTTCGAGCCGGGGGAGCACTACCTGGAGCTGTCCCGCACCGAGGAGGACCTGGTGGAGCTGGTGTGCTCCAGCTTCGATAAGGTCATCGTGGTCATCAACGCCAATAACGCTATGGAGCTGGACTGGGTGGACAAATATGATTCCATCGGCGCGGTGATTCTGGCCCCCGGCACCGGCGCGGCGGGCATGTCCGCCCTGGGCAGGATCATCTCCGGCGCGGTGAATCCCTCCGGCAAAACGGTGGACACCTACCTGAAGGACCTGACGAAGGCCCCCACCTGGAACCACTCCGGCAATTCCGGCAACCACTTTTACACCGGCGTGGAGGACCTGACCAAGCAGGTCATCCGCAGCGACAACACCTTCCAGGGCGTGTTCTCCTTTGTGGACTACGTGGAGGGCATCTACATGGGCTATAAGTTCTATGAGACCGCCGCCGAGGAGGGCCTGATCCAGTACGAGGACTATGTGCAGTACCCCTTCGGCTACGGCCTGAGCTACACCAGCTTTACCCAGGAAATTACTGATTTCAAGCAGGACGCCAACGCCCTCACTGTGGAGGTCACCGTCACCAACACCGGCAGCGCGGCGGGCAAGGACGTGGTGGAGCTGTACTTCACGCCTCCCTATACCAACGGCGGCATTGAGAAGGCCAGCGTCAACCTGCTGGACTTCGGCAAGACCAGTCTGCTGGAGCCCGGCTCCTCCGAAAAAATCACCCTGTCCGTGCCCATGGAGAACCTGGCCTCCTACGACTCCGGCAAGGTCAAGACGGAAAACGGCGGCTATATCCTGGAGGCGGGCAGCTACAGCGTGTCCATCCGCTCCGACGCCCACACCGTGCTGGACGAGCGTGTCTTTGAGCTGGCCTCCGACGTGGATTACAGCAGGGACGGCCGCCCCTCCGACGGCATCCCCGCGGTGAACCGCTTTGATTACGTGGACGCAGGCCGCAGCTACCTGTCCCGAAAGGACGGCTTCGCCAACTACGACGAGGTCACCGCCCCGCCCACCCAGTTTGAGATCGACAAGGACACCGAGAAGGCCGTCCAGCAGATCTCCGTGGCCAAGTACAATCCCAGCAAGTACGACAGCGACGAGGACGTGATGCCCACCCTGGGGGCGGATAACGGCCTGAAGCTGGCCGACCTCACCGGCAAGGGCTATGACGACCCCAATTGGGAAAAGCTGCTGGACCAGCTGACGCTGGAGGATATGATTACCCTCATCAACACCGGCGGCTGGAAAACCGCCCCCATCGAGTCCGTGGGCAAGGTGGCCACCTCCGACTGCGACGGCCCCGCCGGCCTTTCCAACTACGTCACCCACACCACCGGCACCCAGTTCCCCTCTGAGGTACTCATGGCCCAGACCTGGAGCAAGGAGCTGGCGGAGAAGATCGGAGACGCCATGGGCCAGGAGTTCGCCAACGCCAGCAACTACGGCTGGTACGGCCCCGGCCTGAACCTGCACCGCTCCGCCTTTGGCGGGCGCAACTTCGAGTATTACTCGGAGGACGGGGTGCTGTCCGGCATATTCGCCTCCTGCGAGATCAACGGCGCGGCCAAGTACGGCGTATACGCCTTCCCGAAGCACTTTGCCGGCAATGACCAGGAGACCAACCGCTGCGCCTTCCTGATGACCTATATGACCGAGCAGACCTTCCGTGAGAACGTGCTCAAGCCCTTTGAGACAGCGGTAAAGGGGTTTGATTTCAACAATTATGTTATGGGCATGATGACCTCCTATAACTGGCTGGGCACCGTCCCTGCCATCAGCGACGCCAACCTGCTCAAGACTGTGCTCCGGGAGGAGTGGGGCTTTGTGGGCACTGTGATCTCGGATTACAACGGTTCTTACGGCTACCAGATCTCCGACGCGGCGGTCCGCGCGGGCAACGACCTGATGCTGGGTTACGGCATGGCCGAGTCCAACCGGTTCACCGATACCGACGCGGCCACCTGCGTGCTGGCCATGCGCCAGGCCTGCAAAAATATTCTCTACACCGTGGGCAACAGTGGGTATTACGAGGGCGAAGGCGGCGGTGACGCCGGCGGCGTGAACAAGATGACCCAGATGTTTGTTACGGTAGACGTGATCGTGGCCGGTCTGGCCGTGGCCATAGAGGCCGTGGTCATCCTGCGCTGGATGAAGAAGCGCAGGGGGCCGAAGGAAGCCTAACCAGTGAAGTAAAGCCGCAGGGCGGCATCCGCCGCGCTGATGTCCGCGGCCCTTCTGAAGAATGCGGATCAGAGAGCTTGGACAAAACGGTTGAGTCCGGATTGCAAAAAGAAGTTCGAAGAGAAACCCGCCAGCCCTTGTAATATCAGGGGCTGGCGGGTTTTCTTAGGGTTTATTTGAGCGGTTTGCGCCCAGGATCTCCTCCCGCGCGTCCAGGGACAGCCGGTTCAGCTCCCGCAGGGTGGTGTAGCGGTCATAGCGGCCGTGGATGTCGGAAATGGCGTAGGTCATTCGGTCCTTCTAGCCCGCCATCTGGCGGGCCAAGCCGTACAAATCCTTGTTCTCCAGCTGCTTTTTTACTTCTGGGGCAATGCGCGCACCCCGGGCCAATATCCAGGCGGAGGCGTTGGTGAAAAATTCCGAAAATTGCGCTCCCGATGGCATGTTGCCTTGATTCTCAAAATGCCCCGTCCAAAGCTCCTTCGGGCGCCCATAGCCGCCGCTTTCCTTATCCTCATGAACGAAATCTTGAAGGAAGTTTTGTTCCACAAAATAATTCCAGCTGTTGAAGCTGCACAGCCACTTGATGCAGGTTTCCTCATTTTTTGTGCCAAAAACCCATTCCAATGTGCACTTTTTGAATTCCGGCTCATATGCCTCATCTTCTGTCTTCTTGTAATGTTGATAGATCGCCAGCAGGGCCAAGTCCCAGTAATCTTTGGACTTGGCCCTGCTACCCCTGGGTATATTCAATGCCTTTGGCAAGGGGAAGAAATTACCGATGGTGTATACAACGGTCATGAAATTCGTGATGTATTCCAGCAACAGATGTGCCTCAAAAAAACCAGGGATGAGTAAGTACTGATAGCCTCTCTTATTGAAAAAAGCGTTCAGCGCTGTTAACCACGAGTTCATTGTATCGCCGCGGTAGTAGTTCTCTCCAGCGAAAGTAATGCGATACACATTATCTGAGATCAGTTTTAGAGAACTGGGTGTTCTATTCGGAAACACAAGAAATCCTTGAAAAAGTGTTTAAAGGAGGGTATGATAGACCTAACACCTGATAGGAGGCCCGCGATGAAGCACATTTTGCTGTTGGAAGATGACGCCGCCCTGGGGCAAGGCATTCGGTTTGCCCTGGAAAATGACGGCATTCAAGTAGAACTGTGCACCGCGTTGTCCCAAGCGCAAAGTATTCTACCCAGCAAAGACTTTGATCTGCTCATCCTGGACGTCAACCTGCCCGACGGCAGCGGGCTGGACCTGCTGCGGGAGGCCCACCGGGCCAGTGCCGTCCCCATCATCCTGCTGACCGCCAACGACCTGGAAACAGACATCGTCTATGGCCTGGAGTCTGGAGCGGACGACTACATCACTAAGCCCTTCTCGCTGGCGGTACTGCGGGCCAGGGTCAACGCCCAGCTGAGGCGGAGTACGCCGGCCCAGGGGGCGGCGGTGGAGCTGGACGGCTTCTCCTTCGACTTTGAGTGGATGGAGTTCCGCAAACGCGGCCAGCCTATCAAGCTGAGCAAGACGGAGCAGCGGCTGCTGCGGGTGCTGGTGGAGAACCGGGGTCGTGTCCTGCCCCGGGAGACCCTTCTGGAACGGATATGGCCCGACGGGGCCCAGTACGTGGAGGAGAACGCCCTGTCGGTCACCGTCAAGCGTCTGCGGGACAAGCTGGAGGACTCCCCATCCAAGCCCCGGTTTTTGAAAACGGTCTATGGCATCGGCTACACCTGGGCGGTGAATTGATATGACATGGAGCACTGCTGTCACCGCCATTTTCGCGGTGGCCGCGCTGGCGGCGGCGGTCTGGAACCGCCTTCATGCCAGGCGCGTCATGAAAAATCTGAACCGTATGCTGGATGCGGCCATGGCGGGGACCTTTCTGGAGCAGGACTTCGACGAAAGCCTGCTCTCCGCCGTGGAGTCCCGATTTGCCCACTATCTGGCCGCCAACGCCGTCTCCGCCCAGAAGCTCCAGGAGGAAAAGGACAAGATCAAAACCCTGATTGCCGACATCTCCCACCAGACAAAAACTCCTGTGGCCAATATTCTGCTGTATACCCAGCTCCTGTCGGAGCAGGAGCTTTCCCCGAAGGGCCGGGCCTGCTCCGCAGCCCTGGAGGGGCAGGTGGAAAAGCTGCGCGCTCTGGTGGAAGCGCTGGTGAAAACCTCCCGGCTGGAGGCGGGCCTCCTGACCCTGCACCCCAAGGCGGGACCGCTGGCGCCCATGCTGGAAGATGCAGCGGCTCAGTTTATCCCAAGAGCGGCGGAGAAGGGGATTACCCTGACGATGGCATCCGCGGACGCCCAGGCGGTCTTTGACCCCAAGTGGACGGCGGAGGCTCTGTGCAATCTGCTGGACAACGCGGTAAAATATACGCCCGCCGGCGGGACGGTCGCGGTCGAGGTCATCCCCTACCAGATGTTCTGCCGCGTCAGCGTCACGGACAACGGCCCCGGCATACCGGAGGCGGAGCGGGCCAAGGTGTTCCAGCGGTTCTATCGCTCTCCCGCCGCCTACGAGACCGAGGGCGTGGGGATCGGCCTGTATCTGGCCCGCCAGATCGCGGAGGGGCAGGGCGGGTATATCAAGGTATCCTCCCGGCCGGGCCGGGGGAGCTGCTTCTCCCTCTGCCTGCCCCGGAGCTGAAATCTTTCCAAAGTGTAAGATTTCAGAAAGGATGCGGAAAGATTTCTGTGGTAAAGTCTGTACCGGTAAGAAACGGTACAGACTTTAACCTTATGGAGGTGCGTTTTTATGGCCATTTTGGAGACCCACGACCTGCGGAAGATATACGGTTCCGGCGACACGGAGGTCCGGGCCCTGGACGGCGTGGACCTGGCGGTGGAGAAGGGCGAGTTTGCCGCCATTGTGGGCACGTCCGGCTCGGGCAAATCCACCCTGCTGCATATGCTGGGCGGTCTGGACCGGCCCACCTCCGGCACCGTCACCGTGGACGGGCGGGAGCTTTCCACCCTCAAAGACGAGGCCCTCACCATTTTCCGGCGGCGGAAGATCGGCTTCGTGTTCCAAAACTACAACCTGGTGCCGGTGCTGAACGTGTACGAAAACATCGTCCTGCCCATCCAGCTGGACGGCGGACAGCCGGACAAGGCATACATGAATCAGATTATTGACACACTGGGCCTGGAATCCAAGCTGCAAAACCTGCCCAACAACCTCTCCGGCGGCCAGCAGCAGCGGGTGGCCATCGCCCGGGCGCTGGCGGCCAAGCCGGCCATCATCCTGGCGGACGAGCCCACCGGCAATCTGGACAGCCGCACCAGCCAGGATGTCATGAGCCTGCTGAAGGTCACCAGCCAGCGGTTTGCTCAGACCATTGTGATGATTACCCACAATGAGGAGATCGCCCAGATGGCCGACCGCATCATCCGCATCGAGGACGGCCGCATCGTGACGCGGGGGTGATCGCTGTGATAAAAGTATCCAACGGAAGCTGCATCCGGCGGCTGGGATTCCGCTCCATGCGGGCGGCACAGTCGCGGAACATCATCGCGATGCTGGCCATCGCCCTGACCACAGTGCTGTTCACCTCCCTGTTTACCATCGCCGCGTCCATCAACTACTCCTACCAGCAGGAGAACTTCCGCCGGGCCGGCAGCGACGCCCACGGCTCCTTCAAGGACGTCACCTGGGAGCAGGCGGAGCAGCTCCGCCGTGACCCTCTGATTCAGGATTCCTGGTGCCGCCTTTTTGTGGGAATGCCCAGCGTCCCGCCCTTCAACAAGTCCCACGTAGAGGTCAGCTACATGGAACCCAACGGCGCGTCCCACTACTTCTGCACTCCCGCAGAGGGTGAGCTCCCCCAGGAGGGCACCGACGAGGCCGCCACAGACACCCACGTCCTGGCCCTGCTGGGCGTCGAGCCCAGGGTAGGCGCGCAATTTACCATGCCCATTACGCTGGACGATGGAACCGCCCAGCCCCGCACAATCGAGCGGACCTTCACCCTCTCCGGCTGGTGGGAGTACGACAGTGCCATGCTCGCCAACAACGTGCTTCTGCCCCGGTCCGCCGCCGAGGAGATCTGCGCTCTGTCCAATGGGGAGCAACTCTCTATGACGGGGAAATGGAACCTGGATGTGATGTTTCACAGCGCGGCAGGCATCCGGGAAAACCTGGGCGCGGTGCTGGAAAATTGCGGCTATCAATGCACCGAGGCGGGGGCGGAGAACTATCTGGATATCGGCGTGAACTGGAGTTATACCGGGGAGCGGCTCTCCGGGAATTTTGATCCCATGACGGCTGCCGCCATTGCGGCGATCCTCCTGCTCATCATCTTTACCGGGTATCTCATCATCTACAACGTGTTCCAGATCTCCGTCACCAACGACATCCGGTTTTACGGCCTGCTGAAAACGATTGGCACGACCGGAAAACAGCTCAAGCGCGTGATCCGCCAGCAGGCGCTGCTGCTCAGCTTGATCGGCATACCTCTGGGGCTGTCGCTGGGCTTCGTGATCGGAAATAAGCTCACTCCGCTCATCATGGCTCAGCTCAGCTATAAGAAGGCCTTTGTGTCCTTCAACCCCTGGATCTTTGTCGGCGCGGCGGCGTTTTCCCTGCTGACAGTGTTCCTCTCCTGTGCGCGGCCCGGACGGATCGCCGCCAAGGTTTCCCCGGTGGAGGCGGTGCGCTATACCGAGGGCGGACAGCAGTCCGGGAAGAAAAGCGTTAAACGGGCGGTCAGAGCGGGTACCGCCGGCGCATCCCTGCCGAAAATGGCCTGGGCCAACCTGGGCCGGAGCAAAAGCAAAACGGCAGTTACCATCATCTCTCTGACCCTGGCGGTGGTGCTGATGAATCTGGTGTATACCTTTGCCAACGGTTTCGATATGGAGAAATATCTCTCCGGTCAAGTAGCCACCGACTTTGTCCTGGGCCACGCCGACTACTTTCAGCCCGGCGTCAACTTCCGCTCGGCGGACCAGGCGCTTCCGGAGGAGGTCATTGCCCAGGTCAGCGCCCAGGCCGGTATCACCGAGGGAGGCCGGGTCTATGGCCAGGAGCAGTCTATTCAGGCCCTTCTGCCGGAGGAGTACTTCCGACAGGACTACGCCAGGCACTATTCCGAAGAGGCGCTGGACAGCATCGTCGCCTCCCAGGAGCATGTGGGCGAGGGCGCCGTCGTGGGCTTTGCCCAGCTCTATGGCCTGGAGGACTTCATTCTAAGCGAGATAACTGTGCTGGACGGGGATATCACGCCTCTGTCCGACCCCAGCCGGAACGCCATTGCCGCCGTCTATTCCGCAGATGAGCATGGGGTGATTGCTGAGAATGTCAACTGCTTCCAAGTAGGGGATATCGTGACCCTGCGCTATGTAAAGGAGTGGGTGAATGTTGATGTGGACACCGGGGAGGAACTCTCCGCAGAGGAGATAGAAGCCCGCTGGGCGCGGGGTGAAGCGAACTATGCTCCCCGTGCTAAGGTCTATGAGGAAAAAGAGTACACCGTCTGCGCCCGAATCTCCATCCCCAGCGCCCTCAGCTACCGCTACACCACCCTTGGGGCCAGCAAACTGGCGATGGGTGCGGAGCTGTTCCAGCAGGATACCGGCACGAGTTCCGTAATGATTTACGCGTTCAACGCCGCCGGGGAGTCCAACGCCGCTATGGAGGACTTTCTGGCACAGTACACGGAAAACATCCGGCCGGAGTACGATTATGAGAGCAAGCAGAGCAAAACAGCTGAGTTTGAGGGCTTTCGGAACATGTTCTTGACCATGGGCGGCACGCTGGCGGGGATCATCGGTCTGGTGGGCGTGCTCAACTTCATCAACGCCGTGCTGACGGGCCTGCTGACCCGGAAGCGGGAGCTGGCAATGCTCCAATCTGTGGGCATGACTGGCAAGCAGATGAATACCATGCTGGTGTACGAAGGGCTGTACTACACGATGCTGTCCGCCGCCCTCTCCCTGGTCCTAAGCGCCGCGCTGGGGCCGCTGGTGGGATCACTTTGTTCCATTTTTTGGTTTTTCACCTATCAATTTACCGTCCTGCCGGTTTTGGCGGTCATACCACTGTTCCTGATTCTAGGGATTCTGATTCCTCTGCTGACATACCGTTCCGTTAGCCGCCGCACCATTGTGGAGCGCTTGCGGGAGATAGAAAGCTGACACTCTCAATTTTGTTATTGTGGCAGAATGATGTGCTGGGCAGCAACGTCAAGCAATAAGTGGGGATATCCTTTGGGATATCCCCACTCGCTTGTTGGGGTTCCCCAAGCCCCGGACTGGCCGCTTCTACATCTACCCGAACACGCCTTCGGCGTGGCTCCATGCTTCGCATGACCAGCAGAAAGACAGCATTTCAGTGGTGTTATGAAGATAGTTACCGCGCTCCGTTCAAGGAACACGGCAACATAGCCCACCAGGAATAATGCCACGCCAGCGATCCCGGGCACAGTTTCCCGGGATGCGCGAATACTCTCCGGCAGGGGAGTGTCGAGGTGCGCGATACCTTACTGATGTCCCAAATAATTTCCCTGCTAGTAATAACTTTGGTGCTGCAGTCTAAGCAAGCTGCTTCTGGTCTTTCTCGGTTGCCCGCCCCGGTTCATCCGGGCCATCCTTCTATGTGATGCCGTATCCCAGTATTGGCTTCTCACTATCCCGCGCAAAAGGCACCCGGTCGGGACGCTGGCACCCCTTGTTATGCCTGTTTTTGCGGGGCAAATAGATGGAAAAAGAGCAAGGACAAACCAGCCAATCTGTTGCGGTTCAAGGGGTTTCGGCTGGTGGCCCATTACCTACCATATCCGAACTATTCACATCATCAAGGGAAATCGTCTTTGTGCCATCCTTGTAGTTGAAGGTCAACACGATTTTATCATCGTACACGAACACGGCATTCACAAAGCAATCAATAAGCCGTTGCCGCTGGGCCTCGTCCGTGGTGTCGGTCTTTTTGTACTGGTCAAGGAAAAATGTGATTTGCTCTCGGGAAAGGGCCGGGTTTTTGATTTGCTCCAAAATCATTTGCTGTTCGAGCCGGGTTTTCTGTTCCTCCAACTCTGCAAGCCGCTGTTTGGTGGAGGGGGTGATAATGCCCATTTGGATAGCGTTCAGCATATTTTCAATGCCCTTTTCCGCTTCCTTCAACTGCTTTTTCAAAAGCCGAAGGTCAAAGCTCTCCTGCCCCTGCATGGCTAAAAGCCTGTCCGTGATTTGCTCCATCAAAGGCCCGTTCATCACCAGGGCCATTGTCTGCTCCACCACAAGCGTTTCAATCCATTCCTTCTTGACGGCCTTTTTGTGGCACCCGGTCTTTTTCTTTGCGCTGGCACATTTGTAATAACGGTATACCTTCCCGCCTGTGCCTGTGCCGCTCTCTCCAAACATGATTTTGCCGCACTCGCCGCAAAATAGTTTCGTTGTCAAAAGATAGCTTTCCTTGGCCTTGGCGGTAGCCGGGGCCTGTTTGTTTTTTGCCATCCTCGCTTGTACCCGGTTAAAGGTATCTTCATCCACCAGGGCCGGAACCCCGCCGGGGATTACCACATCTTGATATTTGAACTCGCCCATGTATTTCCGATTCTGTAACAGCGTGTTAAAGCTGGGATATGCGAATTTGTAACCCCGTGATGTTTTCAGCCCCCGGTTGTTCAGATCGTCCACGATGGCTCGGACGGTTTCACCCTCGGCGTACCGGCTGAAAATCTCCCGGACGATAGGCGCTGTTACCGGGTCGATTTCCAGTTTCTTGTCAGCCCCCAGCTTGTACCCCAGGGGAATACGCCCGCCGTTGTTGCGGCCCTTCAAAGCGTTATCCTTCTGGCCTCGGTGTATCTTCTCAGACAGTTCGGCGCTATAGTATTCGGCCATTCCCTCCAGCATAGATTCCAGAATGATGCCCTCCGGCCCCTCGGTGATATGCTCGGTAGCGGACACCACCCGGACGCCGTTCTTTTTCAGAAGGTTCTTATAGTGTGCGCTGTCGTAGCGGTTCCGGGCAAACCTGTCCAGCTTCCAGACGAGAACCGTATCAAACAGGTGCTTGCCGCTATCCCTTATCATCCGCTGGAAGTCAAGCCGCTTGTCGGTGTCTTTGGAGGCGGACAACGCCCGGTCAATGTAGCTGTCAATCACCCGGATTCCGTTTTTGTTGGCATACTCCCGGCACTCCCGCAACTGGCCCTCTATAGATTCCTCGCGCTGGCGGTCTGACGAGAACCGGGCATAGATCACGGCGTTGGCGCTCATTTTTTCGATTCCTCCATCATCTTGAATAGGGTTTCTTTCAGCTTGTTATTAAACGGGGAAGCCGGGTCAAAGCACATCTCAATAAACTCCCTCATGTCCTCACTGGTGTATTTCAGCCGGGGCTTGCACTCAAACAATCTCCCTTCCGGCTGGTCTGTACGGCAACAAAGATAATCCATGGATATATCGAAGTATTCAGCTATCCCCATCAGCAGTTTGAGTGAAGGGGCCGTTTTGCCTGTCTCGGTCTTGGCAACTGTGGCCTGATTGCTCCCGCACAATTTGGCAAATTCGGCCTGTGATAAATGATGTGCTTCCCGCAGTTCCTTGATACGCTTTCCAATATTGCCCATATTGAGCACCCCTTTCTGTGATTCTATTATACCATTTTTTGACGTATCTGTCAATTCTAAATAGAATCTATTTCAATTCCACAGCAAAACAAAATGCCCCTGCAAGCCCCATAAAGGGCCGCAGGAGCAACGAAAGCCCACGACAGATAGTAACCCCCATCCCATGCCCCGCAGGGCATACGAGCGACGGCAATTCCCACGGGTGCCACGCCCCAAGGCTTGACAGCCCATCGGCGGGGAATTGCCATGGAGCGGAACCAACCTTTGACCCCGCCTTATACCAGGGGACCGACAACCAACCAGCTCCGTCCGTGGCGGGCCAGCGAGTTACCGAGTATCCTTGTACTCATTTTAATGTCAAAATGGGCAGATTAATTGTCGACGCTGTATTTTTCACCTTCTGCATTATATGCTTTTAATCCGTTTATCGTATGGATTATAAACGCCTTGTCGCGCATAGATAAATTTTTAATTAGGCTTTCCAGGAATACATCTGTGTTTTTGTCCTTGCTGTCCGTAGTATCATCATTAGACAGCAGATAATTTATATCAATATCAAGCACGTTTGCAATGTTAATTAGTGTTTGCAAACTTACGTTCATCAAATTTGTTTCCAGCTTTGCAACTGCGTTTGTAGATATATTTATCTTCTCTGCAAGTTCCGCTTGCGTAATTTGTGCCGCTTTTCTTGCCGCTTTGACCCTTTTCCCAACAACTTGATAATCTAACTTATACCTATATTCCATGTTTGGCCCCCTTTTGCTCAATATTATATGGTTTGTTGCAAAAGATAAATTGACTATAAATGAAATATATAATTGACTAATAATAAATGTTCTGCTATAATTTGCAGGGCGATACCTTGGCATCATAAAAAAACAAACAGGGGGTTGACACAATGATGAAAAAATTTTTATCTCTGGCGCTTGGCTTAGCACTTTGTTTTGGACTGGCCGTCCCAGCGTTCGCAGCAAAGGCCGGTTTTTCTGCAACGGTTGGTATTCAAACACGTGCTGAGTCCGGCATAATCCTGGAGGAGAAAAAGGATACGCTTCAGATTAGGTATCCTACGCAGGGTGGCGGTACTTGGATTTATGGTGAGCCGCAGGGCGCTGACTGCTCCCTGCATATCGTACCTACAGCCAACGAGGAATATCAAATTACCTGTACTAATCTCGGCCCGGACGAAACCGTAAACCTTTATGCTTGGTCAGACGCAAATGGTAATGGTGTTTATGATTCACGGATTTTTCAATCAAGAAATCAGAAGTGGACAGACACAGAAGTCCTCCCCATCCCCCAAAACGGCGCGTATCAGTTTTCAGGCGCGTATAAAACTTTTGCAACGATAGAGGACCTCGGCTTGACCGTATCGCAAAACGGCTCCGTTTCAATCAGCGCAGGTAAGCTGTATGAGCTGTTTGGCTCCAATACATTTGTTGAAATAAGTGTTGCTGACGCAAAAACCTACGACACTCAGGGCAAGGACTATGCGGATTTCCTGCTCACTGGTGAAAAGCCCCAAACTGTCGCGGATATCTTCACCGATGTGCCCATCGGGAATTGGGTTTCCGATCCGGTGGCCTGGGCCGTACAAAACGAAATCACCAATGGGTACGGTGCCAAGGATAAGTTTGCCCCCGCCGTAGAGTGTACCGAGGCCCAGATTCTGACCTTCCTGTACCGGGCGGTGGGTGATTCTTCCGCTACCGTCACGAACTCCATGATTATGGCTGTAGACAAGCCCTACCAAAGTGCAGTCGGCTGGGCCTACTTACGCCAGATGATTGATACAGATTTTAAGCAGGACACCCCCTGCACCCGGGCCCAGGCTGTAAAGTTCATTTGGGAAGCACTTGGCAAACCTTCCGCAACGAAAACCGCCAGCTTTACTGATGTACCCGCCAACGCTGATTATACCCAGGCGGTATCCTGGGCTGTGGAACAGGGCGTTACCAATGGCTACGGCGGCAATGATACCTTTGCCCCGGACAGGGTTTGCAACCGAGGCGAGATTGTAACCTTCCTCTACCGGGCCTATAACAACTGAACATAATATTTGCCCCCCGTCATTTTGACCAAAATGGCGGGGGATTTTTCTTCAACAAAACCCATATTATCCCCTTTTATTCAAATGTTCGTTTGATTTTACGAAACTTTGTTTACCCATTACCTTTCTTTCTATATATACATGGCAATTTCCCCATGGAACCAAAGCATGGAAAGGAATGGTAGAAATGTTCGACCCAAGAATTCTTGGTAAAAACGTCAAGGAGGAACGTATGAAAGCAGGACTTAGTCAAAGCGCTTTAGCCGATAAAGCGGGCTTTGCAAGTGCCGCTAAAATTTCCAGGTTTGAGAATGGGAGTAGAACTCCTTCTCTGGAAGCGCTGGCCTCAATAGCAAGGGCCCTCAATACTACTCCAAGTGCACTGTTAGACCCTGATTATTCCGGACACAAAGTACACGAGACAGCGGGAGAATCAGATTTTAAGAAGCAAACATGTATGCTTTTTTATGAAATATTAGCTGAAGTCAGGGAAATTAGCCATAAATGGAAGTAAAAGTGCAATCGTCTATACAGCTATAAAAGCTGTGGACGGTTTATTTTTTTGCTCGTTTTCCAGATTGGCAAGGAATTTACCAAATTGAGCAACGACATTTCTAATGTTCCTTGCTAAAATAGTGCCATGAAGAAACTCTTCAAAAAACTTTGGGCCCGGTGTCCGGACACCGGGCCCAGAAAGGGGTAAATTGTGGACAAAAAGTATCTTGTTGTTGGTTCTTGGATTGACAAAGCAAGCGGAAAACCCGTAAGCCGTATTGCTGAAATCAACTCGGGCATTAACAAAAATGGCCAGCCCTATGAGATAGCTAACACTGAGAGCCGCGAAACCGTTGAGGGTGCGTACCCCGTGGGCACGATTCTGACAGCTACTATGAATCTGACTGTTCAAACACAGCCCGAAAACCACCGCAGTTTAAAAATCGCGGCACCGAAATAAAACATTTTTTGCCCCGCCGCCCTTCGGGTAGTCTCAAAGGGCGGCGGGACACTTTGACAAAAAGGAGAGTTTATCGTGACAAGCGAGAGTATAGCAAACAGGACAGCAAAATTCCATCAGCAAAAACGGCGCAGAACTGTTTTCTTTCGGCGGCTTTGCGAAAATGTCCGCCGCCATCCGTGGGCACTGGTGTCTGCCATTCTGCTCATGCTGGCTTTGGGGTGGGCCATGGTGGCTTTGGTAGAAATCCCCCTTCCTGGTGGGAGTAACACCCCTCTGTTAATACTCCTCTGGAACACAAGCGTCAAATTGGCGGCTATGTTGGTGGCTTTTCTGCTAATGTTGGCCTTCTTTTCTGTTCCTCCCAAGAGGGCGTTGCAATATGAGGCAGAGTTCGCCCATATTGAGTTCACAGATCGCTATGGGAACCCACCTGCTCTTATTTCAAGGGAGCGAATTAAACGTTCGCAGGAAGAAAAAATTACCTTTTATTCTTCGGGAATAAGTTTGGAGCAATGGTCGCAGTGGCAGGGGAAAATTCAGGACGCACTTAACATTACATACGCAGAGCCGCCACAATATGCCTTTAAAAAGCGATATTTTATTCTATTAACGGTGGTTTCCGGTATTGCTGGGCCTCGGAAAGAAAACCTCTATGACGATGAACTCTGACAACCCATTGCCCCGGCTCGTTCTGGGCTATGATTTTGACCGCTGGAATCTGTTGGGGGAAAAAGAGCCCATCCAGATCGACCTCTCGCCCAAAACCAACTCCCACATTTTGTTATGCGGCATGAGCGGAAGCGGGAAATCGTACCTTGAGAATCAGATATTGGCAAGGTTGGCCCTCGCGGAGCCGGACGGAGAGATTCACTATGGGGACTACAAGCAAGAGGACAGCTTCAAATATTTGCGGAGTTGCCCCCGGTACTACGCTTACCGGGACACGCTTCAAGCCCTGGACGTTGTTCATGGCCGCTTGCTGGCCCGCCAGTCCGGGGAGGACACCAGCCGGAACCCGGTGACGCTGGCGTGGGACGAATACATGGCCCAGATGCTGGCCCTTATCAGCGAGAACAAGAAGGCCTCCGCCGTAGCCATGGGGAAGGTTAGCGAAATCCTTATGCTGGGCCGCTCCCTCTCCGTCCGGCTCATTATATCGTGCCAGCGCCCGGACGCCTTGGCATTCCCTGCTGGTTCACGCTTGAACTATGGCGTGGTGGTGGTTCTGGGTGCCGCTGTGCGTTCGATTTACGAAATGCTCCTACCCGACCACATGGAGCAGGTCAAGGGACGGCAGTTTGGCCGTGGTGAGGGTGTGATATTATTGCAAGCGGCTGAACTGCACTATATCAAGGTGCCTATGGTCAGAGATGCACCCCGCATGGAGGATATCTGTATCAGGGCATTAGGGGGCAAGCAGTAAGGAGGAGGCCCCCGCCGCCCGCCGCGCGAAGCGAAAGGCGGGCGGCGGGGTTGCCTGGATAGTATTACCCAGGCAACCCCTGTACCGTGTACCATGAAAGGACGTGGCACATTTTGGATAAAGATACAAGGCACCGCAAATATCAGTTGACCATCAATAACCCCGGCGAAGTTTGGACACATGAGGCAATCCGGGCGGCACTGGAGAAGCTGAACCTCAAATACGGGTGCATGGCCGATGAAATGGGGCTACAAGAACAAACACCCCATACCCATGTGTATTTTGTAACCAATGTATCCGCCGTCCGCTTCTCCACAGTGAAGAACCTGTTCCCAACGGCGCACATCGAACCCGCCCAGGGGACAAGCGAGGAAAACCGGGCGTATATACAGAAGGCGGGGAAGTGGGCCGAGGGAGAGAAGGCGGAAACGTCCATCCCCGGCACATTCGAGGAATGGGGCGAGTGCCCTATTGAGCACCCAGGAGAGCGAACGGACTTAGCGATTCTCTATGAATACATCAAGGACGGGCTATCCAATTACGAGATCATGGAGCGGAACCCGGAGTACATGCTGAACCTGGAAAAGATAGAGCGGGCGCGGCAGGCTGTGCGGGAACAGCAGTACCGGGAGACATTCCGGCAGTTGGAAACCACCTACATTTGGGGCCCAACTGGGACAGGTAAAACCCGGAGCGTGATGGAAAGTCACAGCTACGCCGGGGTATACCGGGTGACAGACTATGCTCACCCGTTCGACAGCTACGCAGGGGAAGAAGTGCTGTTGCTGGATGAGTACGCCAGCAATTTCAAAATCCGAGATTTGCTGAACTATCTGGACGGCTACCCGCTGACATTGCCAGCACGGTACAGTAACCGGGTGGCGTGTTATACAAGGGTCTACATCATATCAAACCTGTGCTTATCAAGGCAGTATCCGGAAGTACAATATGAATCCCCGGCAACATATGGGGCACTGTTGCGTCGAATTCATAAGGTGAGACGGTACACAGGCCCCGGCGAGTATAAGGAGTACAGCACCGAGGAATATATGGAGAACCCGTTTTTACAGAGGTAGCAGAAGCGGGGCCGGGACGAAGCCCGTCCAGGAAGATAGCGGTGAGAACGTCTAAGAGACAACGGCGGGTGGGCAGGGCACCCCAATGCAATGACGGCCCCGCAGGGCCGCACCGTTGAAAAAATGAGTAAAGGAGGCGGTAAGGGTGACCCCGGCAGACCTAAAGCGGGCGGAAGATACACAGATGGTCATACCTGACTATGAGATAGAAGCAATGGCCCGTGTCTTACTCCCGGCGCTCCGGGCTTTCTATGCCAGTCCAGAGGGCCAAGCGGCGTTTGAAGAATGGAAGCGAAAACAGGAACATACATAACAGAAGCGGCCCCCGTCACACTGGCAGGGGCCGCTTTTCTATGCGTTGATATTGTCCAGATAAACAACAAACCCGAACCCGTCCCCGATGGGGAACAAGTTCGGATTATGTTGGTTTGGTGGAGACTACAGAACTCGAATTTAATTTTTTGTGTGATAAAGTGTATCAAAATATATCGGCTTATGCTGTGGTGTTCGCCGCTAATGGCTCTTGAAACCGTTGCGGCACAACGGTTTTTGCGGTTCCTGGTTCTCAAAGCCAGCCATAGCAAGAATTTCCAAACACAAGCGAAAAATCCGATTTTTCAGAAGTTTGCGGGACATTTGCGGGACGTGCGGGACAGGTCAAACCTTCATCAAATATACAAAGCCCGCCCCCAAAGCTGGGGGCGGGCTTGTTGCGCTTTAGTGATATGCCCGATAGAGGAACGTCACAATTTGCCCTCTGTTGCAAATGTCATTCGGAGAAAACGTGGTCGTTGAAGTGCCGTTGGTAACTTCCTCCGCCACCGCCCAGGAAATTGCATCGGCAAGGGTAGAGTTGGCGGGCACATCAGTGAAATTGCTCCCACCCCAACCATCAGCAGCACTCCAAACGACCTCCTCTGGACTGCCAAAGGCTTGCCAGATATAGGTCACAGCCGAAGCCCGTGTGCAGGGTGTGTTAGGAACAAAACTCCTGTCAATCATCTTATTCTCTGCGGCCCAACGCAACGCCCCTTCTGCGTAATCAATATTCTTGCCCGTAATATTTATGGGCAATGCGGTATTAGAAGCGGGCTTTCCTGCCGCCCGCCACAGGAAAGTAAGTATCTGCACCTGCGTACATTCCTCATAGGGAGAGAATGTGGTCGAGGTAGTGCCGTTGGTAACTTCTTTATCAACGGCCCAAGCCACAGGTTCGGTGAAGAACGCCCCGGCGGGCACATCTGAAAAGGTCTGCTTGCCAATTCCGGGCTGCTGGGCGTTGGTTCCGGGGTTTTCTTCTTTGGCGGGCGCGGTATTTACGGATGTGATACCCGAGGAATCCAGAATATAGAACACAGGCTCACAGTTGCTGGTTGCATACCATACTATTTTACCGTTATAATTGATGGGCTTGCAATCGGACAAAGGCGCGGTCGCGGTTTTGACTGTCCCCGCTTTGCCGCTGGCATCGTAAGGTGCATAATAGAGTGTGCCGCCTACTGCGGCATCGGAATAGCCTTTGCCGCCCTGTTCGTTCCACAGCACATAACCGCCGTTTAAGCCTGTTGATACCATTTGAGGGGTTGTGACCTTCACCCCGGTGCTGAGTTTAGTTTTGTTGGTGCTGGACAGATTTTTGTTGGTAAGGGACAGATAAATATCTCGGCTGCTGCCACCGCCGCCCACGCCGTCATAGCTGTAAGCCACCACATAGCCGTTGGAGGTTTCCTCCAGACCGCCCACTGAACAGCCGGTAGCATTATCACCGATGTTGCCGGGGAAAGAAATGATTTCAGTAGAAGTGACCACATTCCTCCCTGTTCCTAAACTATCCTGACCAGCGGGCTGGGTATATTGCCGCATGATGGCAGCTCTAGGATAGGCATCACCCTGGTCTAAAGAAATGATATGCTTTGTTTGGTCCACTAGAAGGAACTGAGCAAAAGAATGGCTGACATAACCAGCTCCATTGTCCTTTTCGGTTGCTGTCATGTCGCTTTCACGGATGGCAATCATTAGGTTGGACTGATGGTTCACCCCGTCACCACTCTTAAACATGGTTCGGCACGTACGGATATATAGGTAGTCTCCATATTCAGTGCATCGTAAGGAGCCAAAATTGAATGGTTCTTTGGTGTTGATATTGGACAAACTAGTGGACTTGATACGTTGCCAGTCCTTGGTATACTGAACCACTCGGATAACTTCTTTGCTAGAACTTTCATCCGGGTTGTTTTGTCCAAAAATAAGGAAGTTATAATCTACCCCGGCGTAAAATCCACCCCAGATTGGCAGCTCTGGCTGGGTAGACCAACTGGATTGGAGCTTAAAGGAACTATCGTAGTCTTCTACCACCACTTTGCCATCCGCATATTCCACTCGAGTTAAGCCACCGCTCTCGTTTCGATAAAGGTAGGACTTCACCGTATTCGACCATGTGCTATAATTTTGGTTATTGACATTGCGGGACTTAACAGGCCCGGAATTAGTGGTCTTAGAGATTGGGGTGCCTGTAGCAATCCCTGTAGCTGGGATTGCCTCTGTGTAGGTGTCGCCGCATATCGTGCAGGTGTATGTACGCACGCCCGGTTGACTGGCGGTGGGCCGCTTGGTGATTTCGTCGGCATAGCGGTGAGCGTGGGGCCTTTCGGTGTCCCCCGAACCGGGTGTGGTTCCCGTTCCGTAATATTCTGCGGCGGGAATCACTGTGACGTTGACGATAGCACTATATTTAGCGCCGTCATAGGCACCTGGAGTTCCCCCTACATAAACCGACACCCGATATACACCTGTCCCCGGTGTTTTCCCGTAAAGTTTGCCCCGGTTCCCTTCGGTATTATCCAGGCCAATACAGCCGATAATGTTTCTGCTGTCAACTCCGGCTGCGCTAAAATCCGATATGTTGAAAAAAGGAAGGGGCTGCGGGGTTTCATCGTCCGGGATTGTGATGTCAAACAGGTACACTCCGTACTCGTTGGTTCTCAAGTATCGGCCAAACTCCGGGTTGATAACACTATTTGTACTTGTATTTGAATTGTTCCCGGTATTAGTGTTTGTACCGGGAGTGTTGCCAGTGCTGGGGATGGCATCAGCGGGCCTTTTGTGGGAGGCGTAGAATTCGGCGGCAGGGATTACATAAATACGGATGTTTGCCACACAATATGTACCGTCCTCACCGCCCGGAGTGCCCCCCACATGGAAATCCACCGTATATTGGGCCTCGCCCGGTTTTACTCCCGAGAATTTTCCCTTATTTTCCCCGGATTCAAAAAATTCTATTGCGTCAGCGTCATACATAACGTTCGAGCCGCCGCCACCGACATTTGTCACATTGAGAAACGGGTAAGGCCATATGGTTCCATCGTCCGGGACTGTCACTTCAAGTATGTATACATCGTCGTAGACACCAGCGCCAAGATAGGTATAGGCAGGGTTTACGATTGACGTGTCCTGTGTTTGCGCCGCAAACCCCACAGGCACCAACGACAGCGCCAGGGCCAAAGCCAGCACAATAGACAATAGGCGTTTCTTCATGATATTCCTCTCCTTCATTTTGCTTTATCCCAACGGAACGGCCTACCCAGGCCGGAGAAGCTCCCCGGCCTGAGAGACAGCGCCGCCGGAAACACAAAAGCGGTGCCGAGTATATGTACTCAACACCGCGTGAAAAGCGAACGCACAAGCCAACCCTCCCCCTTGCAAAAACAGGAGGGAAAAGTTATAATGGCTCTGTGGTGCAACTTAACTGTTGCTGTGCTGAGTGGGCCAATCACTCGTACAGGGGGGCGGGGTGCTGGTAACACCCCGTTCCCTGCCGCAATCATGTTTCCAAGCTCATTTTAGCGCATACTGCCAGGAAAAGCAATAACCCATTTGAAAAAGAATTGACCTGACTTTTTGACGTGCGCGTGTCAAGAGCTTTTAGGCTCCTGACACGTGCGCGTCTTTTTTTATGCCTCCACCATGGGGACGTGGCAGATTCCGCAAATGATGCTGACATGGCGGGTTGCCCGGACGCTCTGCCCACAGCAGGGACACAGAACCTTTCTTGTGGAGCTTGTGCGCCTGGGGCCAATACCTCCCACCGCTCCGGCGCCCCTTCCTGGGTCTCCTGTGGCCGTACAGCCCCCCTCCCGGTTCATCCGTATATCTTGCCACCCCTGGGAGATGATGAAGTCGATAAGGGCCTCTGTTGGTTCTGTGATGCTCCACCCGATTTTCGAGTCATAGCTGATTTTCAAATCTCGCGCTTCAGCGGCATCACGAAACCTTTTGTTATGATAGCGCGCTCCCCTGCTGGTGTCCTGCACACCTTCCTGAAGGTGGTAGAGATGAACTTGCTCGTGCAGGATGGTTGCGACGACCTCGGTTATATCCCGGTCAAGCGTTCCGGCTCCAATGTTAAGCTCGTGCCGCCGCTCCCCATTGGCAAGCGCCCATGCCTTGCTGACGGTGACGTGGCCGTAAGCCTTCGGCGTGTCGGTCAGGGTGATGACAGGCTCCTCCAGCACCCCATCAAAATAGCGTTCGTTCAGTGCGCGGAAAATCTTCTCTAAATATCCAGCGGTTCGACTTGTTTTCACGGTTTCTTTCAAGATGTACCTCTCCCATCGTATTTTTTTGGTTGCCGAGCAACGCTCGCTTGCGAGCTTGCTCTACCTACGACGGGTACAGGCGAAAAGAAAAAGCAAGGTCGGGCGAAAGCCCGCTTGCACAAAAAATTTTTCGCGCCCTATGAAAAAATTTTTGTAGACCTTGCTTTTTCTTTGCGCCTGTGCCAGACCTTGGCCTTTCCGGGGAAACCGCTGCTTATAGAATTTGTCAAACATATATGTGAGATACAGATACCTTATTTATTAGTAATCTATTTTTATTTATCCTTGTCTCTCGGGACAAGGATAAATATTTCGTCTTAATAAATCCTTAAAAAATATTTTTCTCCATCTCTTGATATTTTTCGCCGTTTTTGCATATAAACACACAGCAAAACTCGACAGGGCCCGCGCGGAGCTGTTCCCTGCGAAAAGTTTCGTTATCTGGCTTGACACTTTTGCGTGACTTTCAAATGCTCGAACGCGCGTGTTTACCGCGCCGGGTTCATGCGGGTTTGCTCACTCTCACTACGGAAAGGAGGTTCCAACATGGCAGCTCTCCCCATCGACCCCCGCGCCCTGGGCACTCATATGCTGGTCACGGGTTGCCGCCCCGCCAAGGAGTACAAGGACGGCGTGCCCACGGGCAAGGCCATCGGTTATCGTTACCGCACCCTGCTGGTAGATAACGGCTACATGGAGCTGAACGTTCTCGTCACTGACGGCGACGCTCTGGATTTGAGCGACGGACAGGCTATCCCCGTTCGTTTCGACAATCTGACGGTTCGGCCCTACGTGGACAGGAACAAGTCCCTGGCGTACTCTGCTGCCGCTGACGCCATCCACGCGCTCAACGGCAAGGGTTAAGCTCTGGGGGCCGTAGGGCGGCGGGTGTGCCTCCAAGCGCACACGCCCCCTGCGGCACCTGGTCCTTATCCGAATGCGGTAATGGGCAGACGCCTTGCGCCGCAACGCGCCCCGGCCCTGGGCAGCGTCTTAAGGGCCGGGGTAAAGGTAATTTGCAAGAGAGGATGAACAGCGGCCAAACTGAGGCCCAAAAGAGGACAATTAGAGAATAAAAGGAGGCCAAAATGCCCGACACAAAGCAGAAAAACGAACCCGGAAGCGCCCATCAGCTTGAAACCATCCTCTATGAAGGCGACGGCTGGACACCTGACACTATCCGCACTGTGCTTGAGGGCCACAAAAGCGTTGAACGCTATATCATCGCCAAGCACGACAAGGATGTGGACGGGGACGGCAACCCCAAGCCCGTGCATTTCCATGTCTATATGCACTTCGGGAAAACGAGCTGGAAGTATGGGAATGTCGCAAAATGGTTTGGCATTTCCACCGAAAAGGTGTCAAAAATCAAGTCCGACCCCAACGGAACCTCGCCTAAAAGGGGTATGTATTACTGCGCCAGATATTACACCCACATGGATTATCAGGACAAAACCTTTTACAGCCCCAGCGGTTTTGTCGCAAACTTCAATGTGGAGGAGTTCTTAGCCAAAGAAAGCGCCTCGGAGAAAAAGCGCAACAAGGCCGTTCAACAGGAAACCATGCTCAATGAGCTGGTGGAGAAATGCGCGACGGGTGAAATCATGCCGTACAACTATTGGGAGCATATCCCCACGCTCCTTTATTCGCAAAACGCGAACCTGTTCAAGAACGCCTGGAGCATATACCACGATACCCGGATTGCCAAAGCAAAGGGCAACCGGGACTGCCAGATACTCTGGCTGTACGGGGAAAAGGGCACAGGCAAAACAAGCCTGGGCAAGCTCTACGCCCAGCAGATGGGGCTTCCGCTCTACATTACCCACCCCGGAAACGACCCCATGGGGAGCTATCTTGACCAGCCCCTTATCCTTCTGGACGAGCTACGGCCAAAGGAAGGGTTTACCTATAAGGAGCTGCTTCAATTCCTCGACCCCTACACCCAAACCGCCACCAAATCCCGATATTTTGACAAAATCGCAATGGCGGATTACATCATTGTCACGTCTGTGTACTCGCCCACGGCATATTACAAAGCGGTAATGCCCGCCGCCTCTGATATTGATTCCGCTGGGCAGCTCTACCGCCGCATTTCCCAGGTGTGGCACGTCACAAAAGACAGCATCCAGGCCAGCCGGTATGATTTGCCGTCCGACCGCTTTCTTCCTCTGAGCGCCCGCAAGAACCCGCTGGTTGACTACTTAAACGGGCTGGCGCTCACCAGGGACACAAAGCACCCTGACCCGCTGGACGTGCTGGGCAAAATCGCGGAAAAATACGACCCCGCACTGGCGCAAATGTCCCTGTTCCCCACGGACGGCACAGCGGCCAAAGCGGGCTAAGAGAAAGGGTGGCACAAATGAGACACGACAAAGAAACCATCAACCTGGGCAACACCATCACCTATCTGACCGGGCGCTTCCGGGACGGCCTCCGCGCTATCCCTGGAAGCCCCCTCCGGCTGCTGCTGGCCGTCCTGTTCTGGCTTGCTGCCGCCCTCATGATTCATGCCGCCGCTGACAACATCGTGGCGCGGCTGCTGCAACCCCTGGCCTGGATTCTGGCGGGGCTGCTGTTCCTGACCGTTGTTACTGCAACGGCCATTCCACCGGGCACTCTCCGCATGGCGAACGCTTGCCGGCGTATCGGGCTGGTGAACGACTGCGGAGAGGCCCCACTACTAATCAAACGATACCATAAGGAGGATAAAATCATGGTAGATTTATTCACACAGGGCATTTCCCCGACTACGATTCAAGATAATTTGGCGGAGTTGGAAGCGGCTGCGAATTGCCGCATCGTCCGCGTGGAGCAGGGGGCAAGCCGGAACATCATCCGCCTGACCCTGGCCCCCGGTGATGCCCAGCTCCCGGAAAAGGTCAATTTGCCCCGGCTCACCATAGCCCTTTCGGAGATTGCAATGGGGGCGTCCTACGACGGCCCCGTCATCACCGACCTCAACAAGATGCCCCACTGGCTCATGGGTGGCGCGACTGGCAGCGGGAAAACGACCCTGCTGGTAGTTTTCGTCCAACAGTGCTTGATGAAGGTGACAGCCACGGGCGAACAGGCGGTTGACGTATACATCATTGACCTCAAGGGAGGCCAGGACTACCCCCCGCACTGGCGCAACCGGGATTGCTCGTTCTGCGTCACCGCTGAAGATGCCCTGTCCGTGCTGGGCGGGCTGGTGACGGAGCTGGAGCGGCGGCTGAAGCTGTTCTCCGATGCCAGCGAGCGGTTCGGTGTGCCCTGCTCCACCCTGGACGACTACAACCATTTGTGCTCCGGTGCCCCCCTGCGGCGCAACGTCATTGTAATCGACGAGCTGGCTGAAATCACCGACACCACGGGTATGGACAAGCCCCACAAGGAGCTGGCCGCCGCTGTGGTGGGCAAGCTGGCGACCATTGCCCGGCTCGGGCGCAGCGTGGGTATCAACCTGATTATTGGCGTACAGCGGGCGGACGCGAACACTGTCCCCGGCCAAATCAAGTCTAATATCTCCGGCAGGGTGTGCGGTGTCGCGGATGATACCCTTTCCCGCATTATCCTCGGGAATGGAGATGCCGACACGCTGATTCCCAAGCATGGCCGGGGGCTGTTTCTCAACCAGGACGGCGTGATGTTCCGGGGCTATCTGCCCATGGAAGTGCCCCGCCCCAAGGCTCCAAACAATAAGGAAGGAGGCACAAATGAGCACCCCAACCCTTGAAATCCTCCCCGCGTCAGAGTTTGAGCACGATATTTTCACCCCCATGGAAGCGGCTCAAATTCTGCGCGTGGGGCGCACTACGATTTACAATTTGATAAGTGCACATCAAATCCGATACATAAAATGTGGTAGAAAAATCCTGATTCCTCGCGTTTATTTGCAGGATTTCATTGAAAAGAACACCGTAATGTGCTATAATGATAGTCAGATGAAGATGGACCTGTCCTGTTGCGGGAAAGGAGCGTAACATGAAAGTAACAGGACATATCCGAAGCAAAAACGGCATCTGGCAAATGGTTTTTGAGTATTATGACAAGAGCGGCCAACGCCGCCAGAAGTCGGAAAGCACGCACTTGCCGGAAAAGGGCAACAAACGGCGGGCACAGCAGATGCTGGACAAGCGCCTCAAAGAGCTGGCCCAGCAGTACGAACCCTTCCTGGATGATGGGCGCGTGTTGTTTCTGGACTTCATGCGGGACTGGCTGGACAATGTGATGGCCTACAAGGTGAAGGAAAACACCCTGGAACAGTACAACCTCACCTTTGACCGCTACATTTCCGAGTACAAGCCCTTCCACGGCCTCAAGCTCCAAGACCTCACCCCACCCATGCTCCAGAGCTATTACAGCGAACAGGTGAAAGCGGGCCTCTCCCCGAACACGGTGCGCAAGCACCACGCCAATATCCACAAGTGCCTGGATTACGCGGTTCGCCTGGGGCTGATTGCCTTTAACCCCTCCGCGCAAGTCGAACTGCCCGCCAAGCAGAAGTACACCGGGGCCACGGCTTGCACCCCGGGACAGTTGCAGGGCCTTTTGCAGTTGTTCCGGGGCGACCCCCTGGAAACGGTGCTGATGCTGGGTATTGCCTACGGTCTGCGCCGCTCGGAAGTGTGCGGCCTCCGCTGGGACGCGGTGGATATGGAAGCGGGGACGCTCCACATCTGCCACACGGCGGTGAAAGCCAACGGCAGGGTGTTATACTCGGACAGCACCAAGACGGCCACCAGCAACCGGGTACTGCCCCTGACGGCCTCCATGCGGGAGTACCTGGGAAGCGTCAGGGAACGCCAGGAGGAAAACAAGAGGCTGTTTGGCCGGGACTACACCGACAGCGGGTATATCTGCGTAAAGCCGGACGGCACCCCCATTGACCCGGATTTTGTGACCCACCACTTCCGGCGGGTGCTGGTGGCAAACGATGTGCCCATTATCCGCTTTCACGACCTCCGGCACAGCGCGGTGAACACGCTCCGCAAGGGCGGCTGCGATGTGAAGGACATTCAAGCGTGGCTGGGGCACAGCGATGTTTCTACCACGCTCAATATATACGGCCATATCCTCCAGGGCGATATGGCCCGGCTGGGGAATGTGGTGGACGCGGCGTTGTTCCAGGCTCCCAAGGCTGGCTGACGGTTTAGGGAATGTGGGGCCTCATGCGGGACATATGCGGGACACACTCGACAGGCTGAACTTTTAGACGAGAAAACGAAAGAAAAGCTCCCAAAACCTTGCGATTTTGGGAGCTTCTATGGTGGAGACTACAGAACTCGAATCTGTGACCTCTTGCGTGTGAAGCAAGCGCTCTACCGGCTGAGCTAAGCCTCCATATTGGTGACCCGGACGGGAATCGAACCCGTGTTACCGCCGTGAAAGGGCGGTGTCTTAGCCGCTTGACCACCGGGCCGCGGGTGCCCAAGGCGGGCGGATCAGAGCGGGGCCCGAAGAAGCGGCCATCGCCGCTTCTTCGGGATGGTAGCGGCGACTGGATTCGAACCGGTGACAACTCGGGTATGAACCGAGTGCTCTAGCCAACTGAGCTACGCCGCCATTTCTCGTACTTGCCGCCCTGACAGGGGCAAGGCTTAGTTTACCCCATCTTGCTCGAAATGTCAACCTTTTTTTCTAAAATTGCCGCAGGTTTTTATGCGGGCGGACAGCGCTGCTGTCCGCCCGCATTTCGCAGTCAAAAATCCCCGCCGGGACGGCCCTCCGCTCAGTCCGCCAGCGCCGCGGTGATGATGGCCATGGAGTAGACCTCCATCGCGTTACAGCCCCGGGACAGGTCGTTGATAGGGGCGTTCAGACCCAGCAGAATGGGGCCGTAGGCGTCGAAATTGCCCATGCGCTGGGCGATCTTATAGCCGATATTGCCCGCGGAGATATCCGGGAAAATAAAGGTGTTGGCCCGGCCGGCCACCTCGGAGCCGGGGGCCTTCAGGCGGCCTACGGTGGGGGACACGGCGGCGTCGAACTGGAACTCGCCGTCCACGGGGAAGTCCAGATTCAGCGCCTTGAGCTTGTCGCAGGCATTGCGCATCTTGTCCACCATGGGGCCTGAGCCGGAGCCCAGGGTGGAATAGGACAGCATGGCCACCTTGGGGTCCACGCCGAACCGGCGGGCGCAGTTGACCACCTCCTGGGTGATCTCCACCAGGTCGTCCTCGCTGGGGTCGATGTTAATGGCGCAGTCGCCCATGGCCAGCACCTGGTTGCCGCCGGTGGCAAAGGGCCGCACCAGGATAAAGCAGGAGGACACGATCTTATTGCCCGGCCGGGTCTTGATGAGCTGGAGGGCGGGGCGCACGGTGTCGGCGGTGGAGTAAGTGGCGCCGCCCAGCAGGCAGTCCGCCTCCCCCATGGCCACCAGCATCGTGCCGAAGTAATTGCCCCGCTGCAGGGCCGCGCGGCACTGCTCCTCGGTCATTTTCCCCCTGCGCAGCTCCACCATTTTCGCCACCATGGCGTCCATCCTGTCATAGGTGGAGGGCTGGAGGATCTGCGCGTCCCGGATATTCAGGCAGGCCTCCTCGGCCACCTGATGAATCTCCGCCGGGTCTCCGATGAGGATGGGGGTGAGGAAGGTGCCCGACATCAGCCGGGCGGCGGCCTCCAGCACGCGCTCGTCGTTGCCCTCGGTAAAGACGATTTTTTTCGGGTTTTGCTTCAGCTTTTGGATCAGCAGTCTAAACATAGATCAATTCCCTCCGTTGAGGCGGGCCGTTGGCCCACAGGATTTTTTGAAGTACTATTTTTTAATGTAACACTGTCCTGAATTTTTTGCAAGTGTCAGATGGAGGAAAGCGGAAAAAATCCGCAGAATTTTTCTGCCGTTTTCCTGCGCATAAGCTCTTTACAAAACGTATTCTCCCCGCTATACTATACCTGTTGTGTTTTGTGGGAACGCTCCCCGCACGGCAAAGCGACACAAGGAAAGGGGGAGATCAGGATGACAAACCCTGATTTCGCACGAACCCTCTCCCTGCTGCGGCAGGAGAAGGGTATTTCTCAGCGGCAGGCCGCCAAGACGCTGGGCATATCCCAGGCACTGCTTTCCCACTACGAGAACGGCGCGCGTGAGCCCGGCCTGATGTTCGTGGTCAAAGCCTGCGACTTTTATAATGTGTCCGCCGACTTCCTGCTGGGCCGGACCCTCAGCCGGGACGGCACCACCATCCTGGACGCGGACACCCTGTACGACGTATCCGATGAGCGGGACAATGTGATGCAGGGCTCGGTGATCGCCACCCTGTCCAAAAAGCTGGTGGTGAACTCGGTGGGCCTGCTTTTCGACCTGCTCAGCCGCCTGGGCAATAAGAAGGCCATCCGGGCCGCGGCCAACTGCCTGTCCGGCACGGTGTATATCCTCTTCCGCCACCTGCACCGGGCCAGCGGCAATGAGAACGACGACTTTTTCAACGTGCCCCAGTCCTGGTTTCTGGCGGGGCTGCCCCGGGCCGACATGCTGATGAGCGAGGCGGAGTTTGTGGACGCCCTCTCCAACCCCGGCAAGGGCGCCCATTTCCCGCCGCTGGACCACAACGCCATGAAGGAGGCATACCCCGGCACCTATCAGTCCCTGCTCCAGATCGTCCACACCTGCGGCGAGCGCCTCAACGGCGAGATGGCAAGCCACATCGAAAACACCCGCTAGTCAAAATGGCCCGCAATATTCTTTCTTTATAATACCCGGAGGATTTGTTTATATGACAGACCAGTCCAAAATTCGCAACTTCTCTATTATTGCCCACATCGACCACGGGAAATCCACCCTGTCCGACCGGATGATTGAGATTTGCGGCGCGGTGGAGCAGCGCCAGATGGAGTCCCAGCTGCTGGACAATATGGAGCTGGAAAAGGAGCGGGGCATTACCATCAAGGCCCGGGCCGTCCGCATGGACTACAAGGCCCAGGACGGCCAGACCTACTGCCTCAATCTCATCGACACCCCGGGCCATGTGGACTTCAACTACGAGGTCAGCCGCTCCCTGGCCGCCTGCGAGGGAGCCGTACTGGTGGTGGACGCCGCCCAGGGGGTGGAGGCCCAGACCCTGGCCAACACCTATTTGGCCCTGGACCACGACCTGGAAATCCGCCCCGTGCTCAACAAGATCGACCTGCCCGCCGCCGACCCCCAGCGGGTGAAGCACGAGATTGAGGACATCATCGGCCTGCCCGCCCTGGACGCGCCGGAGATCTCCGCCAAGCAGGGCCTCAACATCCCCGCCGTGCTGGAGGATATCGTACACAGCATACCCGCCCCCGCCGGCGACCCCTCCGCCCCGCTGAAGGCCCTCATCTTCGACAGCCAGTACGACCCCTACCTGGGGGTTATCGTGTACTTCCGCGTCATGGAGGGGACCATCAAGCCTGGGATGCAGGTGCGCCTCATGGCCTCCGGCGCCCAGTACACCGTGCTGGACTGCGGCTACCTGCGCCCCCTGGGGATGGAGAGCGCTCCGGAGCTGTCCGCTGGGGAGGTGGGCTGGTTCACCGCCTCCATCAAAACGGTGAAGGACACCCGTGTGGGCGATACCATCACCGAATCCGCCCGCCCCACGGCGGAGCCCCTGCCCGGCTACCGCCCCGCCCAGGCCATGGTGTACTGCGGCGTTTACACCGAGGACGGCTCCAAGTACCCCGACCTGCGGGACGCGCTGGAAAAGCTCCAGCTCAACGACGCCTCCCTGTCCTTTGAGCCGGAGTCGTCCATCGCCCTGGGCTTCGGCTTCCGCTGCGGCTTTTTGGGGATGCTCCACATGGAGATCATCCAGGAGCGTCTGGAGCGGGAATTCGATCTGGACCTCATCACCACATTACCCTCCGTTATTTACGAGGTGACAAAAACGGACGGTAGTCTCGTGCGGGTGGATAATCCCCACAATTACCCAGATCCCGGCTCCATCAAGGAGGCCATGGAGCCCTACGCCAACGTGTCCATCATCTCCCCGCCGGACTATGTGGGCAGCATCATGCCCCTGTGCCAGGACCGCCGGGGCGAGTACAAGGACATGCAGTACCTGGACACCAACCTGGTGGAAATCCGGTACCTCATGCCCCTCAACGAGATCATCTACGACTTCTTCGACACATTGAAAGCCAAGACCCGGGGCTACGCCTCCCTGGACTACGAGCTGGACGAGTACCGCCCCTCCGACCTGGTGAAGGTGGACCTGCTGCTCAACGGCGACCAGGTGGACGCGCTGTCCTTCATCGCCCACCGGGACAAGGCGTACAAGCGGGCGCGGCGCATCTGCGAGAAGCTGAAGGAGAACATCCCCCGCCAGATGTTTGAGGTGCCCATCCAGGCGGCCATCGGCGGCAAGGTCATCGCCCGGGAGACGCTGAAGGCCCTGCGCAAGGACGTGCTGGCCAAGTGCTATGGCGGTGACATCACCCGGAAGAAGAAGCTGCTGGAAAAGCAGAAGGAGGGCAAGAAGAAGATGCGCTCCCTGGGCACGGTGCAGATGCCCACCGAGGCGTTTATGGCCGTCCTCAAGCTGGACGACGAGGGCTGACAGATAAAACAGGGGGCCGCGCGGGCAATGCCCGCGCGGCCTTTTCTCATTGCAGCTGGCTTTTCAGCTGGTAGAGCAGATTCATCGCCTCAATGGGGGTGAGGGTTTCCACCGCCACCGCCCGCAGCTTGTCCAGCACCGCCGCCCCGGCCATGTCCCCTAGGGACACCTGCGCGTCCTCCTCCGCCCTGGGGGCGGGAGAGGGCTGGGCATGGCCCTGGGCTTCCAGCTCGGTCAGGATCTCCCTGGCCCGGTTCACCACCCGGTCCGGCACCCCGGCCAGCCTGGCCACCTCCACCCCGTAGCTCTGGTCCGCCCCGCCGGGGACGATTTTGCGCAGGAACACGATGCCGTCCCCCCGCTTTTTGGCGGCGATCTGGTAGTTGCGCACCCCCTCAATGGCGCGCTCCACCTCGGTAAGCTCGTGGTAGTGGGTGGCGAAGAGGGTCTTGGCCCCCAGCCGCCGTTTGTCCGCGCAGTGCTCCAGCACCGCCCGGGCAATGGCCATCCCGTCGTAGGTGGAGGTCCCCCGGCCGATCTCGTCCAGAATCAGCAGGGAGCGGGAGGTGGCGTTTTTCAGCATCTGGGCCACCTCGGTCATCTCCACCATAAAGGTGGACTGCCCCGCGCTCAGATCGTCCGACGCCCCGATGCGGGTAAACACCCGGTCCACCACCCCGATCCGGGCGGACCGGGCCGGGACAAAGGACCCCATCTGGGCCATGAGCACGATGAGGGCCACCTGGCGCATGTAGGTGGACTTGCCCGCCATATTTGGCCCCGTGATGATGGCCAGCCGGTCGTCCCCGCCGTCCATGTGGGTGTCGTTGGGGACGAACAGGGCGTCCTTCAGCATCCGCTCCACCACCGGATGGCGGCCGTCCCGAATGTGGATAACGCCGCTGTCGTCCACCTCCGGGCGGACGTAGCCGTTTTGCACCGCCGCCGCCGCGAAGGAGGCCAGCACGTCCAGGTGGGCCACCCCCCGGGCCACGTCCTGCACCTGCCGCACCCGCTGGGACGCGGCCTCCCGCAGGCGGCAGAACAGCTGGTATTCCAGCGCCGTCACCCGGGACTGCGCGGACAGGATCTCGTGCTCCAGGTCTTTCAGCTCCTGGGTGAAGAACCGCTCGCAGTTGGCCAGGGTCTGCTTGCGGATGTAATCCTCGGGCACCATGCTGTAGTAGCTCTTGGACACCTCGATGTAGTAGCCGAACACCTTATTATAGCGCACCTTCAGGCTCTTGATGCCGGTACGCTCCTTCTCACGGCCCTCCAGGGCGGCCACCATGTCCGCCCCGTGGTCGATCACCTCCCGCAGGCGGTCCACCTCTTCGTCATAGCCCCGGCGGATGAAGTCCCCCTCGCGGATGGTGAAGGGCAGGCGGTGGTCCTCGTCGTCGTCCCGGATGGCCCCCTTCAGCAGGGTCTGGAGGTCGTCCAGGCCGGAAAACTCCTCCAGAAATTCGAAGCGCCGGGGGGCCGCCTGGGCCAGGGGCGCGGCCTGACCCGCCAGCCCGGGCAGCACCGCCAGCCCGTCGGCCAGGGTGAGCATGTCCCGGGCGTTGGCCGAGCCGTACACCACCTTGCCGATGAGCCGCTCCAGGTCGGGCACCCGCCGCAGGGTGAGGGCCAGCTCCTCCCGGACCACGCTGTCCGCCGCCAGGGCGGCCACCTGGTCCTGCCGGAAGGAGACTGCGGCGGGGTCGCACAGGGGCTGCTCGATCCACGCCCGGATGAGCCGGTGGCCCATGGGGGTGCGGGTCTTGTCCAGCACCCACAGCAGCGAGCCCTTCTTCTCCCCTCCCCGGATGGTCTCGGTGAGCTCCAGGGTCCGCCGGGCGGTGAGGTCCAGCTCCAGATAGCGCTGGCTCTTGGCCACGTCGATGGTCAGGCGGCTCAGGTGGCTCAGGTCGGTCTTTTGGGTTTCCCGCAGGTAGCCCGCCAGCGCCCCCGCCGCCTGATAGCATATCCGCAGGCCGTCCTGATCCGGGAGGGCCTGCTCCCCCTCCTCCAGTATGCCCAGCGCGGCCAGGGCGTCCAGCGCCTGGGCGGGACGGAAGCGGACCTCGGGGACGCCCTGGCACAGGCAGCTCAGCCGGAGCTTCAAAAAGTCGGTGAGCTGGGGGTTGGACGCGGCGGCGTCGGACAAAATGGCCTCGCTGGGAGGGCAGGCCGCCAGGGCGTTGAGCACATGGGTGAGCCGGTCCTTCCCCTGGAAGGGGACGGCGGTGAACGCCCCGGTGGACAGGTCGCACCGGGCCAGGGCGGTCCCGGCGCTGTCCTCGTAGACGGCGCAGATGAAATTATTGCGGCTCTCGTCCAGCATCTCGTCGGCCATGGCGGTGCCGGGGGTGACAATGCGGATCACGTCCCGGTCCACCAGCCCCTTGGCGGCGGCGGGGTCCTCCATCTGCTCGCAGATGGCCACCTTGTACCCCCGCTTGATAAGCCGGGCGATGTAGCTCTGGGCGGAGTGGTAGGGCACGCCGCACATGGGGGTGCGCTGGTCCTCCGGCTTGCCCCGGTCCCGGGTGGTGAGGGTGAGGCCCAGCTCCTCCGCCCCCAGCTTGGCGTCGTCGTGGAACATCTCGTAGAAATCGCCCAGCCGGAAGAACAGCAGACAGTCCGGGTGCTGCTCCTTCACCTTCCAGTACTGCCGCATCATGGGGGTCATTTCCGCCATACGCTTTTCGCTCCCTTGCATTGTCACGCTCCGATTGGGCGCGCGCCTGCCGCCGCGCTTCTATTCCCCGTAGTCAATAATGACGTATACATACTGCGTCCCGGTGATATCCGCCGCGGGCTCCACCTGGGCGTAGCGGCTCACGCCGTCCTCCTCCACGCACAGGGTGCGCACGCTGCCCACCACCAGCCCCGGGGGGTATACGCCCCCCAGCCCGGAGGTGGTCACCCGGTCGCCGGTGCCCAGCTTGGCCTGCTCGGGGACAAAGGACAGCCGCAGCAGCCCCTCCTGCATCAGGGTGAAGTCCCCCTCCAAAATGGCGTCCTCGTCGGTGCGGGCCACCCGGCCGCCCACCTCCAGGGTGGGGTCCAGGATGGTGGTCACCCGGGCGGAGTTGGGGCTGGTGTCGGTGACCACCCCCATGAGGTGGCCGTACTGGTCGATGACGCAGTCGCCGTTCTCCACCCCTCCGGCGGTCCCCCGGTCGATGGTGAAGTCGGACGACCAGTTGGAGGAGGCCCCCCGGACCACCGCCGCGTCCCGGTACTGCAATTCCGGCCGGGCCTCGTGCAGGCCCAGCAGGTCCTTCATCCGCTCGTTTTCCCGGGCGGCGTCCTGCCCGGCGATGGCGTCCCGCTCCAGCTGGGCCACCCGCTGGCGCAGCGCCTCGTTCTCCGCGGCCAGCTCGTCGTAGCGCATGGCCCGGTCATACTGCTCCTGGCTCCAGCCCGACACGGCGGCGGACGCCGCCCGGAAGGGGGTGGCCAGCACCTCCAGCGCGCTGGTGAGGGGGTCAAAGCCTAAAATCTGGGCTCCCAGCGCCAGCACCGCCGCCAGCAGCCCGGCGGCGATGAGCAGCAGCCCTCCGTTGTTCTGGAAAAATCGCTTCATGCCTTTGATTGCTCCTTATTCTGCGGCGCCGGCAGAAGGCTTATGCCAAGCTGCGCCAGCATCCGGCCCAGCCGGAACACCGGCAGGCCCACCACATTGCAGTAGTCCCCCCGGATGCCCTCCACCAGCAGCGCGCCCACGCCCTGGATGCCGTAGGCCCCCGCCTTGTCCATGGGCTCGCCGGTGGCGATATAGCCTCTGATCTCCTGGGGCTCCAGCGCCCGGAAGCGCACGGCGGTCTGCTCGTGCCCGGTGGCCGCCCGCCCGTCCCGGAGGAGGGTCACGCCGGTATACACGTGGTGCTCCCGCCCCGACAGGGCGGACAGCATGGCAAAGGCGTCCTCCTCGTCCTGGGGCTTGCCCAGCACCGCGCCGTCCAGGGCCACCACCGTGTCCGCGGCAATGATGAGCCCGCCGGGCCCGGCCTTTTCCGCCGCCGCCCGGGCCTTGCGCAGGGACAGCTCCTCCACCATCTGGGCGGGGGACAGCCCGGGCTGCGTTCTCTCGTCCACGTCGGGGGAGAGGACCCGGAAGTCCCGCACTCCGATCTGCCCCAGCAGCTCCCGCCGCCGGGGGGAATTTGACGCCAAAATGATGTTCATGATACCTCCGATGGCATTGTCACGCTGCTCACGACGGCTCCGCGCTTCTGCTCCTGTCACGCTTTGCCTGTTCGCAACGCGCGGTTTCCCTTCGTCTCGGACAAGACCCGCCCCCGCTCCGCGGCGGCTGGGCTCTTGCCCTCGCTCCAGTCCATCCGCGCTGCTCACGACGGCTCCGCGCTTCTTTGTTATTCCACATCCCGGTAGTACAGCCCCCGGGTGAAGTTGTTGGGCACGTAGTTCCCCTTTCCCCGGTAGGCCTCCAGCACCTGGACGCACTCCACCCCGTTCTCGGTGGTGAACAGCAGGCGCACCGCCCGCAGCCCCGCCTTTTTCCAGTCCTGGGCCTTGTCCGCCAGGAACACCTTGTTGGCGTTCAAAATCTCGTTGCGGCAGCCCCAGGCCCGCTCCACCGGGAAGCGCACCCCCTTGCGGTCGGTGAGCAGGTTCACATTGGAGCACACGCACTTGCCCGACTGGTTTTTGACGGCGCAGTTCTCGGTAATCATCAGCGGCAGGCGGCCGTAGGCGATCATCTCCAGGTTCACCGCCTTGGACAGGTCCCGGATCTGAGCCAGCTTCAGCTCGAAAGAGGCGGTGAGGGACTGGAAGCCCAGGCGCTTGTACTCCTTCACCCCCTGGCTGTTGAACACCTGAAGGCCGAAGTCTCCCCGCAGGCCGAGCCCCAGCTCCTTACACAGGGGGACCAGCCCCAGATTGCCCACGTAGGCGTCGGTCACTCCGGCCTCCTTACAGGCGGCCAGCTCCTCCCGCAGTCGGGGCAGCTCCCGGTCGAAGCAGATCCGGGGCAGCACCGCCGCCACCGGCACGCCCCGGCGGATGGCGGCCTCCACGTCCTCCGGGTGGGCGGCGATCTCCTCCGAGGGGAGGGTGATGAGGGCGGGCTTGGCCTTGGTCAGCTCGAAGGTGAGCTGACCCGCCCGGCGCAGGGAGACGTACAGGTCCGGCTCCTCCCGGTAGTCCTCGTAGCGCGCCCCCAGCTTATAGGGGCTGTGGCGGCGCTGGGGCAGGGCGGTGCGCTGGCGGGACAGATCGTCCAGCACCTGCCGGCGCAGGGCGTTGACGGCGGACAGGGGCACTGCCAGCCCGTCCTGCACCAGCGAGCGCACGTCCGCCACCCGGTAGGGGGTGCCCCCGGTCTTGGTGAGCTGGCCCTCCACCTCAGCCCGGGTGGCGGCCCGGCGGCGGGCGGCCTCGGGCACGGCTCCGGCAGCGGTGGCCACCCGGCCCTCGCCGTCCTCCACCCCCACCTGGATGGGCTCGCCGGGGCGGACCATGGCGTAGAACTTCACCGGCACGCCGGGGCCCTCCCCCTTGCTGTAGGCGGCCTTGGCCTGGGCGAACAGCTCCCGGGGGTTCTTGGCCTCCTCCCGGACGCCGAACATATCCGGACCCTTGCGCTCCGTGAAATACCCGTCGGTAAAGCCCTGGCGGGAGAAGGCCTGCTCCAGCTGGGACAGCTCCCCTGCGGTGGGCTCCCGGCCCTCCCGCAGGGCGTCGGCGTACACCTTGGTGACGATGTAGACGTATTCCGGCCGCTTCATGCGCCCCTCGATCTTGGCGCTGGCCACCCCCATGTCCCGGAGCTCCTTCAGGCGGCCCGCCAGCGACATATCCTTCAGGGACAGCGGATGGCCGTCCGCCCAGTCCCCCCAGCCGTAGGGCAGGCGGCAGGGCTGGGCGCACATGCCCCGGTTTCCGCTGCGCCCGCCGATGACGGAGGACATGAAGCACTGCCCCGAGTAGCACATGCACAGCGCGCCGTGGACAAACACCTCGATCTCAATGGGGGAGCGCTCACAGATGTAGGCGATATCCCGCCGGGACAGCTCCCGGGCCAGCACCGCCCGGGTGACCCCCAGATCGGCGGCCTGCTTCACCCCGTCCAGGCTGTGCAGGCTCATCTGGGTGGAGGCGTGGACGGGCAGGTCGGGGGCACACTGGCGCAGGGCCCGCACCAGCCCCATATCCTGCACCAGCACCGCGTCCGCCCCCAGCTGGGACGCCTGGACGGCGCAGTCCACCGCCTGGGCCATCTCCCGGTCGGAGCACAGGGTGTTCAGGGTGAGGTACACCTTCACCCCCCGCAGGTGGCAGTGGGCCACTCCGGCGGCAAACTCATCCCGGGTGAAGTTTTTCGCCCCCCGGCGGGCGTTGAATTGTCCGAAGCCCAGGTAAACCGCGTCCGCTCCGGCGCACACCGCCGCGCGCAGCGCCTCCGGGCTTCCTGCTGGGGATAGTATTTCCATGCTTGCTTCTCTCGTTTCTCTGGATTTATCTTTTGGGCGGACGCGCTTAGCCTGTTCCCGCTCGCGCCCGCATCACGGAGCGGCTTCGCCCCGGCTGGGAGAACGCCCCTACGGGGCCGGAGCTTCTTATCACGCTCGGATTGGCCGCGCGGCCGGGCCGCTTTCGCTGCGTCTCAAGCAAAACCCAGTCCCACTGCGTGGTCCCTGGGCTTTTGCTTTCGCTCCGCTCCAAGCTCCCCTGCGCGGCTATCCTCGCGCTCACCTCTTTTGCTGCAATTTAAAAATTTCCCGTTTGGCCTCGCTCAGCTCGCCCTTCAGCCGGGAATTTTCCTCCACCAGGTCCTTGATCTGGCGGCGCAGGTTTTCCGACGCCTCCCGCTCCTTAAAGCGCTCGTCAGCGATATTGACGGCGGTGAGCACGGCGCACCCCATCTGGGAGGAGCCGCCGGCCTTGGTGGTCTCCCTCAGCTTTTCATCCACATAGGCGGCCACGCGGTGGACGTACTCCTCTCCCTCGGCGGCCAGCAGGGTGTACTTCAGCCCACCCACGGTAATGGTGACGCGGTTTTGCATGGCGCTCCCTCCTGCACAGTGATTTACCTTACATTATATCACAGCTTTGAAAAAAAGGAAATGAAAAAAGTATAAAAGTCCGCTGATTTTTCATCGGGGCCCGCCTTGATTTTTCCGCCCGCCCGTGCTATGCTGTTTGCGAACGCGTCCCGTCTGGGGACGGAAGCTGGAAAGGAGGCGTATTGGCATGGACGACAAGCAAAACCGCGCCGCAGGGCGGAAAGCCGCCCTCAAGGAGCTGCTGGAGGGCGCCGCCATGGCCGCGCTGGGGGCGGTCATGTGGATGCTGGGCGGGGATTTCACCTTCGTGGAGGGCGTGACCACCCGGAGCGAGGGCCGCACCCAGATGTACCTAATGGTGGGAGCCGCGGCGCTGATTATCATTGGCGCGGTGTTTCTGGTGCTGGGGCTGATCCACCTGATCCGGCCGGGCGGCGGCAAAAAAGAGGGCTGAGCTGCGTTTTCCGCCCGCCCCCTTGACAGCCCCGGCTTTCTGTAATAGAATGGACGGCGCAAAGCAGTGACGGAGAACAGTACCCCACGCCTGGAGCTTCAGAGAGAGGATGGCCGGTGAGAATCCTCCGAGGGCGCGGCGGGAAGGCGCTCCCGAGTCCGGGCAGGAAATGGCCCGGCGGTCCCCGCCGTTACCGGGCAAGAGCGCGGGCGGAGCCCGAATTCAGGTGGAACCGCGGACTTTCATCAAGTTCGCCCTGAGCCAGACGGCTCGGGGCGTTTTCATTTGTAAGGGAAGGGGGCGCGGCCAAGCGCACGCTGCTGCCGGCTCACCTGGGAGATCCTGCGCCGCATCCCCGTAGTCCTATCTCATATAAAAACCCATTCAACCACATCAAAGGAGCGGATATCACCATGAAAAACAGCGAGAAGAGTATGGAAAAGATCGTCAACCTCTGCAAGTCCCGGGGCTTCATCTTCGCCGGCAGCGAGATCTACGGCGGCCTGGCCAACACCTGGGACTACGGCCCCCTGGGCGTGGAGCTGAAGAACAACGTGAAAAAGGCCTGGTGGAAGAAGTTCGTCCAGGAAAACCCCTACAACGTGGGGCTGGACGCCGCCATCCTCATGAACCCCCAGGTGTGGGTGGCCTCAGGCCACGTGGGCGGCTTCTCCGACCCGCTCATGGACTGCAAGGAGTGCCACGAGCGCTTTCGCGCCGACAAGGTCATTGAGGACTGGTGCCAGGAGAACGGCTTCGAGCTGGGCCGCAGCGTGGACTCCATGAGCCAGCAGGAGATGAAGGCGTTTATTGACGAGCACAGGATCGCCTGCCCCACCTGCGGCAAGTTCAACTGGACCGATATCCGCCAGTTCAACCTGATGTTCAAGACCTTCCAGGGGGTCACGGAGGACGCCAAGAACACCGTCTACCTGCGGCCCGAGACCGCCCAGGGCATTTTCACCAACTTCGTCAACGTCCAGCGCACCACCAGGCGCAAGCTGCCCTTCGGCATCGGCCAGATCGGCAAGAGCTTCCGCAACGAGATCACCCCGGGCAATTTCATCTTCCGCACCCGGGAGTTCGAGCAGATGGAGCTGGAGTTCTTCTGCAAGCCGGGCACCGAGCTGGAGTGGTTCCAATATTGGAAGAACTTCTGCCACCAGTGGCTGCTGGACCTGGGCGTCAAGGACGAGAACCTGCGCCTGCGCGATCACGACCCCGAGGAGCTCAGCCACTACTCCAACGCCACCACCGACTTTGAGTTCGCCTTCCCCTTCACCGACTGGGGCGAGCTGTGGGGGGTGGCCAGCCGCACCGACTTCGACCTCACCGCCCACCAGAACACCTCCGGCAAGGACCTGACCTACTTCGACCAGGAGACCAACGAGCACTATGTCCCCTACGTCATCGAGCCCTCCCTGGGGGTGGAGCGGATGCTGCTGGCCTTCCTCTGCAACGCCTACGACGAGGAGGTGGTGGACGAGGCCAAGAACGACGTGCGCACCGTTCTCCACCTCCACCCCGCCCTGGCCCCCTTCAAGTGCGCGGTGCTGCCCCTGTCCAAGAAGCTGAGCGATAAGGCCCGGGAGATCCAGACCGAGTTGTCCAAATATTTCATGGTGGACTTCGACGACGCGGGGTCCATCGGCAAGCGCTACCGCCGCCAGGACGAAATCGGCACGCCCTACTGCGTCACCATGGACTTCGCCACCGTGGGCAGCGAAACCGAGATTGCCGACCACGCCGTCACCATCCGGGACCGGGACACTATGGAGCAGGTCCGCGTGCCCATCAGCGAGCTCAAAACCTGGCTGGAGAAGAAACTGGCCTACTGATTTCGTTAACTTTCCGTAAAATTCCGCGTTTGTCCGTGCACAGCGGGGTAAATTGTGGTAGAATACCGGCGGCGGGACTCCCTGCCGCCGGTATTGCTTAACACCCTGCATTCATCTTGTGGAGGCCCTGCGATGAGACGACTATTCTCCTGTTTTCTGCTCCAGACGCGCCCGGAGCCCGGGCTGACCGCCCCCCGCCGGGCGGCGTTCTGGCTTTGGAACGGCTTTTTGATGCTGGGCGCGGCGCTGGCGCTGGGGCTGCTCTGCCTGATGCTGGCCCCCGCCCAGTACGGCTGGGAGCTGTTTTACGATTACCTCGCCCACCCGGCGCTGACCGCGCTCAACCTGCTCCCTCCCGTGGTGCTCATGGCGCTGCTCTACGGCCTCACCGGGCGGGCCTGGCTGGCCTATGTGCTCACCGCCCTGCCGGTGCTGGGCCTGGCCGCCGGCAACGCCTACAAGATGTTCTTCCGGGACGACCCCGTCATCGCCCGGGACCTGCTCTTGCTGGGGGAGGCGGGGAACATGGCGGGCAAGTACCAGCTGTTTTTGTTCGGCAAGCTGACCGCCGCCCTGGCCTGCGCGGTGCTCAGCGCCGCGCTGCTGGCCCTGCTGGCCCGGGGCCGGCCTCTGGGGCGTTTCCGGGCGGCCGCCGCCGGGGCTGCCCTGACCTGCGCCGCCGCCCTGGCCCCGCTGTACGCCAGCGACCAGCTGTACCAGGCCAACGCCAACGAGGAACACATCAACAAGTGGTCCGTCACCCAGCAGTACGTGTCCCGGGGCCTGCTCTACCCCTTCCTCCACAGCGTGAAGGACGCCTTCCCCCAGCCCCCCGACGGCTACAGCCAGCGGGAGGCGGAGGTGTGGCTGGCCGAATATGAGGACGGCGGCATCCCCGAGGACAAAAAGGTGAACATCGTGGGGGTGATGCTGGAGGCCTTTGCCGACTTCTCCCAGTTTGAGGAGATCCAGTTCACCCAGGACGTGTACGCCGCCTACCACGCGCTGGAGGCGGAGGGCTATTCCGGCAGCCTGCTCACCAACATCTTCGCCGGGGGTACCGTCAACACCGAGCGGGCCTTCCTCACCGGCGTGGGGGACGGGGACTATGACTACCGGGGAGACGCCTCCTCCTACGTCCGCTGGCTCAAGGAACAGGGCTACCGGACCTCCGGCAGCCACCCCTCCTACAACTGGTTCTACAACCGGCAGAACGTGAATACCTACCTGGGCTTCGACGCCTACCGGTTCACGGAGGACTATTTCTGGCCGGTATACGGCGCCGACCCCGTGCTCAACGACGAGTGGTTCCTGCCCGACCTCACCCAGAGCGTCCTGGAGCAGCTGGAGGAGGACGCGCCGCTGTTCTCCTTCTCCGTGTCCTACCAGGGCCACGGGCCCTACAGCGACAATACCTGCTGGTGGGGCGAGCCGGAGGACTACTTCACCAACCCTGAGCTGGACGAGGCATCCCGGTATATTCTGGCCAACTACCTGGGCTCGGTGAAGGACACCCAGAAGCACCTGGCCCAGATGACGGACGCCTTCCGCGCGTCGGACGAGCCCATCGTGCTGGTGGTGTTCGGGGACCACAAGCCCTGGCTGGGCAATGGGAACAGCGTCTATCAGGCGCTGGGCATCGACTTCGACCAGGGGACCGAAAAGGGCTTTTATCACTACTGGTCCACCCGCTACCTCATCTGGGCCAACGACGCGGCCAAGGCCGTCCTCGGCCGCGACCTGACGGGGGACGGCCCGGACATCTCCCCCTGCTTTCTGATGAACGTGCTGTTCCAGCAGCTGGGCTGGACGGGGGACGCCTATATGCAGGCCATGGACCAGTGCCTCGCGCAGCTGCCGGTGGTCCACACCCACGGCGCCCACATCACCGCCGGAGGGGCGCTGAATGCCCCCCTCACCCCGGAGCAGGAGGAACTGGTCCGCCGCTTCCACTGCCTGGGCTACTACCGCACCCACACCTTCGCCGGATGAGCGCAGAGGAGGAAGCCGCCATGACCCTTCAGCAATTCTTTCAGGCCCAGCCGGAGGCGGCCCTGGCCTTTTCCGGCGGGGCGGACTCCGCCTACATGCTGTACGCCGCCGCCCGGTATGCCCGGCGGGTGGGGGCCTACTGCGTCCGCTCCCCCTTCCAGCCCCGCTTTGAGTGGGAGGACGCCCGGCGGCTGGCCGGAGATCTGGGGGTGGAGCTGCGGGCGGTGGAGGTGGACGTGCTGGCCCTGCCCCAGGTGGCCGCCAACCCTCCCGACCGCTGTTACCACTGCAAGCGGGCCATCCTCTTCGCCATCGCCCGGGCCGCGGCGGAGGACGGGTTTTCCCTCCTGCTGGACGGCACCAACGCCTCGGACGACGCGGGGGACCGGCCCGGGATGCGGGCCCTGCGGGAGCTGTCCGTCCGCTCCCCCCTGCGGGAGTGCGGGCTGACCAAGGGGGATGTGCGCCGGCTGTCCAAGGAGGCGGGGCTGTTCACCTGGAACAAGCCCGCCTACGCCTGCCTGGCCACCCGCGTCCCCGCCGGGGAGGCGATTACCCGGGAAAAGCTGCAAACCACCGAAGCGGCGGAGGCGCTGCTGTCCTCCCTGGGCTTTTCCGGCTTTCGGGTGCGGATGCCGGGGGGGCGGGCGCTGATCCAGCTGCCCGAGGACCAGCTGCCCCTGCTGCTGGAAAAGCGGGCCCAGGTGCTGGCGGGGCTGAAGCCCCTGTACCCCGGGGCCGCCCTGGACCTGGAGCCCCGGAGCGGGCTGGAATTATAACGAAAAGGAGCGCACACTATGCGTATACTGTATCTGGACTGCGGAATGGGCGCGGCGGGGGATATGCTCAGCGCCGCCCTGCTGGAGCTGCTGCCCGACCCGGACAGCTTTGTGGCCGAGATCAACGCCCTGGGCCTGCCCGGCGTCCACGTGGCCCGGGAGCGGGCGGTGAAGTGCGGCATCACCGGCACCCACCTGTCCGTCACTGTCCACGGCCAGCAGGAGCACAGCCACGACCACCACGACCATGACCACGAGCATGACCATCACCATCACCATGACCACGAGCATCATCACGGCCACCACCACAGCGGCATGGACGGCATTGGCCACATCGTCCGGGACCACCTGGACCTGCCCGAGCGGGTGAAGGAGCAGATCATGGCGGTGTACGCCCTCATCGCCCAGGCGGAGAGCCGGGTCCACGGCGTGCCGGTGGAGCAGGTCCACTTTCACGAGGTGGGCGCGCTGGACGCGGTGGCCGACATCACCATGGCGTGTATGCTCATGGACCGGCTGGCGCCGGACGAGGTGGTGTGCTCCCCCGTCCGGGTGGGCACGGGTCAGGTGCGCTGCGCCCACGGGGTGCTGCCGGTGCCCGCCCCCGCCGCCGCGCTGCTGCTGGAGGGCGTGCCCATCTACGGCGGCGATATCCAGGGGGAGCTGTGCACCCCCACCGGCGCTGCGCTGCTCCGGCATTTTGTCACCCGGTTCGGTGATATGCCGGTGATGCGCCCCTCCGCCGTGGGCTACGGCTGCGGGCAGAAGGACTTTCCCGCCGCCAACTGCGTCCGGGCCATGCTGGGCGGCGCCCAGGAGGGCGGGGACGAGATCATCGAGCTGTCCTGCAATGTGGACGACATGACCGGCGAGGAGCTGGGATTCGCCATGGAGCAGCTGCTGGCCGGGGGCGCGCTGGACGTATACACCGTGCCCATCGGCATGAAGAAGTCCCGGCCGGGCGTGCTGCTGCGGGCGATGTGCGCCCCGGCGGACCGGGAGGCGGTGGCCCAGCTGCTCTTCCGCCACACCACCACTCTGGGCGTGCGGGAGTGCGCCCTGCGCCGCCGCGTGCTGGCGCGGTCCTCCACGGCGGCGGACACCCCCTTCGGCCCCGTCCGGCGCAAGCGGGCGGCGGGCTGCGGCGTGGAGCGCAGCAAGTTTGAGTTCGACGACCTGGCCGCCATCGCCCGCTCCCAGGGCGTCAGCCTGCGGGAGGCGGCGGAGCTGGCCCGGCAGTCCTTCCCCGAATAAAAATAAGCCGAGCATTCCCCCTTCCCGCCCGGGAGGGGGAATGTCCGCATACCCCAACCCTCTCCCGCCCGCCCCGGCGGGGGCAAAACCTGCTGAAAGTTTGGAGGAAACGCTATGCAGCTCTTGATTTTTTTCCTGGTCAGCCTGCTGGCCAGCACAGTGGGCGCCGTGTGCGGCATCGGCGGCGGGGTCATCATCAAGCCGGTGCTGGACCTGCTGCGGCTGGAGGACGTGGCCGCCATCAGCTTCCTGTCCGGCTGCACGGTGCTGTCCATGAGCTGCTACTCGGTGGGCAAGGCCATGCTGGCCGGGGAGCGGCGGGTGTCCCTGTCCACGGGGACGCCGCTGGCCCTGGGCTCGGCGGTGGGGGGGCTGCTGGGCAGCAGGCTGTTCTCCGCCGTCAAGGCCATGTTCAGCGACCCCAACGCCGTGGGCTCGGTGCAGGCCGCGTGCCTGGCCGTGGTCACCCTGGGGACGCTGGGCTATACCCTGCGCAAGGACCGCGTGCGCACCCTGCGCCTGGAGAACAAGGCCGCCTGTGCCGCCATCGGGCTGGCGCTGGGCTGTATGTCCAGCTTTCTGGGCATCGGCGGCGGGCCCATTAACTTGGTGGTGCTCTATTACTTCTTCAGCATGGACACCAAGACCGCCGCGGCCAACAGCCTTTACATCATCTTCTTCGGCCAGCTGTTCAGCCTGATCGCCACCCTGGCCGCCCGCTCGGTGCCGCCCTTCCGGCCGGAGGTGCTGGCGCTGATGGTGGCGGGGGGCATCGGCGGCGGCGTCCTGGGCCGGGGGCTGAACAAAAAGCTGGACGCGCCTCTGGTGGATAAGCTGTTCATCGCCCTGATGGCCCTCATCATCGGCATCAGCGTGTTCAACTGCGCGCGGTACGCCGGAGTGTGAGGGTTGACTGCGGGCGGCGGCCATGGTACACTGAAATTAGGATTTTATCATTATAAATAAAAATATGGAGGTGTGCTGCCCATGGAAGCTGGGAAAGAACGCGGGGCCTCCGGCCGCAGGCCCCGCCTGATCTGCGCCGCAGTCGCCGCCGCCGTGATTCTGATAACCGCCGCCCTGTGCGTTTTCGCGGGGCGGACCCGGCCGCTGGGGGAGCTGCTGGATTTTGACTTGTCCCTCACCGACGGGTGCGTTTTGGAGCGGAATTTTGACCCGGACGACTCGTACCAGATGCGTCCGGAGGAGGCCGCGGCGGTGATGGACCGCGTGGCCGCCCTCCCCGCCCGATACATGGGGCCGGACGCCGGCGCGCCGGAGCAGGAGGGCGGCGGGTTCGACCTGCTCTTGTCCTCCCGGGATTACGGCATGGTTCTTCTCCTCTTTTATGAGGACGGGACCGTCAAGGCCGGGGCGGAGCGCTTCACCCGCTACGCCATCGGCCCGGCGGACTACCAGACCCTGCGGCAGCTGGTGGAGCCGGGGCAGGCCCCGGACTCCAAGTGACATAGGAAACAGCCCGGCGGTTTTCCGCCGGACTGTTTTTATGCGCACATATTTGGGTCAATTCCCTGCGATCCCATATGGATTTTTTCCCGAAGGTGTGGTACAATGCTCCAAAGGCGCCCGCGGCGCGGCGGGAGAACGAAAGGAAGCGGATACATATGGCGGATGAGCGCAACGGCGGACTGCTGCCCGAGGGGCAGGACACGATGATGGTATATATCAATCCCGAGCTGATCCAGACGCTGGCGGATGTGTCGGCCAAAAAGGAGCAGAGCTTCCGGGAGCTGCTGGAGGCGGCGGAGGAGGGCGACCTGGACGCCCAATACCGGGCCGGCATGAACTACTGCAACGGCACCGGGGGCGCCCAGCGGGACGAGGCGCTGGCCTTCCACTGGTTCTCCCGGGCGGCGGAGGGGGACTACATCGCCGCTCAGTACGGCCTGGGCATGTGCTTCGGCCGGGGCATCGGCACGGAAAAGGACCCGGAGCGGGCCGTTCAGCTCTTCACGCAGGCCGCTGAGCAGGGCTATCCCCCCGCCCTGTGCGAGCTGGGGCTGTGCTACGAGCTGGGCTCCGGGGTGGAGATGGACAAGGAGCGGGCGGCGGAGCTCTACCGCGAGGGGGCGGAGCAGGACCACGCGCCCTGCCAGTGTAACCTGGGCTTCTTCTACTACCGGGGCATCGGGGTGGAGCGGGATTACGCCGAGGCGGTGAGCTGGTTCGCCAAGGCCGCCCAGCAGGAGTATCCCCGCGCCCAGCAGCTGCTGGGGGAGTGCTTCGAGGCCGGCCTGGGGGTGGAGCAGGACGAGAAAAAGGCGGTGGAGCTCTACCGGGCCGCCCACGAGCAGGGCTATGAGGCGGGCACCTGCGCCCTGGGCGTGTGCTATGACCGGGGCGTGGGGGTGGAGCAGGACATGGCCGAGGCCGCCCGGCTCTACCGCCGGTGCGCCGAGGAGGACCACCCCAAGGGCCAATTCCTGCTGGGCCAGAGCTATGAGATGGGCCAGGGGGTGGAGCGCGACCCCGCCCAGGCGGTGGAGTGGTACCGCCGGGCCCGGGAAAACGGCTATCTTCCCGCTACCTGCGCCCTGGGGCTGTGCTACGAGCTGGGCACCGGCGTGGAGGCCGACCCGCCCCGGGCGGTGGAGTTCTACCGGGAGGCGGCCGAGGGGGGCTATGTCCCCGCCCAGTGTAATCTGGGCTTCTGCTACTACCGGGGCATCGGCGTGGAGATAGACGACAAGCAGGCCGTGCACTGGTTCGAGCTGGCCGCGGAGGAGGGCTATCCCCGGGCCCTGGGGCTGCTGGGGGACTGCTACGACTTCGGCTACGGCGTGGAGGAGGACCACCTGAAGGCCGCCCAGCTCTACCGCGCGGCCAGCGAATCGGGCTATCCCCCCGCGGTGTGCTCGCTGGGGCTGTGCTACGAGCTGGGCTCCGGGGTGGAGCAGGACCTGGGCCGGGCGGTGGAGCTCTACCGGCAGGCCGCCGACGCGGGGGACGCCCGGGCCCAGTGTAATCTGGGCTTCTGCTATTACCGGGGCATCGGCGTGGAGGAGGACAACGACCAGGCCGCGCTCTGGTTCGACCGCTCCGCCCAGCAGGGCCACGGCCGGGCGCTGTACCTGCTGGGGCAGTGCTATGAGAGCGGCTACGGCGTGGAGCGGGACCTGGACCGGGCGGCACAGCTCTATGCCGCCTCCGACGAGAAAGGCCACCCCTCCGGCACCTGCTCGCTGGGGCTGTGCTATGAGCTGGGCCGGGGGGTGGCCACCGACCGGGCTAAGGCCGCCCAGCTCTACCGCAAGGCCGCCGACGCGGGGGACGCCCGGGCCCAGTGTAACCTGGGCTACTGCTACTACCAGGGCATCGGCGTGGAGCCGGACGACGGGCAGGCCGCCCAGTGGTTTGAAAAGTCCGCCGGGCAGGACTACCCCAGAGCCCAGCAGCTGCTGGGGGAGTGCTATGACAACGGCTACGGTGTGGAAAAGGACGAGGCGCGGGCGGTGGAGCTTTACCGCCGGGCCTATGACGGCGGCTATATCCCCGCCGCCTGCGCCCTGGGGCTGTGCTATGAGCTGGGCACCGGCGTGGAGGCCGACCCCGCCCGGGCGGTGGAGCTGTACCGAGAGGCGGCGGAGCAGGGCTATGCCCAGGCCCAGTGCAATCTGGGCTTCTGCCTCTACCGGGGCATCGGCACGCCGGAGGACGGCGCCCAGGCGGCGGAGTGGTTTGCCAAGGCCGCCCAGGCGGGCCACGCCCGGGCCCAGCAGCTGCTGGGCGAGTGCTACGAGAGGGGCTGCGGCGTGGAGTGCAGCCCGGAAAAGGCGGCGGAGCTCTACCGCCAGGCCCACGAGCAGCACTACCCCGCGGGGACGTGCTCGCTGGGCATGTGCTACGAGTTTGGCCGGGGGGTGGAGCGGGACCCGGAGCGGGCCGTCCAGCTCTACCGGGAGGCCGCCGAGCGGGACAGCGCCTGGGCCCAGTGTAACCTGGGCTTCTGCTACTACCAGGGCATCGGCGTGGAGATGGACGACGCCGAGGCGGTGAAGTGGTTCACAAAGGCCGCGGCTCAGGGCAGCGCCCGGGCCCACTTCCTGCTGGGCGAGTGCCATGAGTACGGCTATGGTGTGGAGGAGAACGCCGACCAGGCCGCCCGGCTCTACCGCGTCGCCCACGAGGGGGGCTATGCCCCCGGCACCTGCTCGCTGGGGCTGTGCTATGAGATGGGCGCCGGCGTGGCGCAGGACAAGGAGGAGGCCGCCCGGCTCTACCGGCTGGCCGCCGACATGGGCAATGCCCGGGCCCAGTGTAACCTGGGGTTCTTCTACTACCACGGTATCACCGTGGAAGAGGATACGGAGCAGGCCGCGGCGTGGTTCGCCAAGTCCGCCGCCCAGGGCCACCACCGGGCGGAATTCCTGTTGGGCGAGTGCTATGAAAACGGCTACGGCGTGAAGAAAAGCCCCATCAAGGCGGTGGAGCTGTATACCCTGGCCCACAAGGGCGGCCATCTGGACGGCACCTGCGCTCTGGGGCGGTGCCGCGCCGCCGGGCTGGGCGTGGACCGGGACGAGGCCAAGGCCGCCGCCCTCTACGCCCAGGCCGCCGAGCAGGGCAGCGCCCAGGGCATGTACCTGCTGGGACAGTGCTACGAGCAGGGCCGGGGCGTGGACCAGGATGTGGACAAGGCCCGGGAGCTGTACCGCAAGGCGGCGGACAAACAGTACGAGAAGGCCCGGCAGGCCCTGGACCGGCTGTCCGCGCCCCGGGCGCCCCAGGCGGCGGAGCAGCCCAAGGCCAAGGCCAAGCGCGGGTTCCGCTGGCCCTTCGGCAAAAAGTGACGGCAGGAGCGGACGCGCGCCCGTTCCCGGAGGCATTCCGGGGGCGGCGCGGTCCGCTTCTTTTTGAATATCCGGCGGCATGAATGCGCAAACTGACGGCGGACTGCGCGGCGAGGCGGCGGGCTCCCGTTAGAGTGCGCAATTTTACCGATGGCGCGCCGGGCGATATTAGCGAAAATATACAATGTGCGGCTTTAGATATTTCCAGATAATTTTCTCCCCATGCGTTATCATAAATACAGTCATGAATTGGTCTCACCGATGCGCGCGGGTGGCGGGCCAAAATCCACATTCATGCAAACGGATATAGGAGGAACTCATGAAAGGCATTTGTGTCAGAAGCGAAATCAATCCGCTGAAAAAGGTGCTGCTGCACCGCCCCGGCAGAGAGCTGCTCAACCTGACCCCGGACACTCTGGGAGAGCTTTTGTTTGACGACATCCCCTTCCTGCGGGTCGCCCAGGAGGAGCACGACGCATTCGCCCAGATTCTGCGCGACAACGGCACCGAAGTGGTCTACCTGGAGGACCTGATGACCGATGTGCTCAGCCTCAATCCCAAGCTGGTGGAGCCCTTCCTGCGCCAGTGGCTGTTCGAGGGCAATATTAAGACCAAGCGCTGGCAGGACGAGTGCCTGAAGTACCTCACCCAGAACTACAAGGGCAAGGCCCTGGTGGAAAAGACCATGGAAGGCATCACCCTGAAGGAGATGGGCGACGCCGCCCGGGCTTACTCCCTCCAGGATTTGGTGGCCCCGCCCGACGACCTGGTGGTCCACCCCATGCCCAACCTGTACTTCACCCGCGATCCCTTCGCCAGCGTTGGCACCGGCGTGTTCCTCCACAAGATGTACTCCGTCACCCGCTGCCGCGAGACCATTTACGCCGATTATATCTTCAAGTACCACCCCGACTTCGAGGGCATGGTGAAGCGCTACTACGACCGCGACCTCCACGCCAACATCGAGGGCGGCGACGTGCTCAACCTCACCGAGGACACCCTGGCCATCGGCATCTCCCAGCGCACCTCTCCCGACGCCATTGAGGCCGCGGCCCGCAACCTGTTCACCGATCCCGAGGCCAAGATCCGCACCGTGCTGGCCTTCGACATCCCCAAGAGCCGCGCCTTCATGCACCTGGACACCGTGTTCACCCAGATCGACGTGGACAAGTACACCGTCCATCCCGCCATCCTTGGCCCCCTCACCGTGTACGAGATCACCCCGGGCCAGGACGATCCCGCCGAGCTGCACATCAAGCGCGTGGATTCCGACCTGAAGCACATCCTGGAGACCTACACCCATGTGGACGACGTGAAGCTGATCTTCTGCGGCGGCGACGACCTGATCGCCGCGGCCCGCGAGCAGTGGAACGACGGCTCCAACACCCTGTGCATCGCCCCGGGCAAGATCGTGGTGTATCAGCGCAACGACGTGTCCAACGCCATCCTGCGCGACGCCGGCCTCACCGTGCTGGAGATGCCCTCCGCCGAGCTGTCCCGCGGCCGCGGCGGCCCGCGCTGCATGTCCATGCCGCTGATCCGCGCCGAGTAACCCCCACCCGCTCGCTTCCCCATATCTTAAATCATTATTTTAGGAGGAATTTACCATGGGCATCAACATTCGCGGCAGGAGCTTTCTGACCCTGCTGGACTTCACCCCCGCCGAGATCAACTATATGCTGGACCTGTCCGCCGAGTTCAAGCGCATGAAGAACAACGGCGTGGAGCACAAGTGGCTCACCGGCAAGCAGGTGGTGCTGCTGTTCGAAAAGACCTCCACCCGCACCCGCTGCGCCTTTGAAGTGGGCGCCCGGGACCTGGGCATGGGCGTCACCTTCCTGGACCCCGGCTCCTCCCAGATGGGCAAGAAGGAGTCCCTGGCCGACACCGCCAAGGTGCTGGGCCGCATGTACGACGGCATTGAGTACCGCGGCTTCAAGCAGTCCGTGGTGGAGGATCTGGCCCGCTACTCCGGCGTGCCCGTGTGGAACGGCCTGACCGACGCCTTCCATCCCACCCAGATGCTGGCCGACATCATGACCGTCAAGGAGGAGTTCGGTGATGTGCGCGGCCGCAAGCTCACTTTCTTCGGTGACGCCCGCAACAACGTGGCCAACTCCCTGATGGTGGTGTGCGCCAAGCTGGGCATGCACTTCTGCGCCTGCGGGCCCAAGGAGCTGATGCCCGCCGCCGACCTGGTGGAGAAGTGCAAGGCCGTGGCCGCCGAGACCGGCGCCACCATCGAGCTGACCGACGACGTGAACCAGGGCGCCCGCGACTGCGACGTGCTGTATACCGACATCTGGGTGTCCATGGGCGAGCCCGACGACATCTGGGCGGAGCGCATCAAGCTGCTGCGGCCCTACCAGGTGAACAAGGAGCTGATGGCCCAGGCCAAGCCCACCGCCATCTTCCTGCACTGCCTGCCCTCCTTCCACGACCGCGAGACCACCATTGGCGAGGACATCTACCAGAAGTTCGACCTGCCCGCCATGGAAGTCACCGACGACGTGTTCCTGGGCACCCAGGCCCGCCAGTTCGACGAGGCCGAGAACCGTATGCACACCATCAAGGCCGTCATGTACGCCACGCTGAAGTAAGGAGACGGCAGCCATGGGTAAGCGTATTGTAGTGGCCCTGGGCGGCAACGCCCTGGGCAATACCCCCGAGCAGCAGCTGGAGCTGGTGAAAGGCACCGCCAAGCCCATCGTGGACCTGGTGGAAAAGGGCTATGACGTCATCATCGGCCACGGAAACGGCCCTCAGGTGGGCATGATTAACCTGGCCATGGAGTTCTCCGCCAACAAGGGCGGCAATACTCCCTATATGCCCTTCCCCGAGTGCGGGGCCATGACCCAGGGCTATATCGGCTACCACCTCCAGCAGGCCATTCAGGACGAGCTGAAGGCCCGCGGCATCAAGAAGGGCTGCGCCACCGTGGTCACCCAGGTGGTGGTGGACGAGTCCGACCCCGGCTTCCAGAATCCCACCAAGCCCGTGGGCAGCTTCTACACCAAGGAGGAGGCCGACGCCATCGCGGCGGAAAAGGGCTTCACCTTCGTGGAGGACTCCGGCCGCGGCTACCGCCGGGTGGTGCCCTCCCCCATCCCCCAGCGCATCGTTGAGATCGAGACCGTGGAGCAACTGGTTTCCGCCGGCGTCATCGTCATCACCGTGGGCGGCGGCGGCATCCCCGTGGTGGAGACCGAGAGCGGCCTGAAGGGCGTGGCCGCCGTCATCGACAAGGACCGCGCCAGCTCCCTGCTGGCCCGGGACGTGAAGGCCGACCAGCTCATCATCCTCACCGCGGTGGACCGCGTGTGCGTCAACTTCAACAAGCCCGACCAGCGGGAGCTGCCCTCCATGACCCTGGCCGAGGCCGAGGAGTATATCCAGCAGGGCCAGTTCGCCCCCGGCAGCATGCTGCCCAAGGTGCAGTCCTGCATGGAGTTCGTTCAGAGCAATACCCACGGCGGTACCGCCCTCATCACCTCTCTGGCCCGCGCCGCCGAGGCGCTGGACGGCAAGACGGGGACGGTGCTGGAGAAGTAAGCCCCGCGCCACAACTGAATCGGCCGTCTGGACGGGGGGCGCCCCCCGTCCCGGCGGGGGCTCCGCCCCCGCCTTGCGGTCGTTCCGGCCACTGTGCGGGCCCTGAGAAACGTCTATCAGAAAAGGAGAGATTGTCATGGCAGAGAAGAAAAAAAGGCGCTCGTTAAACACATTTGTGATTCTGTTGGTGGTCCTGCTGGCGGTGTCCATCGTCACCTGGGTCGCCAGCGGCCAGACCTACACCGGCTTTGACGAAGAAACCGGCGAAGCCGTCGAGATGGCAGTGCAGGGCGCCTCCGTCAGCGACATCCTGATGGCCCCCATCGCCGGCTGGCATGACGCCGGAGATGTCATCGGCTTTGTGTTCTGCCTGGGCATTTTCCTGTCCATCCTGAACGCCACCGGCGCGCTGGAGACCGGCATCCATGTGCTGGTCAAGAAGCTCAAGGGCAAGGAACTGGTGCTGGTCTGGATTCTGATGTTCCTGTTCTCCGTGGGCGGCACCACTTACGGCATGGGTGAGGAAACCGTGGGCTTCTACATCCTGCTGGCGGCCACCATGGTGGCCGCGGGCTTTGATCCCCTGGTGGGCGCGGCCACCGTCCTGCTGGGCGCGGGCACCGGCGTGCTGGGCTCCACCATCAACCCCTTTGCCACCGGCGCGGCCGTGTCCGCCGCGGTTGACAGCGGCGTGGACGTGAACATGGGCACCGTTTACGTGCTGGCCATCATCCTCTGGTTCGGCACCTTCATCCTCTCCGGCCTGTTCGTCACCTCCTACGCCAAGAAGGTGAAAACGGGCAAGGGCTCCATCTTCACCGCCGAGCAGATCAAGGAGTGCACCCAGGCCTACGGCACCTCCACCGAGATCTCCGACAACGTGCGCCTGACCGGCAAGCAGAAGGCCGTACTGATCGTGTTCGCCCTGTCCTTCGTGGTGCAGATCCTGGGCTTCATCCCCTGGGAGGACCTGAATGAGGGCATCTTCAACGCGTTTGGCTTCTCCGCCTTCCTGACGGGCAATCCTTTCGGCTGGTGGTGGTTCGACGACGCCGCCACCTGGTTCCTGCTGATGGGCTTTGTCATGGGCTTTATCGGCCTGGACGACAAAAAGAAGTTCATGCCCTGCGTCATCAACGGCTTCACCGACATGATCTCCGTCAACCTGGTCATCGCCCTGGCCCGTGCCACCACCGTCATCATGGCGACCACCGGTCTGGGCACCTGGCTGGTGGAGGCCTCCATCACCGCGCTGACCGCCTCCGGCCTGCCCGCCCCCATCTTCGGCTTCCTGGACTACGTGCTCCACGTGGGGCTGAGCTTCCTGGTGCCGTCCTCCTCCGGTCTGGCCAGCCTGTCCGCCCCCATCGTCTCCCCCATCGTGGCCGGCATGGGCTGGTCCGTGGAGGCCTCTATCATGATCAACGTGGCCGCCAACGGCTTCGTCAACCTGTTCACCCCCACCTGCGGCTTCATCATGGGCGGTCTGGCCCTGGCCCGTATCCCCTGGGACACCTGGGTCAAGTGGTCCGCCAAGCTGCTGGCCGTCATCGCGGTGTTCTCCGCTGTGGTGCTCACCGTCGCCATGCTGATCCTCAGCTGATGACGATTCTCTTCACAACAGCATAGGTCCTCCTCCCACCGGGAAAGCCGGCCGCATGCGCCCAACCATGCGGCCGGGCTTTCCTGCGTTCTGCGCGCTACACTTGAGAAAGGCTGAAGGTGATCGTTTTGAACAGACCTGCAACCCTTCAGGACAATCTGGCCGCCTCCTCCGACCCGGCCGCCATTTGTTCCTTTGACTACGAGGCCATCCAAGCGCCCACCAAGGCCCTGATCCACCAGGCCGCCCGGTTTCTCTATTTCAAGCGCGGCCGGGGCGTTATCGAGATCGGCGGCGTGGAGTACGAGGTGAAGCCCGACACTCTTATCGCCATCACCCCTTGGAAGATCTCCGAGATCACGGCGGTGGACCAGACGCTTCAGTTTATTCGGATTGTCTACGACTACCAGTATGTCAATTCCGTGCTCAAGGGCGTGCCCGGTTCGGAGGACGACAGCTCCGAGCTGCTCCAGTTTTTGTCCATGGAGCCGGTGGTCTATCTGGACTCCGTGCAGGCCCAGTACATGGACGGGCTCGCAGAACAGCTCAAGGCGGAGCTGGGGGTGGAATCCACCCGGGTGAGCCAGCCCGACCGCCCCCTGGCCCAGCTCTATGTCACCAACAAGGTCATTGAGCTGATGATTATGTACCGCCGCTACGTCATGGCGGTGCGCGGCGAGAAGGACTATGAGCGGGACATCGCCGCGGAAAACTCCATCCTCAGCTACATCTATGCCCACTCCTCCGAAAAGCTCACCCTGTCCAGCGTGGCGGGGGCGTTTTTCGTCTCCGAATCCACCCTGTCCAAGAACATCTCCGACATCACCGGCACCACCTTCTCCAAGCTGCTCACCGGCATCCGCATCGAAAAAGTGTCCGACTACCTCATCTATACCGACCTGACCCTGGACGAAATCGCCGTGCTGGTGGGCTTTGTGGACGCGCCCCACCTGTCCAAGAATTTCAGCGCCCAAGTGGGCACCACCCCCATGAAATACCGGAAAATATACAAAAAGTCCAAGACAAAATTCAACCGTACCGACAAAAATGTGGCCTTCGCGGTCACTGACTATATATATAAGAATTACGCCGCGGAAAATCTCACCGCCAGCCAGGTGGCCTCCCACTTCGGCGTGTCCATCCCTGAGATGAACCGGTTGATGCTGTACTACTCCGAGAAGAACTTTGAAACCCTGCTGAACTTCGTGCGGGTGAACCGGGCGTGCGAGCTGCTGGCCTCCACGGAAAAATACGTCATTGACGTGGCCTTCGAGGTGGGGTATAACAACATCAAAACCTTCAATATGAACTTTTCCAAGTACAAGGGGATGACCCCCACGGAATTCCGCAGCCGGATCACCCTGCAAAAGGCCGACGGCAGCGAGGCCGCCCGCCCGGGGAAGCGGGACGGCGGCCCTGAAAAAGCATAATATTCAAAAAACATGCAAAAAGTGATTGCATTGCGGGGCGGAAGGGTGTATACTAGTAGGACCTCTCCGCCCCCGCCCGGTGAGCCGCCTGTGACGCGAGGCGCGCCGCCGCTGGAGCGGCACACGGGAGCCAGTGAACAGCATTCTATTTCCACGCCGAACATTCTCCCAAAATAAGGGCGCAGGGAGGAAAAACAATGAAAACTGACCGGCAGAAGATTATCCTGGAGGTGATCTCCGGGCAGGCCGTGGCCACGCAGCAGCAGCTGCTGGAACTACTGGCTGCCCGGGGGGTGCGATGCACCCAGGCCACCCTGTCCCGGGACATTCACGCGCTGAACCTGGTGAAGCTCTCCGCCCCCGGCGGCGCTTGCTATGGGGTGGAGCCGGCTTCCGCCGTGGGCAGCGACGCCAGAAAGCTGCTGAACATTGCCCGGCTGGCGTCTTTGTCCATTGATGCGGCGGGCAATATCATCGTCATCAAGACCATGCCGGGGCTGGCCCACGCGGTGGGCTCCTTCGCGGACAAGCTGGAGGAGCAGGGCCTGGTGGGCAGCATCGCCGGGAACGACACCATTCTGCTCATCATCAAGGACAGCGCGGCCGCCCAGGCGCTGTGCCAGGACCTGCGGGACCTGCTGTTCGGTGAAAAAGAAATTGGAGAAAAACAGGCCGCTCAGACGGCCGATCAATAAAAGACGGAGGCGAACGCTTTATGAGCGATTTTGAACAGAAAATTTTTGACGCAGTGAGTCAGGCGTTCCAGGAGGTTTACAACCTGGAGCCCGGCCCCGATGTGCTGACGGTGGAGGTCCCCCGGGACCCCAAGCTGGGCGACTATGCCACCGGCGCGGCCATGAAGCTGGCCAAAACCCTGCACAAGAGCCCCATGGATATCGCCGCGCCCATTGTGGACAAGCTGAAGGACCTGCTGCCCGAGGCGGAGTCCATCACCGTGGCCAAGCCCGGCTTCATCAACTTTAAGCTGAAGAGCGGCGCCCTGACCGCCCTCATCAACCAGATTCTGGACGCCGGGGACAATTACGGCCAGAACACCTCCGGCGACGGCGTGCACATCCTCATCGAATGGGTGTCCGCCAACCCCACCGGAGACCTGCACTGCGGCCACGCCCGGGGCGCGGCCTGGGGCGACGCCATCTGCCGCCTGCTGGAAAAGAGCGGGTACGACGTGCTGCGGGAGTTCTACGTCAACGACGCCGGCAACCAGATCGTCATGCTGGGCGAGTCGCTGATCTCCCGGTACTTTGAGTACTTCGGCAAGGAGTATCCCCTGCCTGAAAACGGCTACCACGCCGACGACGTGAAGCAGATCGCCATTGAGCTGGCCCAGCAGGACGGGGACAAGTGGCTGGACGCCGACCCCAAGGAGCGTCTGGAATACTTCATGCAGGAGGGCAAGACCCGGGAGCTGAAGAAGATCGAGAAGGACCTGGAGCTCTACCGGGTGCACATGCAGTCCTGGATTCACGAGACCTTCTTCTACGAGAACAACATGGAGCGCATCAACGCCTGCCTCAAGCGGATGGACGAGCTGGGCCTGCTGTACGAGCAGGACGGCGCCCTGTGGCTGAAGAGCACCAACTACGGCGACGACAAGGACCGCGTGTTGCGCAAGAGCGACGGCACCCTGTCCTACCTCACCCCCGACATCGCCAACCACGTCTATAAGGTGGAGCGGGGCTATCCCGTGATGGTCAACCTGTGGGGCGCCGACCACCACTCCTATATCACCCGGATGCAGGCCGCCCTCACCGCCCTGGGCTATCCCAAGGGATCTCTGTCGGTGGACATCATCCAGATGGTGCGCATGGTGGAAAACGGCGTGGAGGTCAAGATGTCCAAGCGGACCGGCAACGCCATCACCCTGCGGGAGCTGTGCGAGGACGTGGGGGTGGACGCCGCCCGGTGGTTCTTCGTGTCCAAGGACATCTCCTCTCAGATGGATTTCGACATGAAGCAGGCCGCCGCCAAGGACAACGACAACCCCGTGTATTACGCCCAGTACGCCCATTCCCGGATGTGCTCCATCCTGAAAAACAAGGACATCCCCGAGTTCCACCAGGAGGCGAGCTACGACCGGCTCACCGACGAGAAGGAGCTGCTGCTGCTCAAGATGATGGGCGAGTTCCCCGCCACCGTGGCCAAGGCCGCCAAGGTGCGCAAGCCCAACCTGATCGCTGACTATATCCTGGCGCTGGTGAAGCTGTACCACAGCTATTACAACGTCTCCCGGGTGAACAACCCCGACGATCCCGAGCTGACCAACCAGCGGCTGGGCCTGGTGAAGGCGCTGAAGGTCACGCTGCGCAACGCCCTGGACCTGCTGGGCGTCACCGCGCCGGAGTCCATGTAAGAAAACGCAAAACGGGAGGGACAGGGCAAAGAGCCTGTCCCTCCCGTTTGTTTGTCGCCCCCAGGGCAAAAATCGCCCTACTCTGGCCGTAAAGTTTCCGCACACGCTTAGCCCACCTTCTGGCCGGCGGGGCGCCGGTGTGCCGTTAATTCGCAGCCGCGCAGCGGCGGAGAATTGCGCAGGGGCGGCTTTGCCGTCCCGAGCATTCCAATCACCCACGGATTCCAAAAAAGTGAGGACCGCTTACATCGGTCTCCTGCTCCCCGCTGGCAGGGCTGGCCCCGGCCCCTCCAGCCGGCCTTCTGGCCGGCGGCGCTGGTGCGCCGTTAATTCGCAGCCACGCAGCGGCGGAGAATTGCGCAGGGGCGGCTTGGCCGTCCCGAGCATTCCAATCACCCACGGATTCCAAAAAAGTGAGGACCGATATAATCGGTCCTCACTTTTTTGGAGCGAGTGACGAGGCTCGAACTCGCTATCGCACCCCACGAACTGCGTTCGCGGGGGCCCCGCACCTCTCATTTCACGTCAGCGCGGCACGCCGCGCTGACAGGTGGAGGCAGCGAGTTCCGCAAAAATCATCCCGGCCAGCTTGACTGACCGGGATGACTTCATTCCTCTGGAGCGAGTGACGAGGCTCGAACTCGCTACCTCCACCTTGGCAAGGTGGCGCTCTACCAGATGAGCTACACTCGCAGGAACAAAAGAAATTGTAGCAGGAAAACCCCCGCTTGTCAAGAGGAAATACAAATTTTCTCCCGCCCCGGGGCCCCGGAATTCACAAACTGTTCATGACCGCCCCCTTGACATTTTCATCCGGGCGAGTAAAATAATACGCATGCTAATCATTAGCACGCGAACGATTTTAGGAGGGATTTTCATGGGCGACCAAACTGGAATCCTGCTCCATCAGCTCATGCGCGCCCACCACAACGCCTGCATGGCCGCGCTGGCGCGGCGTGGCGTGCGGGACGTGGGCTCGCCCCGACTCCTGTGGGCGCTGTCCCGCTATCCCGACGACCCGGCCCAGGCCCCCACCCAGAAGGAACTGGCCGACAAGCTCCACAGCGCGCCGCCCACCGTGGCCGCCTCGCTGAAGGCACTGGAGCGGCAGGGCTACGTGGCGCGCCGCACCGACCAGCGGGACACCCGCCGCAACCGCATCTCCATCACCCAAAAGGGGCGGGACGCCATCGCCCAGAGCATGGAAGCCTTCCGGCAGGTGGACGGGCACATGTACCACGGCTTTTCCCCTCAGGAGCGGGCGCTGGCGGACGGCCTGTTCTCCCGTATGCTGGAAAACCTGTACCAGATCGGCGGCGACAGGCGGCAGGACCCGCCCCCCGACCCGCTGGGCCCGCCCCCCGCGCCGGAGCCCTCCCAGGACCCATTTGAAAGGAAGTGTGACCATTGCTGAAACGCCTTGCCTCTTACCTCAAGGGTTACGGGGGTTACGCCATCGCCTCCCCGCTGCTGGTGGTGCTGGAGACAGCCTGCGAGCTCGTCCTCCCCCTGCTCATGGCCCGAATCATCAACCAGGGCATTGAGGGGAACAATATGACGGTGATCTGGCAGTCCGGCGCGCTGATGGTGGCGGTGGCCCTGGTGGCCACGGTGGTGGGCGGATACGCCGCCCGGTGCGCCACCTTCGCCGCCCAGGGCCTGGGCGCCAACCTGCGCCGGGCGGAGTTTGAACAGATCGCGTCCTTCTCCTTCGCGGACATCGACCGGTTCTCCTCCTCCTCCCTCATCACCCGCCTCACCAACGACCTGACCAACATCCAGAACGTGGCCATCATGTGCCTGCGGGTGCTCATCCGGGGCGTCGCCATGACGGCGGCCAGCGTGGTGCTCACCCTGGCCATCAGCCCCCGCCTGGCCCTGGTGGTGTGCGTGGTGCTGCCCTTCATGGCCGCGGCCCTGGGGCTGCTGATGAAGGTGTGCTTCCCCCTCTTTGAGAAGATGCAGAAGGCCCTGGACCATCTCAACGAGACGGTGCAGGAAAACCTCGTCGCCGTGCGGGTGGTGAAGTCCTACGTCCGGCAGGACCATGAGCGGGAAAAGTTTAAGGACGCCAACGACGGCTTCACCGCCGCCGGGCTCAACGCGGTGCTGCGCATGGTGGCCATCCAGCCCGTCATGATGATCTGCTTTTCGGTGGCCACGGTGCTGGTGCTCTACAACGGCGGCAATATGGTGCTGGGGGGCGAGCTGGACATCGGCTACCTCCAGACCGTCACCGGCTATATCATGCAGATCCTCATGTCCGCCATGATGATCGGCATGGCGGTGCTGCAATACACCCGGGCTCAGGCGTCCATCCGCCGCGTGTTCGAGGTGCTGGACGCGGAAAGCGCCATCACCGGCGGCGGCGCGGACCGCCTACCTGCCCCCCGGGGCCGGGTGGAGTTCCAGGACGTGTCCTTCCGCTACCAGACCGACGGGGCGGGGGAGGACGTGCTCCATCACATCGGCCTGACGGTGGAGCCCGGCCAGTTCGTGGCCATCGTGGGCGGCACCGGCACGGGCAAGTCCTCCCTGGTGAACCTGATCCCCCGGTTCTACGACGTCCACCGGGGCAAGGTGCTGGTGGACGGGCTGGACGTGCGGGACTACCCGCTGGACGCCCTGCGGAGCCGCATCGGCATGGTGCTGCAAAACAACGTGCTGTTTTCCGGCACCATCCGGGAGAACCTGCTCTGGGGCAATGAAAACGCCACCCAGGAGGAGCTCGTCCAGGCGGCGAAGGACGCCCAGGCCTATGACTTCATCATGTCCTTCCCCGAGGGCTTCGACACCTACCTGGAGCAGGGGGGCGTGAACGTGTCCGGCGGGCAGAAGCAGCGCCTGTGCATCGCCCGGGCCATGGTCCGCAAGCCCGCCATCCTCATTCTGGACGACTCCACCTCGGCGGTGGACTCCGCCACCGAGGGGCGCATACGCCAGTCCTTCCGGGAGAATCTGAAGGGCACCACCGTCATCATCATCGCCCAGCGCATCAGCTCCGTGCAGTACGCGGACAAGATCGTGGTGCTGGACGAGGGCACGGTGGCCGACGTGGGCAGCCACGACCAGCTGATAGCGCGCAGCCCCATCTACCGCGAAATCTACGATTCCCAGCAGGAAGGAGGGAGCGGCAATGGCTGAGAACAAAGCTCCCCGCGGCCCCAAGGGCGGCCCCGGTCCCCACGGCCCTCACGGCGGGCCCCGGGGCGGCTTCGGCAAGCCCAAGGACCTGCGCCGCACCGCCCTGCGCACCATGGGCTACATCCTCAACCGGCCCGCGCTGCTCCTCGCGTCGCTGGTCTGCGTGGTGGTCTCCGCCCTGCTGGGGGTGGCCGCCACCTATCTGCAAAAGCCCATCATCGACAGCATCTCCCTGGCCTTCAAATCCGGCCAGACCCAGCTTCCCAGCCTGCTCACCAGCTGCTTGCAGCTCATCGGCATCTACCTGCTGGCGGCGGCGTGCTCCTACGTCCAGGCCAACCTCATGGCCCAGCTGGCCCAGAAGGGCTGCAACCGCCTGCGCCGGGAGCTGTTTGACAAGCTCCAGCAGCTCCCCCTGAGCTTCTTTGACGCCCACACCCACGGCGAGCTCATGAGCCGCTTCACCAACGACGCGGACAACGTCCAGATGGCGCTGGAGCAGTCGGTGGTGTCGCTCATCTCCAGCGTTATCACCTTCGTGGGGGTGGTGGTCATGATGGTGTCCCTGTCGCCCATGCTGTTTCTGGCCTCGCTGGTGATGCTGGGGTGCGTGACGGCGGTGTTCCTGGTGTTCGGCAAGCGCAGCCGGAAGTTCTACGCCCGGCAGCAGGCCGCCCTGGGCGCGGTGAACGGCAATATCCAGGAGATGATCGAGGGGCTGAAGGTGGTCAAGGCCTTCAACCACGAGGAGCAGGCCAAGACCCAGTTCAACAGCCTCAACGAGGAATACCGCGCCGCCGCCAGCGAGGCGGGGTTCTACTCCTCCGCCATCATGCCGGTGGCCTCCAACCTCACCAACATCGGCTACGCCGTCACCGCCGTGCTGGGGGGCATCCTGGCCATGGGCGGCGGGGGCGCCGCCGGCTTCACCCTGGGCTCGCTGGTGATCTACCTGCAATATAACCGGCAGGTCACCCAGCCGGTGAACCAGATCTCCATGCAGATGACCTCCCTGCTGTCCGCCATGGCGGGCGCGGAGCGCATTTTCGCTGTCATGGACGCTCAGCCCGAGCCCGACCGGGGCCAGGTCACTCTGGTGCCGGTGGAGAAGGACGCCAACGGCTCCCTGTCCAAGTTCAGCGGCCAGGGCCGGCCCAAAAGCTGGGCCTGGAAGGTGCCCCGGACCTGCGCCCTCTCCCTGGTGCCCGTGCTGGTGGGGGCGGACGAGGCCCTCACCGAGCTGGGCCAGGCGGACGAGGAAAACGGCGCCCTCAAGCTGCTGCCTCCCGGGACGGACTCCAAGACGGGGCTTTGGGTGCGCGTCGGGGCGGACGGGACCCTCACCCCCCTCACCCTGGCGGAGATGGCCGCCCACGGCTGGGCCTGGAAGTACCCCGGGCCCGACGGCAGAATGGGGCTGCACCTGATCCGGGGGGCGGTGCGCAACGTTCCCGGGGAGGAGTTCTGCTATACGGAGCTGCGCGGCGCGGTGCGGCTGAGCCGCGTGGACTTCTCCTATGTGGAGGGCAAGCCGGTGCTCAAGGAGATGTCGGTCTACGCCGACCCGGGGCAGAAAATCGCCTTTGTGGGGTCCACCGGGGCGGGCAAAACCACCGTCACCAACCTCATCAACCGCTTTTACGAAATCCAGGGGGGCGTCATCACCTGCGACGGCATCGACGTGCGGGACATCGCCAAGGACTCCCTGCGCCTGAGCCAGGGCGCGGTCTTGCAGGACACCCACCTGTTCACCGGCACGGTGATGGAGAACATCCGCTACGGCCGGCTGGACGCCACCGACGAGGACTGTATCCGCGCGGCCAAAACCGCCAACGCAGACGGCTTCATCCGCCGCCTGCCCGAGGGCTACCACACCATGCTCACCGGGGACGGGACCAACCTGTCCCAGGGCCAGCGGCAGCTTTTGTCCATCGCCCGGGCCGCGGTGAAGGACCCGCCCATCATGGTGCTGGACGAGGCCACCTCCTCCATCGACACCCGCACCGAGCAGCACATACAGCAGGGGATGGACGCCCTGATGGAGGGGCGCACCGTGTTCGTCATCGCCCACCGGCTGTCCACCGTGCGCAACGCGGACTGCATCGTGGTCATCGAGCACGGCCAGATCATGGAAAAGGGCAGCCACGCCCAGCTCATGGAGGAGCAGGGGCGGTACTACCAGCTCTATACGGGGCAGTTTGAATTGGACTAAAACGGAAGGGGGAGGCCCAGCGGGGGCTTCCCCTGCCTGTTTTTGTATGTTACAATTGAGAAAAGAGAGAGGAGGGCGTGCTCATGTCCGTGGTCACCCGTCAATTCCAGATGGTCTACCTCCTGCTGGAAAAGGGCCGCATGACCGCAGGGGAGCTGGCCCGGCGGCTGGAGGTGTCCCAGCGCACGGTGCTGCGGGACGTGGACGCCCTGTCCGCCGCCGGGGTGCCCGTCTACACCACCCAGGGGACGGGGGGCGGGGTGGCCCTGCTGCCCGGCTACGTGCTGGACCGGGCCGCCTTTTCCGACGAGGAGCAGCGCCAGCTGCTGCTGGCCCTGCAAAGCCTGCCGGGGCAGGAGGGGGAGCAGGCGCTGACCAAGCTGTCCGCCCTGTTCCGTCGGGGGCAGGAGGACTGGCTCCAGGTGAACCTGTCCCGCTGGGGGGCGGGGGAGCGGGACAGCGAGAAGTTCCAGCTTTTGAAGCGGGCGGTGCTGGAGCGGCAGACGCTGGCCTTCTCCTACGCCAGCTCCTACGGCTCCACCCGCCCGCGGCGGGCGCTCCCCGCCCGTCTGGTGTTCAAGGGCCAGGGGTGGTATTTGCAGGCGTTTGACCTGGACCGGGAGGACTACCGCACCTTCCGCCTGTCCCGCATCCTGTCCCCCCAGCTCACCGGGGAGGTGTTCCGCCGCCGCCTGGACCCGCCCGACATCGAGTTTTCCGGGGACATCCCGCCCCTGTTCCGGGTGGAGGCAAAGCTGCGCTTCGCCCCCCATCTGGCCTACCGGGTGTACGACGAATTCGACGGCAGCTGCGTCGCCCCCCAGCCCGACGGCTCGCTGCTGGTGGAGGCGGTGTTCCCCGAGGACCAGTGGCTGTACGGCTATCTGCTCAGCTTCGGGGCGGGGGTGGAGGTGCTCGCGCCCGACGCGCTGCGCCGCCGGCTGGCCGCCCTGGGCTGGAAAATTTATTGGGCCCACGCAGGGGAACATGACACACCCTGTCAGGGTTGCGGTGCTATGATGGGAGCATCCACAACAAAGGAGGTTCCCACCATGGAACAATACAAAGACATGAAATTCTGCCAGTCCTGCGGCATGCCCCTGGGCCCCGGCGCCCAGCTGGGCACCGAGGCGGACGGCTCTGCCAGCCCCGACTACTGCTCCTACTGCTACAAAGAGGGCAAGTTCGCCGGGGAGATGACTATGGATGAGATGATCGACTTCTGCGCCCCCATGATGGCCCAGGCCAACCCCGGCATGACCCAGGATCAGGCCAAAGCGCAGATGCACCAGTTCTTCCCCGTGCTGAAGCGGTGGAGAACGTGACCGGATCAAACCGGGGGCCGGGCAGCGCTGTCCGGCCCTTCATTCTGCCCTCCCGCAAGGCGGGGCTTGATACCGCGCCCCTATTCTGATATGATAAAGAGAATCATACCGTGCGGGTATAGGGGGCGGCGTCATGGCGCAGGATAAGATCAACCGAATGTTCGGCAGTCCTAAGGAGGCCTACGACCGCCTGCGGGCCATTGTGGACAGCTCTTACGACGGCATCTACATCACCGACGGCCGGGCGGATACCCTGTGGGTCAACCCCGCCTATCTGTCCATCAGCGGCCTGCGGGAGGAGGACGTGGTGGGCCGCAGCATGTGGGACCTGGAGCGGGAGGGAGTGGTGAGCCAGTCGGGCACCCTCATCGCCCTGACCCAGCGCCGTCCGGTGACTCTTGAGCAGACCTTCCGCACCGGCAAGCGTGCCCTCATCACCAGCACGCCCAGCTTTGGCGATCACGGGGAGATCGACATGGTGGTCACCAACGTGCGGGACATGACCGACTTCTACGACCTACAGGCCAAGTACCGGGAGGCCCAGGAGCGCTACCATACCGAGATCGAGCTGTCCCGCCGGCGGGTGCTGGACGGGGCGGAGCTCATCGCCGCCGACCCCACCACCCTGGCGGTGCTGCGCCAGGCGGAAAAGGTGGCCGCGCTGGACGCCACCGTGCTGCTCACCGGGGAGACCGGGGTGGGCAAGGAGCAGTTCGCCCGCTTCATCTTCAAAAACAGCCCCCGGCGGGAGGGGCGCTTCATCACCGTCAACTGCGGTGCCATTCCCCCCTCCCTCATTGAGAGCGAGCTGTTCGGCTATGAAAAGGGGGCTTTCACCGGGGCCGCCCGGGACAAGATGGGCCTCTTCGAGCTGGCCGACAAGGGCACCCTCTTCCTGGACGAGATCGGAGATCTTCCCCTGGACATGCAGGTGAAGCTGCTGCGGGTGCTCCAGGAGCGGTGCATCAAGCGCGTGGGCGCCACCCGGGACATCCCGGTGGATGTGCGCTTCATCGCCGCCACCAACCGGGATTTGGAGGAGATGGTCCGGGTCAAGACCTTCCGGGAGGACCTGTTTTACCGGCTCAACGTGGTCCCCCTCACCATCCCGCCCCTGCGGGAGCGCCGGGGGGACATCATCCCCCTGGCGGACGCCTTTCTGGAGGAGCTGAACAAAAAATACGGCTTCAAAAAGCAGTTTTCCACCTCCGCCTTCCAGGCCATGGAGGAATACGGCTGGCCCGGCAATGTCCGGGAGCTGAAAAACGTGGTGGAGCGCATGGTCATCCTCAGCCTGGACGACGTGATCCGGGCCGGCGAGCTGCCCTTCCGTCCCCAGTGGACCCCCGGCGCCCGCCCCCTGCGGGACGAGCCCATGGACCTGCGCCTGGAGACCGCCCGGTTTGAATACCACTATATCGAGGCGGCCTACGAAAAATACGGCAGCGTGCGCGCCGCCGCCGCCAGCCTGGGGCTGGACCCGTCCACCTTCCTGCGCAAGCGCAAGCGCTGTCAGGAGCTGTTTCAAAAATGACACGCGTATCAAAAACGAACCGACAAAAATCCCGCCCAGCCGCGGGATTGCCGGGGCTCCGTCCGCTACCGTTGCAAAAATGCAGCGGCGGCGTGCGGGGCCCCGCTGTGTTTTTCCCGGAAAAACCGGCCCATCCGTCTTTTTCCAATCTTTTTTCCGCCCCGGCGAAAAGTTGGCACGAAATATGCAGTATAATAGATGGCAGAAGGAACAGTTGGCCAACTGCCGCACATCCCCCGCGCCCTTCCCCGCAAGAAAAAATTTTTAGAAAAGAAACGGAGGAATTTGTCTTGGAAATCATCGGTGTCATCGGCCTGCTTCTGGCCATCGCCTGCCTGATCTTCCTGAGCTACCGGGGCGTTAACGCGTTCATCGCCTCACTCATCGCCTCGCTGGTGGTCATCGTCACCAACATGCTTCCCTTCTGGGAAACCTTTTCCGGCGGATACGCCACCGGCTTTAAAAACTTCGCCGGCAGCTACTTCATGCTGTTCGGCCTGGCCGCCGCTTACGGCGAGTTCTTGAAGGTCACCGGCTCCGCCGAGAGCGTGGCCAAGGTGCTCTTCAAAATCTTCGGCACCAAGTGGGCCCCCCTGGGCGCGCTGCTCATCACCCTGCTCATGGCCATGGGTGGCGTGTCCGCCTTCGTCATCGTGTTCGCCGTCTACCCCGTGGCCGCCCCTCTGTTCCGCAAGGCCAACATCACCAAAAACCTGCTGCCCGGCATTGTGCTGTGCGCCTCCGTGACCCTGTGCCTGTGCCTGCCCGGCAACCCCACCTCCACCAACGCCCTGCTGGCCCGGCCTGAGTACGGCCTGGGGGTGGACGCCTTCTCCGCCCCCATCATGGGCATTGTCGCCTGCGTGGTGGGCACCGTCATCGCCGGCGTCTACGTCACCTGGCAGGCCCGGCGGCAGACCGCCCTGGGCGTGGGCTACGTGGTGTCCGGCACCGACGCCCAGGAGGAGGAGAATGAGAAGGATCTGCCTCCCTTCTGGTCCTCCATCATCCCCCTGCTCATCGTGGTGGTGGTGATGATCCTGCTGAAAAACGTGATGAGCGCCACCGACAGCATCCTCACCTCTCTGTGCGTGGCCATCCTGGCCTCCGTGGCCCTCAACCCCAAGGCGTTCTTCGGCGCGGAGAAGAAGCACAGCGTGCTCAAGACCTTCACCAACGGCATGTGGTCCTCCTGCACCTCCGCGCTGCTGCTCACCGGCGGCGTGATGGGCTTCGCCGGCGTGGTGCAGGCCGCCCCCGGCTTCCAGTACTTCGTGGACTTTGCCATGGGCCTGTCCGACCTGTTCAACCCCTACGTGTCCGCCTCCGTGGCGGTGAACGTGGTGGCGGGCATCACCGGCACCGCTCTGGGCGGACTTCAGATCTTTGCCGACTCCATGCTGCCCTCCTACCTGGCCCAGGGCGTCAATCCCGAGGCGTTCCACCGCCTGATGACCATTGCCTGCTGCGGGCTGGACACCCTGCCCCACTGCTCCACCTTCATTCTGATGTGCTCTGTGTGCGGCGTCACCGCCAAGGACTCCTACAAGCACGTATTCCCCCTCACCGTGATTATGCCCATCCTCCTCACCGCCCTTTGCATCATCATGACCATGATGGGCATTGTCTGATTTAACCAAGGAAGGAGCGCGTTCCCATGAGCCTGAAAAGTGTCAAGCAGGTCTTTGAGATCCCCCAGTTCACTTTCACCTGCGGGCGGACCCTCCCGGTGCGCCTGGGGTACGAAACCTACGGCGCGCTGAACGAGACGGGCGACAACGCCATCCTGGTGGCCCACTACTTCTCCGCCAGCAGCCACTGCTGCGGCCGGTACCATGATACCGACCCCATGCCCGGCTTCTGGGACGGCCTCATCGGCCCGGGCAAGGCGGTGGACACCGACCGCTACTTTGTGGTGTGCGCCGACAACCTGTGTAACGTGGCCCCCAAGCACCCCGCCGTGGTCACCACCGGCCCCATGACCACCGACCCCGCCACCGGCAGGCCCTACGCCCTGGACTTCCCGGTGCCCGAGGTGCTGGACGTGGTGAACACCCAGAAGCACCTGCTGGACCAGCTGGGGGTGAAGCACCTGAAAGCCGTCATGGGCCCCTCCTTCGGAGCCATGACCTCCTGGCAGTGGGCGGTGGCCTACCCCGAGATGATGGACGCCATCATCCCCGTCATCGGCACCCCCAAGCTGCCGGTATGGGGCGGCTTCAACCCCCTTCAGTTCGCCATCAAGGCCGCCAAAATCGACCCCAAATTCAACGGCGGCGACTACTATGGCCAGCCCGAACAGCCCACCGACACCCTGCGCCTGTGCCTGGAGATGATGAACGTGGCCGCCTTCCAGGCGGGCTACTACGAGCGCACCTACAAGCGGGACGTGGCCGCCGACGCCGCCTGCTACCAGAGCGTGCTGGGCCAGGCCACCTTTGAGGACAAGCTGGACGCGGCGGTGGAGCTCTCCGTGCCCGTGGTGGATTTGAACCACTGGCTGTATACCTGCCGGATGTGTTTGAACTTCGACGTGTCCCGCCCCTACGGCGGCGACCTGGACGCGGCGCTGGGCCGCATCAAAGCCAAGGTGCTGGCCATCCCCTCCCGGCTGGACGTGCTCCATCCCTGGCAGTTTGTCCAGTGGGTCACCGACCGTATCGTCTGGCTGGGCGGCCAGGCGGAGTGCTATCCCATCGACAGCGATCTGGGCCACATGGCCGGCATTTTGGAGACCTTCCGCTTTGACAGCAAGGTGAAGGATTTCCTCTCCCGCCTGTGACCGGTCCCCGCCCATCCGTGAGCGCCCCCGGCCGCCTGCCGGGGAGTTGAGGAGGAATGATCATGGACCTGACAAAAACGAATCTCAAATCCCGCGTCTCCGCCATCGTACTGGCGGTGTGCCTGCTGCTGATGGCGGTCACCTCCGCCGTGGGCCGCTCCATCCAGACCAGCGGCGGCTCCGTGCGCACCCAGGAGGTGGAGTTCACCACCGACGTGGGGGCCGTCAGCCACGCCAAGCTCTACATCCCGTCCACCGCCACGGCGGATGCCCCCGCCCCCGCCGTCATCCTGTGCCACGGCTACACCGCCTCGCTGGACGCCATGGAGCCCAACGCCATCGAGCTGTCCCGCCGGGGCTATGTGGTGATGGCGCTGGATATGTACGGCCACGGCGCTTCCACCCTGCCCCCCGCGGGGTACAGCCAGGCGGAGATGGGCGGCATCACCGACTACGCCCCCGATCTGGGCTCCTACTCCGCCCTTCAGGAGCTGGCCAAGTATGACTTCATCGACCTGACCAAGGTGGGTATGCTGGGCCACTCCATGGGCACCGCCGCCATCCAGGAGGGCGCGTACCTGGCCTACGCCAAGTGGCAGAACGTCTATAACGCCGCCCTGGCCAAGGCCCTGGAGGACGGCGGGGACGAGACTGCCGCCGCCGGCGCCGCCTATCTGGCCGCCATGGGCTCCGGCATTGTGCTGCCCGGCTCCATGGTGCTCACCGGCTACAATTACAATGTGCGCAACGTCAACGACCTGACCTATAACGGCGTCACCGCAGACAACGGCGTGTTCCCCCTCTTCGCCGCCCCGGTGAACATCTGCACCATTCAGGGCGATTACGACGAGTTCGCCGGCCTGCTGTGGGGCGTGGACGACTCCCGGGAATACACCAGCAGCTTCAAGTTCGCCTACGGCACTGGCGGGGCGTCCAACGTGCCCTCCGGCACCTACTTCCTGTACGGCGATCCCTCCGCCACCCCCCTCAGCCGGGAGGACGCGGTGACGGCCTCCGCCTCCGCCGCCCTGACCCTAACCCCCATCCGGGCCGCCTACGGCTTTGACGGCACCCACTCCGACACCTACTATGACCAGACCGCCATCTCCTACGGCATCGACTTCTTCGACATCACCCTCCGGGGCGGGCAGGCGTCCATCGACCCCGCCGACCAGGTGTGGCACGGCCGGGCCGCCTGCGGCCTCATCGGGCTGATGAGCACGCTGGCCGCCTTTGTGGCCCTGGCCCTCACGCTGCTGGAGCTCCCCTTCTTCTCCACCATCGTCCGGCCCGAGCCCCAGTCCATGAGCACCGTCTCCGGCGGCAGCGGCGCGCTGAAATACGCCGTGCTCTATGTGATCTTCCTGCTGCCCGCGCCCCTGCTCTACTACTGGCTCATCGGCTACCCCTACTACATGCAGCCCCAGTGGTTCAAGTTCCTCACCAAGTTCATGCCCAACGCCTTCTTCAACATGGCGCCCATGAACTCCCTGATGCTCTTCAACTGCGTGATGGGGGTCATCTTCCTGGCGCTGTACCTGCTGGTGTTCTTCCTCATCGCCAAGAAGAGCGGCTTCGGCCTGGAGAACACGGGGCTGAAGCTGCCGGTGGTCCAGGTGCTCAAGTCCCTGCTGCTGGCGGCGGTCTCCTTCGCCGGGGTGTACGCGGTGGTCTACGCCTGCTCCGCCCTGTCCGGCACCCAGTTCTCTTTCTTCAAGTTCAACATCATGCCCATGGACGCCGTCCACTGGGTGGCCTTCTTCAAGTACCTGCCGGTGTGGCTGCTGTTCTTCCTGCTGGTGGGCGTCATCTACAACTCCCTGACCCGCATCAACAACGCCCCCGCCTGTGTCAATTACCTGCTGATCGCCCTGGTGTCCTGCGGCGGTCTGGCGGTGATGTTCGCCTATGACTACGGCAGGCTCTTCGCCACCGGCGTGCGGGGCATCCAGTACATCCCCGGCACCACCAGCGCCCAGTGGCTGTCCGCGGTGGGCATGTCCTTCCCCACCGCCCTGGCGGGCATCATGCTCTTCTCCCTGCTGTTCATCCTGCCCATCACCGCAGTGATGAGCCGCGTATGCGCCAAAAAGACCGGCTCGGTCTGGCTGGGCGGGTTCCTCACCGCCTTTATCACCCTGGTCTTTACCATCTCCCACATGGTCGTGTCCATGTGAACACAGCCTGCATATCACAAGAAAGGAAGTTTTGAACCATGTCACTGATGACCGGCGAGCAGTACATCGAAAGCATCCGAAAGATTCCGATGGAGATTTACATGTTCGGGGAGAAGGTGGAGAATCCGGTGGACGATCCCATTCTGCGGCCCTCCCTGAACAGCGTGCGCATGACCTACGACCTGGCCCAGATGCCGGAGTATCAGGAGCTGATGACCGCCGTCTCGCCGGAGACCGGCGAGCGCATCAACCGCTTCACCCATATCCACCGCTCCACGGAGGACCTGCGCAACAAGGTGAAGATGCAGCGCCTGCTGGGGCAGAAGACCGCCTCGTGCTTCCAGCGCTGCGTGGGCATGGACGCGTTCAACGCCGAGTACTCCACCACCTTTGAGATCGACCAGAAGTACGGCACCCACTACCACGAGAACTTCAAGAAGTTCATGCTCTACTGCCAGCAGAACGACCTGACGGTGGACGGCGCCATGACCGACACCAAGGGCGACCGGTCCAAGGCCCCCCACGCCCAGGCCGACCCGGACCTGTTCCTGCGGGTGGTGGAGCGCCGGGAGGACGGCGTGGTGGTGTGCGGCGCCAAGGCCCACCAGACCGGCATCATCAACAGCCACGAGGTCATCGTCATGCCCACCCAGTCCATGGGTCCGGACGACAAGGACTACGCCATCTCCTTCGCCGTGCCGCTGGACACCAAGGGGCTGTTCATGATTATCGGCCGCCAGTCCTGCGACACCCGCAAGCGGGAGGGCGGCGAGATGGACGTGGGCAACGCCGAGTTCGGCGGGGTGGAGGCCCTGACGGTATTCGACCACGTTTTCGTGCCCAACGAGCGGATTTTCCTCAACGGGGAGACGGAGTTCGCCGGGATGCTGGTGGAGCGCTTCGCGGGCTACCACCGGCAGAGCTACGGCGGGTGCAAGGTGGGCGTGGGCGACGTGCTCATCGGCGCGGCGGCGGTGGCGGCGGACTACAACGGCGCGGCCAAGGCCAGCCACATCAAGGACAAGCTCATCGAGATGACCCACCTGAACGAGACGCTGTACTGCTGCGGCATCGCCTGCTCGGCGGAGGGCCATCCCACCCAGAGCGGGAACTACATGATCGACCTGCTGCTGGCCAACGTGTGCAAGCAGAACGTCACCCGCTTCCCCTACGAGATCGTGCGCCTGGCGGAGGACATCGCCGGGGGCCTGATGGTGACGGCGCCCTCCGAGGCGGACTTCCGGGACGCCAAGCTGGGCCCCGTGATCGACAAGTACCTGCGGGGCGTCAATGAGGTGTCCACGGAGAACCGCCTGCGCATCCTGCGGCTCATCGAGAACCTGTCCCTGGGCGCGGCGGCGGTGGGCTACCGCACCGAGTCCATGCACGGCGCGGGCTCTCCCCAGGCCCAGCGCATCATGATCGCGCGCCAGGGCAATCTCGCCCACAAAAAGCAGCTGGCCCGCGCCATCGCTCATATTCAGGAGTGACCCGCATTCCCCGCCCTCACGGCCTCGGGGCAGGGGTGCGCGGCCTTTGAAAACGGCAGGCGGAGCGTTATGCTCCGCCTGCCGTCTTTACAGTTCCGCCCGCCGCCCTGACGCGGCCGGTATGCCCAGCTCGTCCCGGTACTTAGCTACCGTCCGCCTGGACAGCGCGCACCCCTGCCGGGCCATCAGCCGGCACAGCTTCTCGTCGGAGAGGGGCCGGCCCTTGTCCTCCTGGGCGATCAGCTCCTTGATCAGCGCCCTGGCCCGGTCGGCGCAGGCCGCCCCGCCGCCCTCCTCCGCGCCCAGGCGGCGGGAGAAGAAAAAGCTCAGCGGATAGGTCCCCATGGCGCATTGCAGGTACTTGCCGTTTACCGCCCGGCTCACCGTGGACTCGTGCACTCCCATCCGCCGGGCCGCCTGCGCCATGGTCAGGGGCTTCAGATGCCCCGGTCCCAGGCGGAAAAATTCCTCCTGCGCCTCCAAAAGGCAGCCCACGCAGGCCATCAGCGTGGCCCGCCGCTGGTCCACCGCCTGAATCAGCCACTGGGCCTGGCGCAGCTTACCGCCCAGGTAGTCCCGCACCTGGGCGTCCCCGCTCTCCCGCAGCAGCCTCGCGTAGTAGGGGCTGACGCTCAGCGCGGGGAAAAACCGCTCGTTGGGCTGGGCCTCCAGCCGTCCGGCGGCCCGAGTCACCACCACGTCCGGGGTGATATACACTGGCCCCTCCCAGCCCGCGGCAAAGGCCCGGCCGGGGCGGGGCTCCAGGCTCCGAATCACGCCGCAGGCCCGCCGCACCTGCTCCTGCCCGGCGCCCAGCGCCCGGGCGATGGCCCCATACCGGCCCTTGGCCAGCTCGTCCAGGTGGCTTTGCGCGATGCGCTGGGCCAGCCGGTCCTCCGGCCTGCTCCGTGCCAGCTGAAGCAGCAGGCACTCCGACAAGCTCCGCGCCCCCACCCCCGCCGGGTCCAGCGACTGCACCGCCGCCAGCGCCCGCTCCGCCGTCTCCGGGGGGCAGCCCAGCTCCCGGGCCAGGGTGGACAGGCCCTCCTCTAGCCAGCCGTTCCGGTCCAGGCTGGCCGCCAGCGCCCGGGCACACGCCGCCGTCTCCCCGTCCAGCGCCAGCCCGTCCAGCTGGGCCAGCAGATGAGCGTAAAGGGTTTCCCGCCCGTCCTGGGCGGCGGCGCGGCCCTCCAGCGGGTCGCCCCCCTCCCAGTCCTGCCGGTGATAAGGCCCATTCTGAGGGTCGGCGGCCTCCAGCCACTCCAGCCTGCGGCGCAGGTCATCCCCCGCCTCCGGCGGGTCGTAGTGCTCCTGAAGCTCCAGCACCGGATTTTCCTGGAGGACGGCCTGCACATGCTCCAGCAGCTCCTGGGCGGGCATTTGCAGCACTTCCATGTTCTGGATCATCTGGGGGGAAAGGGTCTGCCTCTGCGTCTGCACCAGCCCCAGCTCCATTATCCGCCCCCCTTTCCGGCCCTTGGAAAATGTAATGTCCCTTGATTATACCACAGTCCGCCCGGGAAGTCCAAGCGCGCCGCCTGGAAAAAACCTCCGGATAGGAAAAAGACGGGGACCCCAGGGGTCCCCGTCTCTTTGAAGTCGCTATGCGCCGCGTATTTACGCCAGCTTGTTCAGCTTCAGGGTCATCGCGCTCTTCTTGTTGGCAGCGTTGTTGCTGTGCAGCAGACCCTTCGCGGCGGCCTGATCCACGGCTTTCACGGCCACCTTATATGCGGCATCGGCCTCGCTGCGGTTGCCGCCGGCCACCGCGGCCTCAAACTTCTTCAGGTCGGTCTTGAGTGCGGACTTCTGCGCCTTGTTCTGCGCCGCCTTGGTGGTGTTGACCAGGACGCGCTTCTTGGCAGACTTGATATTGGGCAAACCAAACACCTCCTCCGATTTTTAATTTGTTTGCTTGAACGGTTTCCCGTCGCAGATATGTATTTTAACATTTGAACAGAAAAATTGCAACACTTTTTTTCAATTTTTCGCATAGAATCTTTCCCCCGGCAGAAAATAGGAGTAATCAGCCCCGGCGGCCACAATATCTGGTATGGCCCGCGCTTGGGTATGTTGGCAATTTTCAAACAAGCCCTAGATCCAAGGAGGAATCGTTCATGGCGCAGCGGCGCACCGATCTGGCAGTGGAGGCCCACCAGCTCTGGCAGGAAGGGGCTCGGGAGGGAGCGGCCCTCACCGGCGTGCGGGCGGAGGAGGGAAGCCGGGAGGGCTTCGCGGTAACCACCGTCACCATCTCCAGCCCCGAGGGGGCCGAGGCCCTGGGCAAACCCCAGGGGACCTATATCACCGTGGAGCTGGACGGCCTGCTCCGCCGGGAGGAGGGGGCCTTTGCCCGGGCGGTGTCGGCGGTGTCGGGGTGCCTGCGCCCCCTGCTGCCCCCGGACGGCCCCGCCCTGGTCATCGGCCTGGGCAGCCGGGCAGTGACGCCCGACCTCATCGGCCCGCTGGCGGTGGATCACCTGCTGGTCACCCGCCATCTGGTGGAGCAGGTGCCCGAGCACTTCGGAGACCTGCGCCCCGTGGCCGCCGCCGCCCCCGGGGTGCTGGCCGCCACGGGGATGGAGAGCAGCCTGGTGGCCCAGGCCCTGGCCGGACGGCTGAAGCCCGCCTGCGTCATCGCGGTGGACGCCCTGGCCTCCCGGTCGCTGGACCGGCTGTGCCGCACGGTGCAGCTGTCGGACACCGGGGTGATTCCCGGCTCCGGGGTGGGCAATCACCGCCAGCCCCTCAACGAGGACACCCTGGGGGCCCCTGTGTTCACGGTGGGGGTGCCCACGGTGGTGGACGGGGCCACCCTGGCTCTGGACCTGCTGGAGCGTGCTGGCCGGCCTCAGCCGGACCGGGAGGAGCTGCCCGGCGGGGACGGCTTTTTCGTCACCCCCCGGGAGGTGGACCAGCGGGTGGCCGACCTGGGCAAGGTGCTGGGCTACGCCGTCAGCCGTGCGCTCAACCCCTCGCTGACGGTGGAGGATCTGGACATGTTACTGGAATAGGAGCGCGGAGCCGCCGCGAGCAGGCGTTAGGCCGTAACGCGGCCACAGGCCCAAGCCGCCCAAGGGACGGCCACGGCGCGGCGGGCAGTCCTCCCTTCCGCCGCCATTCGGCATTATTTTCGGTTGTCATCTCCCGGCGGTTCTGGTATAATTGGCCAAAACGGCCGACGGGAGGGAGATATTTGTGAAACAAAAGCTGGACCGGTTCCTGCGCGCCCACCCGCCCATCCGCTTCGCCGCGGACATGGCGGACGTGTACTTCTCCAAGCGGGTCAGCCGGGCCGCCGCCGAGCTGGCCTATTTCCTCATCCTCACCTTTTTCCCCATCATGATCTGCATTTCCGCCTTCGTCAACGAGCTCCGCCTGGACCTGCCCTCCCTGGTGGACCACGCCGACCCCTTCCTGCCCGAGGGAGTGCTGGTCCTCTTCCGGGACTACCTCACCTACATCGACACCAACCAGTCCTCCGCGATGCTGTTTTCCGGGGCGTTTCTCACGGTGCTGTTCGCCTCCGCCGCCGTGCGGGGGCTGATGAACATGATGGACGAGCTCTATGGCCGGGCCACCTTCCGGGGGCTGGGCCAGCTCATCGCCAGCATTTTGTTCTCCATTCTCCTGCTGGCCACCATCTACCTGTCCCTGGCGGTGGTGGTCACCGGCAACTGGTTCTTCCACCTGCTGGGCCAGGCGCTCAAGCTGGAGGGGTTGGTGGAGCGCTTCGGCACCTGGCAGTGGGTGAAGTACCTGTTGCTGCTGGGCATGGTGTTTTTGTTCATCCTGCTGCTCTACCGTTTCGCCGCCCCGCTGGACAAGCCCCGGCCGCCGGTGGTACCCGGGGCGCTGGCCGCGTCGGCGGCGCTGGCGGCGGCGTCCATGATCTTCTCCCTGCTCATGGGCAATTCCGCCCGGTATTCCCTCATCTACGGCTCGCTGGCGTCGGTGATTTTGCTGCTGGTGTGGCTGTACCTGTGCGGCAATATTCTGATTATGGGCAACGCGGTGAATTACGTGCTGTTCACCCACCGCCGGGAAGCGCGAGGATAGCCGCGCATAAAATCCCCCTCAGCCGCCACACTATCCCTTGGCGTGCGTACATACGGAAGGGGAGGCGCTGGGCATGTGGCAGATCGGCGTTTGGGAGCGGGACGAGGGGCTGGCGGAGCAGGTGAGCGCCCTGGCCCAGGGTGTGCCCGCCCTGGTGCGGGCATGTCTCCACCCGGCGCTGCTGGCGGGCACGCCGCTGGACCTGCTGGTGGTGTCCCCGGGGGCCACCGGCTGGGCGGGGGCGGGCACCCTCAACTGCCGCACCGCCCTGCTGCCCGGAGGGCGCTCCGCCCTCACCCGGCTGCTCCCTGCCGGGACGGTGCTCAGCTACGGCCTGTCCAGCCGCAACACCCTCACCCTGTCCAGCCTGGACGAGGGGCGGGCGTCGGTGGCGGTGCAGCGGGAATTCGTCTCCCTGGCCGGCAGGGCGGTGGAGCGGCAGGAGCTCATTCTGCCCTGCGGCGGCTCCCCGGAGCTGCTGCTGGCCCAGGCCGGGGCGGCGCTGCTGCTGGGCAGGCTGCCCCAGGAGGGGAAAACGCCCTTGCTTTTCCCGGGCTGCTAAGGTATAATCATGACAAGAGGGCCCTCTTGTCACGACGTGGTACCACGTCATGAACCTGGATTCCCGACAAAAAGGAAAGAAGGAAGCATCATGAAAAAACAGCTGATCTCCCTGGCTCTGGCGCTGGTGATGGCGCTGTCTCTGACCGTTCCGGCCTTCGCGCGGGACAGCGCCGTGCCCGAGGGCAGCTATACTGTGGATCTCAACAAGCCGGACCCTGACAAGATGGGGACGGATGGCGAGTTTACGGTGCGCTATCTCACCTCCAGCCGAAGCTATGACGTGCCGCAGCCCCGCGTGGATGTCACCCGCACCCTTCCCCAGGGCTCTGAATTCACCTGGACCGGGCTGCGCTCCTCCCACAATGTCTTTTTCCGCTTCTTCACCGACCTGGACGGCGACGGCGCCTATGACGAGCGGCTGGTGGTAAAGGAGGCGGGGAAGTACGTCCTGGCCCCCTACGCCGAGCAATACTCCGCGTCCCTCACGCAGATCAGCGGCAAGATGCAGTCCGCCGGTGATTTTGCCGCGATGCTGGAGGAGATGGGCGGCAAGCTGTCAAAGAACAGCTCCGGCGTTATGACCCTCGCCATTTCCAGCGACAGCCTGTGCGAATTTTTTGGCGGCGGCACGCTGTTTGAGTGGGGGATTATGGAGAACGGAACCTCCGTGGTCATCAAGGGCACCATGCTCTTTTCCGCTCAGGAGGAGCCTGCCGAATCCGCTCCCGCCTTCACCGACACCCCCGACTGGTGCGCCAAGGAAGCTCAGTGGGCCGCCCAGAAGGGCATCACCAACGGCTACGGGGGCGAGACTACCTTCGCCCCCGGTGTGGAGTGCACCCACGAGCAGATTTTGACGTTCCTGTGGCGGGCCGCCGGTAAGCCCGCCGCCGAAGGCGAGGCTCCCTTCACCACGGCCTCCTATTATCAGGACGCTGTAAACTGGGCCTATGAGAAGGGCTTTACCGGCGAGGACTTCGATCCCGCCGCCCCCTGCACCCGCTCCCAGGCGGTATTCTACATCTGGCAGGCCCGGAATAAGCCCGAGGCCGAACAGACCGCCAGCTTCATCGACGTGCCTGACGGCGCCGCCTACGCCAAGGCGGTGGACTGGGCGGTGGAAAAGGGAATCACCAAGGGCGACGGCAGCGAGGACACCTTCGCGCCGGACAAGGTTTGCAGCCGCGGCCATATCGCCTGCTTCCTCTACCGGGCCTACAGCAACTGACACAGCGCTCAAGGGCCGCCCTCCGGGGCGGCCCTTTTTTGCGTTTTTCTCTTTACGTCTGCAAAATGATGTGATATAATTCCGGGTATCAGATTGCAAGGGCTTATCGCGATTGGAGGAACCCCCATGGAGGAATTGGCCGAGCTCAAGCGGCAGCTGGCCGAACAGCGCCCCGACAGCTGGGATAAGCTGCCCGACATCCCGCTGTACATGGACCAGGTGGTGGGCTATCTGGCCCGCCAGATGGTGAGTGTGGGGGACGGCGACGCCCTCACCTCCGCCATGATTAACAACTATATCAAGGATGGCCTGGTGGAGCGGGCCAACGGCAAAAAATACGGCCAGGAGCATCTGGCCTATCTCACCGCCATCACCGCGCTGAAGCAGGTGATGAGCGTGCGGGAGATGAAGGTGCTCACCACCGTGGGCCGGGAAATGCGGGCTCCTCAGCGGCAGTACGAGTACTTCTGCCAGTACCTGGACCAGGCCATGGCGGACGCCGCCGCCCACGTGGACGAGGACACGCCGGACGAAAACCTGCCCAAGCTGGTGCTGGACCTGGCCATGCGCGGCTACGCCTACGGGCTGGCCTGCCACCGGGCGCTGGCCGTCCTGGCCCAGCGCACCGGCCACGAGGACCTGCTGCGTAAGAAAAAATGATCTCCGGCCCGGGAGCGCCGGGCTGGTCTCATGATATTTTCAAATTTTGGAGGAATTTGACCATGAGCGACTATATCATCATCACCGATTCGTCCTGCGACCTGCCCGACAGCATTGTGCGGGAGCTGGAGCTGGAGGTGCTCCCGCTGTCCTTCATCATGGACGGCAAGACCTATCGGAATTACCCGGACAACCGGGATATGTCCCCCAAGGACTTCTACAACAAGGAACGGGAGGGCGTGATGGCCACCACCAACGCCGTCAACGTCGCTGACGCCGCCGAGGCCATGGAGAGCGTCCTGAAGCAGGGGAAGGACGTGCTGGTGCTGGGCTTCTCCTCCGGGCTGTCGGCCACATGCAGCTCCTTCCAGATCGCCGGGCAGGAGCTGGCCGAGCAATACCCTGACCGCAAAATATTCGTGGTGGACACCCTGTGCGCCTCCCTTGGCCAGGGAATGCTGGTCTACCAGGCCGCCAAGCTCCGCCAGCAGGGCAAAACCATGGAGGAGGTCCGGGATTGGACGGAGGCGAACAAGCTGCGCCAGTGCCACTACTTCACCGTTGACGATCTGTTTTTCCTGAAAAAGGGCGGGCGGGTGTCCGCCGCCACCGCCGTGGTGGGCACCATGCTCCAGATCAAGCCGGTGCTCCATGTGGACGACGAGGGCCATCTCATCAACGTGGCCAAGGCCCGTGGGCGCAAGGCGTCCCTCACCGCCCTGGTGGACAAGGTGGGCGAGCTGGCCGACGATCCCGCCTCCCAGACCATGTTCATCAGCAACAGCGACTGCGCCGAGGACGCTCAGTTTGTCGCTGACGAGATCAAGAAGCGCTATGGGACCCGCGAGATCATCCTCAACTCCATCGGCCCGGTGATCGGGGCCCACACCGGCCCGGGCTGCGTGGCGCTGTTCTTCATGGGCAAGCACCGCTGAGCGTTCCGATTTCCGCAGATTGCCAGCCGTCTCCCGCCGGGGAGGCGGCTGGTTTCTTTTTCCGGGAATTTTTTTGCCGGCCCCCTTGACAAAGCCGTATATACCGTCTATACTGTGCATATCGTATATATACAAAATATCGAGGACCGCTGACGAGCGGCGCTCGAATTCCAATGAGGTGCACCATGGACATCATCATCAGCAATTCCGACCGCGTGCCGATCTATGAGCAGATCGTCCGCCAGCTGAAAGGGCTCATCCTTTCCGGCCAGCTCCCCGAGGGCGAGGCGCTGCCCTCCATGCGCCTGCTGGCCCGGGACCTGCGCATCTCCGTCATCACCACCAAGCGGGCCTATGAGGAGCTGGAACGGGAGGGCTTTATCTCCACCGTCCCCGGCAAGGGCTGCTTCGTGGCCGCTCAGAACCGGGAGACCCGGCGGGAAGCGGTGCTGTGCCAGATCGAGGAGCACTTGTCCCAGGCGGTGAGTGCCGCCAGGGCGGGGGCCGTGGACCTGGAGGAACTCACCGAAATGCTAAACACACTGTATAGCGAGGAATTATTATGACAAATTGTATTGAACTCAAGGGTCTTGTCAAGCAGTACAAGACCTTCACCCTGGGGCCTGTGGACCTGAAGGTTCCCGGCGGGTCCATCATGGGCCTCATCGGAGAAAACGGAGCGGGCAAGACCACCCTCATCAAGTCCATGCTGGGCATCACCCGGCCCACCGCCGGAGCGGTGTCCCTGCTGGGCACGGCCCCCGACCGGGCCAAGGCGGACATCGGCATTGTGCTGGACGACTGCTTCTTCTCCGAGTACCTGCGCGTCAGAGACGTGGAAAGCGTCCTGAGCCGGGTGTTCAAAACCTGGGACAAGGGGCTGTACCGGGACTACCTGGACAAGTTCGGGCTGGCCGGGAGCAAAAACATCCGGGAGCTGTCCCGGGGGATGCGCATGAAGCTGTCCCTGGCGGCGGCGCTGGCCCACCGCCCCAAGCTGCTGCTGCTGGACGAGGCCACGGCGGGGCTGGACCCGGTGGTGCGGGACGAGATTCTGGACGAATTTCTGGCCTTCGTCTCCGACGACGACCACGCCATCCTCATCTCCAGCCACATCACCTCCGACCTGGAAAAGGTGGCGGACTACATCGCCTACCTCCACCAGGGCAGGCTGCTGCTGTGCGACGAGAAGGACCGGCTGCTGGAGAGCTATGGGCGGCTGGTCTGCACCCGGGAGGACCTGGAGCTGGTAGACCGGGGCTATATCGTGGCCGTTCGGAGGAGCCAGTATTCCACCGAGGCGCTCATACGGCGCAAGGGCGATTTCCGCCGCGCCTATCCCCGGCTGACGGTGGAGCCGGTGACGCTGGACGAGCTGATGGTTTTTATCGTAAAGGGGGAACAGGCATGACCGGGCTGATTTTGAAGGATTTTCTCATTCTGCGCAAGACCCTGCGCAGCTATCTGCTGATGCTCGCCATCTATGTGGCGGTGGCTTTCTTGGGATACTGGTCGGCCTCCTTCGTAGGCGGCTTCATGATGGTGATGGTGTCCATGCTGCCCATGAACGTATTTGCCTATGACAAGCAGGCCAAATGGGACGTGTACGGTCTCTCCCTGCCGGTGGGCCGCACCAAAACGGTGGCGGCACGGTATCTGGCGGTGCTGATTATGTTCGCGGCCTCCGCAGTCCTTACCACCGTGGTGAGCGTGGCGCTGAACATTGCGGGCCGCATGGAGGAGAGCTTAGGGGAGTACCTGCTCGCCTGCACCGTCTGCGCCGTGCTCGCCATGCTGGTCAACGCCATGCTGCTGCCCTTCCTTTACAAATTCGGCCCGGAGCGGGCCCGGATGATGTTCTTTGGCGTCATGGGCGTCATTGTCCTGCTGATTGTGGCGTTTCTGCTCCCCCTGGGCGGGCTGGAGTGGATCAAGTCCCTGGAGATTGCCGAGCCCACCTTTGCGCAGGCCGCCGTCATTCCCGCCATAGCGGCGCTGGCAGGGGCGGCCCTGCTGGCATTATCCTTCCTGCTGTCCCGGCACTTTTACGGGACCAAAGACCTGTAACGCAAGCGCCCCCGCCGGACAGGTGGGTACTGATAAGGAAGCACCAAACCCACCCACAGCCGAACCCTAAAAAACGAAAAGACAGGAGGCCACCCGGCCCCCTGTTTTTTCATGCTCTCCAGCGGCCCACCCTGGCCCCGTCCTCAAAATCTCATGCCCCGCAGGGCATACGAGCGACGCAATCCCCACGGGGCCGGCGTCCCAGGTCTTGCCGCCCCATCGGCGGGGGATTGCATGGAGCGGAACCAACCTTTGACCCCGCCTTATGCCAGGGAAGCGGCAACCGCCCAGGCCCCACCCGTGGCGGGATATCTGTTTTATTCATTTGCACAACCCAATATTTACAACCAACACTCAAAAAGATTGGCCGTCTATTTTGGGCTGTGGGCCTTTCCCATCATCAATAAACTCTATAATGTCGGAAACCCCGCATTTCAAAATTTTACAAAGCTGGTCAATCGTATTGGTGGATACGCTGTTTCCCTTCCGAATGCTGTAATATGTCGCTCTGCTAAACCCCAACTTTTCAAGCCTATATGACGAAATTCCCCGTTCTTTCATGGTCTTTTTCAGCGGTTCATAGCTAATCATTGTTTATACCCTCTTGTCCGTTTTCTTTTAGTTTACGGACTGAAATTAGGGTTGACTATGTATGAATATCCGAGTATACTTCTGTGTATCGGCATAAAATGTCGAAGAAGAAATTATACCTAACTTTGAAAAGAGAAAGGGGAAACCACAATGCCTTACTGTCCACATTGCGGCACAAAATTAGAGGACGGCCAGACCTGTACCTGTGAGCTGGCGCAAGCCGCCGCCAAACAGCCGCCCCAAGCCGAACAGGCCCCGCCCCAGCAAGCTACAGCCTCAACAGCGCCCGCCGCAGAAAACCCGGTGTCCATCGTGTTCAAAAAGTTCAAGCGGTACATAACCTCTTACATTTCTAACCCAACACAGGCTGTCCGCTCCGTCATGGCCGAGGAATATGATTTCACGCTCCCCATTGTTTTATTTGTTGTTCGCCTGTTGGTGATGGGCCTTGCGATTTATGGCCTTTTGAACAAAATATGCAAGGTTATGTTTTCCTATATCACGACATCGTTTCTGCGTTATGGAAATTCGACGGCCCTTTTGACCGCAAGCCTCACCGCGTCTCTGCCCAAATGCCTAATTTTCGGCGCGTTGATTGCCATAATCGGTATGCTCCTGTTTCTCGCAATGCTGTATGCCCTCGTGAAAATTCAGCAAGGCGAGGCAAGTTTTTCAGAAATATTCAAGGCCAGCGCCGCCAACGGGGTGCCCACCAGCGCACTGCTACTGCTGTCGTTCCTGTTCTCCTTCATCTCCCCCACCCCCGCTATGGTGTTGATTGGCCTGGCTATGCTGTGCTGGATCATCAGCGGCGTCCGCACCACCCAAATCGTGTCACCCAACAACAGCACAGGCACATTTGCGCTGTTATACTTTGTAGGCGTGGCGCTGGTCATTGTTGTGGGCTACTTAATCATCCCGGCCTTGTTCAGGCAGGCTGTGGGAGGTATCACCGCCAGCTACATGGGGCAATCCATCGCATTGCAGGACATTTTTAATAAGATGTCCGAAAGCTTCAAGAGCGAGTTTGCCGAGGAGGGCATCCGTAGTATGGGTGACTTCTTCAATATGGCAATGAAGCAATTTTTTGAGGAATTTTCCTCGGAACTCTGGAGCGAGATCGTTTCCATAGTTAAATAGCATAATCCTATAACCAACGCAGAAAATACCAGCTGCTTGTGACGGGAGAGATAGCTCAATGAAAAAATACGAGCGATGCAAATGGGTATTGTGCCTGTGTTTGTCCTTGCTCCTGGTTGTGTCCCTTGCGGCCTGTAAGGAAACAGACGAGCAGAGCAGCGCCCAGCCCACCCCCAGCACTCAACCCACCCCAACACCGACCCCGCCGATTCCCTTTACCGATGTGGCCCAGGATTCCCCCTATTATGACGCGGTAGTGTGGGCCTATGAGAACGGGATCGCCTCCGATGGGGAAACGTTTGGCCCCGCCGATGCCTGTACCCGTGGGCAGGTCATGACGTTCCTTTGGCGGGCGAAAGGTTCCCCGGAACCCCAGGTAACGGAAAGCCCGTTCAGTGACGTTTCATCCGATGATTGGTTCTACAAGCCCGCCCTGTGGGCCAGTGAAAACGGCATTGCCACCGGGACAGCGTTCAACCCCGGCAACCCCTGCACCAACGCCGAGGCGCTTACCTTCCTTTGGAGAGCCGAGGGCAAGCCCGCCGCCTCTATGTATAACAGCGCCGTGGCCCTGGCCGCTTCCGGCCAATACTACGCAAGGCCCGCCGCCTGGGCCGAGACAAACGGCCTGTTTGCCGGGACGGATTTTGACCCTGCCGCCCCCTGCTCCCGCGCTGGCCTCATGGCATACCTGCATTGGGCTACAGAAGAATGGACATTCGCCGAGGAAGATAAAGCGGTGCAAGCGGAGTATGAGCAGATTATCAATGACGCGCGGTTGTATGAAGTCCACGGCTCCGGCCTGTGCTATGCCGACTATGTGGACGTGGACAGCGATGGTAAGGTGGAGCTGCTGACGGTAGGTATTAGCGGAGATACTGTTACCGCGGCAGTATACGCAAATATCGGCGGCCATGCCGAGAAATCCTGTGAGAAAGCCTTTGGAACCTATGGCGGAGATAATTTTTCCTTGTATCGGTTAGACAGCCAGTTGTATTTGTGCCAAAATGTTTTTAGCGGCAATGCGGGCGAGACATACGATTTTTGTCGGATTGAAAAAGGTGCGATTACTTTTTGCGAACAGGCTTCTATTTTCTATCGTTGGGAAACGCCGGAAGCGGACACCGCAATTCTTGAGAAATACAAAGAAGAAAAGGGGCTTTTCCGCATTGACTATAGTGAGGTTTCCGTTTTGGATCGCGGTCTTTTGCCCACTGTGGAGGAATATGAAGCGGCTCTTGCTCAACGGTGGGCAAACCATTGGGCGGATATTGACCCGGCATATGCGGCGGTGCTGAAAGGTGATTTTTCCGCCTTTGCGGGACGCTATGCGGATATAAGCGGTTTGACTGGTGATATTGCTTTGGGCATAGATGGTGCTGTGACAGGCGATTATATAACAAATCAAAAGCCAGTTTCTGTGACTGTGTGTGAGGACGGCACAATTTACTGTACTGTCAAGTGGTATGAGGAGGAAATGCCTGACGGTGGTATTAGGCGCGCCTCAGAACGCTATATTATATATCCTGTTGGCATAGCTGATGATGGTGACCCAAATACAGGCTATCAGGGCGACCCTTCCAAGGTTCGTATTGAATACTGGTGGCCCTCCCATGGTGTGGATATGGCGATATATTCCAGGATTTCATAACCCGGCCATCAGGCCAACAACTACAAAAAGAAACAGGGGGAGCGTCAGCTTGCGGGCTGGCGCTCCTTCTTTTTTATGGACATATGTAATCACTGGGATTCATCAACAACATATTTATTATTTTCGTCAACTTTTTCAAACTTATCTTGTATCCGCTTCATTATCACCGGGTTGTTTTTTAACATATTGCAAAAGCTATCGCACAACGGTATATGAATTTTGTAATACGCACCGTCTATTGTTTCAAATTCGTGGTTTTCCATACCTTCCCAAAAATACTTAGCCGCCCTATACATTTGCATTTCCTGAAAAGATTCCTCTTCTTCTTTCAATGATTCCGGGTCGGCCCGCAACGCAAACGTCATTCGCAATGACAGGTGATTCCTAAAATTTTCAAAGCTAAAATTAGTTTCTCTCTTCAAACGCAAATACGCTTCTTTTACTTTCCGTGCGTCCGATCTTAATAAAGGATTTTCGCCATTAACGCAATTTTCTAAGGCTTCTTTTACAGCATCCAAAAAGTTCTTGCGCTTTTTGGGATTTTTCAAAAAGGATGGTTTCCATCCAGTACGCAAAATGCGGTCAAGACTTTCCGGGTTAGTGTACGATTTCCCCGTTCCTAAAAATGCGTCTCTAAAATCTTCAAAATCTAAGTCTAACCAGAAACATATTTTCCGCAAGCTATGGTAGATTTGACGACACTGTGCTGTGTAGTCAGAATCAACTGATTTTGTGTCGTTTTCTTCTATACACATTTTCGTAATTCACCCTTTTCTCATTTGTCAAGGAAGTATATTTTATCGCGTGCATCAGCCGACAAAACTCAGAAAAAAGTTTTTGAGTTTTGTCTCGAAATGGGGCCAGTGTTTCGCTATAATATGCACAACAAGTGATTTCTTGTCCGCGGCGAGTGTGGCCACGCCTGCCGCAGAAAGGAGGAAAATAAATGCGAGTGAAAGTAATTGGCAAAACCCGCCGCACAGGGGTGTCCAAACGGACGGGCCAGAATTATGACTTCGTTGAGATTCACTATGTGGCTCCGGCCCGTGGGGTAATCGGCGAAGCGGCGTTGACTACAACGATTGACCCTGGCCTGTTTCCATTTGACAACCTCGCACCGGGTATTTATAACTTCGAGTTCGACAATCGGGGTTCCCTGGTGGCGCTGGCACCCATTCAGCAAACCGCTGGAAAATAATTATCATTCGGGCGGCCCTACGGCTCCCAAAACGGGGCCGCCCCCATTTACTCTATTAAGGAGGTCAATTTATGAGTATTCGTGATGAAATCCGCGAACGATTTAATAACATCCGTGAGTGCATCGCCCAGGGCATCCATGACGGCGATTGGTCTGCCGTGGGCTGGAATGTAGCCCTTATCCTCGCAATCGTGATGGTTGCCGTTGCCCTTGGCGTGGGAGCTCTGGCCCTGGTGTGGAAAATCCTCGGTACTCTGCTTGGCAAGGTGTTCGCCGTGCCTCTGTTCTTGCTGATTTTTGGACTGGCGGTGACGGAGCAGAGGAAGCCCAGGACAGGCGGTAGGGAGACAGACCCGGAACAAGTGTACGGATATGTGTTAAATGCTCTTTTCCTCGTGTTTCGGGCCGTGTCGGAGTATTCTACTAATATTGTCATGCCCTCCAGGCCCAGTGCCATAGAACTGACTGACGAGCCATACACCATTGAAGATGGATACGTTGCGTACAATTTTCTGGCTAAGACTTGCGGCCCGATTGACACCGCCCAGCTCAAGAGGGATATGACGCGTACCATACGGCAGATGCACCAGGCGCATGAGTTGAATGGTATTCCGCGTGACCTTGTTCAAATCAACGGCGCGTGGTATTGCCCGCTTCAAATCTTGGGTAACCCCCAGGACTTTGGGGAGTATGTTCAAGTCTCTGTAGTCTTTGCGACAGAAAAGACTATAGAACTGACCCACGCCCGTAAGCTTCTGTACCTCGATGATATAGGCCACGCCCGTAAGCGGAAGGGAAAGAACCTCACTGATGATGAACTGTGACAATCCATCACCCCGGCTCACCCTGGGTTACGACTTAGACCGCTGGCGGTTGTTCGGGGAGAAGGTGCCAATGAGCACCGATCTCTCGCCAAAAACCAACAGCCACATTCTGCTATGCGGGATGTCCGGAGCTGGGAAAAGTTTCCATGAACAGCAGATTGTGTGCAAGCTGGCCCTTGCGGAGCCAGACGGGGAAATCTACTTTGCGGATTATAAGCAGGACGATAGTTTTGCCTATCTGCGCGGGTGCCCCCGGTACTACGCGTACAAGGACACGCTAAAGGCCCTGGACAAAGTACATGACCGCTTGTTGGCCCGTCAGTCCGGGAAGGATGCCAGCCGGAACCCGGTGACGCTAATCTGGGACGAGTACATGGCCCAGATGCTGGCCCATATTAGCGAGGACAAAAAAGCCACCGCTGTTGTCATGGGCAAAGTGAGTGAAATCCTGATGCTGGGTCGTTCGCTGTCTGTTCGGCTCGTCATATCGTGCCAGCGCCCGGACGCTTTGGCGTTCCCTGCCGGGAGCCGCTTGAACTATGGCGTGGTGGTGGTGCTGGGAGCCGCTGTGCGCTCCATCTATGAGATGCTTTTACCCGACCACATGGAGCTGGTAAAGGGCCGTCAATTTGGCCGTGGTGAAGGGGTAGTGCTCCTGCAAGGCTCTGAACTGCACTATGTCAAAGTGCCCATGGTAAGAGATGTACCCCGCATGGAAGAAATCTGTATCAGGGCATTGGGGGGCAAGGAGTAAGGAGGCCCCCGCCGCCGCAGGGCGAAGCCCAGCGGCGGCGGGGTTGCCTGGGCGTAGTATTACCCAGGCAACCCCTGTACCGTGTACCATCCAGAAAAAGGAAGTAGCATAATATGGAAACCAGGCATAGGCGTTTTCAGCTCACCATCAACAATCCTGGCGAAGCCTGGACGCATGATAAAATCCGGGAAGCACTGGAAAAGCTGAACCTCAAATATTGGTGCATGGCCGATGAAGTGGGGCTACAAGAGCAAACACCCCATACCCATATCTATTTTGTAAGCAATATATCCGCTATCCGCTTCTCTACAGTCAAATATCTGTTCTATACCGCTCACATCGAACCCGCGCAGGGGACGAGCGCTGAAAACCGGGCTTACATCAAGAAGGAGGGCGACAAGTGGAAAGAGAAGGCGGAAACGTCCATCCCCGGCACATTCGAGGAATGGGGCGAGTGTCCTATTGAGCACCCAGGGGAGCGGACGGACTTAGCAATTCTCTATGAGTACATCAAAGACGGGCTATCCAATTACGAGATCATGGAGCGGAACCCGGAGTATATGCTGAATCTTGAAAAGATAGAACGAGCTCGGCAAGCAGTACGGGAACAGCAGTACCGGGAAACATTCCGGGAGTTGGAAACGACCTACATATGGGGCCCGACCGGGACAGGCAAAACGCGGAGTGTGATGGAGGGTCACAGCTATGCGGGAGTATACCGTGTGACGGACTACGCCCACCCCTTCGATAGCTACGCCGGGGAAGAAGTGTTGTTGCTGGACGAGTACAGCAGTAATTTCAAAATCCGTAATTTGCTGAACTACCTGGACGGCTATCCTTTGACATTGCCAGCGCGGTACAGTAACCGTGTGGCTTGCTATACGAAGGTCTACATTATATCAAACCTGTGCCTGACAAAGCAATACCCCGAGGCACAATATGAATCCCCGGCAACGTATGCGGCGCTGTTGCGGCGAATCCAGAAGGTGAGGCGGTACACGGTCCCTGGCGAGTACGAGGAGTACAGTACCGAGGAATACATGGAGAACCCATTCTTACAGCGGTAGCAGGAGCAGGGGCAGGACGAAACCCACCCAGGAGGACAGCGGTGAGAACGCTTTAGAGCCGACAGTGGGAGGGTAGAACAGCCCCACTTGCAATAACGGCCCCGCAGGGCCGCACCTTTGAAAACCGAAAATGGGGGAGGTGAAACATATGCCAGCCAGCGACCTAAACGGGCCAACGCTGGAGAAGGAAATCGGGGGCACGACCTATAAGATAACCTCCGTCTACTCCAAGAACGCCACGGAAACAGCGGTTGAGAAAATGCGGCGTCTGATACTGAAAGATGCTGATAAAGTTCTGAAAAAGCTGAGATAATCCTTGTAAACAGCCGGATTCTATGGTATAATCTATACATAGGGTTCGGCTGTCACTTTAAGGAGGCTATAGAAAATGTGGCAGTTCGATAAATTTACTAATACATTCATCCCCGGTGCTCTCCCCGCTGACGATAGCAAAATTACCGCTTGCTATACCCGGCTTTCCCAGGAGGATGAGCAGGAAGGGGACAGCGGCTCTATCCTCAATCAACGTGATTTTCTGCTGAAATACTGCAAGGAGCAGGGGCTAAATAACGTGTACTTCTTTTCTGATGACGGCTACACGGGGACAAATTTTGACCGCCCCGGCTTCACCGAGCTAATGGAGTTGGTGGAGCGCGGACAGGTTCAAACCATCATCGTGAAAGACCACTCGCGGCTGGGCCGTAACCGCCTTGTGGTGGGCGCTCTCATGGAGCGGTTCACCGAGGATTACGGGGTGCGTTATATCGCCGTGACGGACGGTATAGACAGCGCCAAGGGCCTTGACGATATGGTGGCGGTGCGGGAGCTGTTCAACGAGTTCTACCCCCGGGACACGTCCAAGAAGATACGGGCGGTGTTCACCAACAAGGGCAACAGCGGCCAGCGGCTCTGTACCCAAGTTCCCTATGGCTACAAGGGGGACAAGCATAGATGGGACGTGGACGAAGAAGCGGCCCAGGTGGTGCGGGAGATATTCAGCCTGTGCATGAATGGGCTGGGGCCAATGCAGATAGCCAAGCGGCTCCGGGCGGCGCAAGTGCTGACCCCTACGGCGTACAAGCTGGAAAAGGGCTTCCCCGTGGTGGGCCATCCCCGTGAAAACCCGTATGAATGGGATAGTAAGCTGGTGGCGAAGATTTTGGAGCGGATGGAGTACACGGGCTGTACGGTGAATTTCAAGGGGTATAAGAAGTCCTACAAGTCCAAGAAGCGGGTACAGAACCCCCCGGACAAGTGGAAGGTGTTCCCGGACACCCACCCGGCAATCATAGACCGGGAGACCTGGGAACGGGTGCAGGAGCTACGAAAGAACAAGCGCCGCCCCACAAAGACGGGCAAGCAGAGTATATTTTCCGGGCTGGTGTACTGTGCCGACTGCGGCGCGAAGCTCCACTATTGTACCACTGCCAGCTTTGAGGACAGGCAGAACCATTTCCGCTGTGCCAACTACAAGAGCAACACGGGCACCTGTTCCGCGCACTTTATCCGGGAGGTCGTGCTATCTGATATTGTGCTGGAACATCTGCGGCGGACGGTTCAATATGTCCAGGCTCATGAAACCGAGTTTGTGCAAGCGGTGATGGATAAGAGCGTGGCCGACCAAAAGCGGGAGGTAGCGCAGAAACGGCGGGAGTTGTCCCAGGCCGAGCGGCGTATATCGGATTTAGATGTGCTGTTCCAGCGTATCTATGAGGACAATATCAGTGGGAAGCTTTCAGACGAGCGGTTTTCCAAGCTGTCCAAGTCCTACGAGGACGAACAGCGCACCTTGACGGGAAAGGCCAAGGCCCTCCATGCTGAATTGGACAAGGAACAGGCCCAGGCCGTGAACGTGGCCCAATTTATCGCCCTGGTGAAAAAGTACAGCGAGATTGACGCGCTCACCCCGGCTATTGTCAATGAGTTCATCGAGCGCATCAACGTACACGCCCCGGACAAGTCCAGCGGCCACCGTACCCAACAGATTGACATTGTGTATAACTTCATCGGTATGCTCCCCACCCCCCAGGCCAAGAAAGAAGCGGCGTAGCCTTTCGACTACGCCACTTCTTCCAAATGAAAATACTTCCTTATGGGGCCCCCCGAACCTGGCGGGGGCGCGTTTCTTAGAAGCTGTACCAATCGCCTCAGCACCCAGCTTAGTGGCCCAAATTGCCGCTGGCTGCGTTGAAAAATCTTGAAATACACAAAGTATTCCCGCGATTTTTCGCCTTGCCATCGGCAATTTTGGCTCGCGAATCTGAATACTTCGGCTATTGGTACAGCTTCTTATTCCGTTTTCCGCTCTCTGCGCGCCGTCCACCGCTTCCAGGCCAGCCGGATGGTGGCGGCGGGCAGCAGGATGGTGAACACGCTCAGCACTCCGTAGGCCAGCAGGAAGAGCAGAATCATCAACAGAATGCTGCCTCCCATCGCCCCGTCCGCCATCAGCCACTCCCAGGACCACGCAAGCCCCGAAAAGGGCTGCCACGCGCCTAAGACAGGCCCCATAATGGCCGGTGTGCACAAAAACAGGTAGCCCATCGCCCATACCAGCCAGCCGAACAGGAGGAAGGGGTGCTTTTTGGCCAGCAGCAGGGGCAGGCCCGCCATGAGCACCACCAGACCTATGAGAAACACCTCGGCATCGCCCCTAACCGCCGAGAGCAGGCACAGCCCCGCGCCGCCTGCGGTGCAGACCGTGCCCAGGATCTGGGTGGTGGTGAGCCCCCGCCGGGGCCGCTCCACGTAGACGATCTGAGGCGCCGCCGCAGGCGTCTGCGGCCCGGGTGCTTCTCCGTCCCGCACCAGCTGGTCCACGCTCACCCCGAACAGGTCGGCCAGCTTAATGATCTTATCCAGCTCGGGCACCGCCTGGCCCGTCTCCCACTTGCTCACCGACTGCCGGGACACCTCCAGCTTTTCCGCCAGATCTCCCTGGGACAGGTTTTGTCTGGTGCGCAGCTCTAAAATTTTTTCCGCTAAGCTCATCGCCGCAGCCTCCCTTCTGGACTCTATTTTAGCGATTTCCCAACGAAAAGGCAACCAATCGCCCTTGGAAATTTTAGCAACCGATGGTTGCACCAGGCGTTTTGGGAGAATTTTGTGATGTGAAGGGGGAACAGCAGGTCCGGGCGGCTGGAAGTCCATCGCGTCCCAGTGTCGGACGACCTGATGCCATATTGCGAAAAGAGAAGGAGCGCCAGCCCGTAAGCTGACGCTTCCCTTTTTGCGGCCCCTTTATTTCAAGTGCTTTTTTAACTTGCAGGTGACGGCTTGAATGTCAATCGGCTTGGCCAAGTGGTCGTTCATGCCGCACTTTAAGCACCTTTGAATATCTTCTGAAAATGCGTCGGCGGTCATGGCGATAATGGGAATACCCGCGTCGTCGCGCTCCAGCGCCCGGATGGCCATTGTCGCTTCGTAGCCGTCCATCGTGGGCATACGCACGTCCATGAGAATCGCGTCGTAATACCCAACAGGCGATTTCTCGAATTTCGCAACACAGATTTCTCCGTTTTCAACCCAATCCAATTCCATCTCAAGCACAGAAAGCAGCTCTCTGGCGACCTCCCAATTGAGCTCGTTATCCTCCGCCAACAAAATCCGCTTCCCCCGAAGCACCAGATCAACCGGCGCTTCGGCATCGGCAGCCTCCTCGCCGGAGATGCCGGCAAACGTGTTCAGGGCGTCGAGCAGCGTGGACTTGAACAGCGGAGCGGTAACGAATCCGGAAATCCCCGCCGCCCGGGCCTCCGCCTCCGCTCCGCTCCAATCGCAGGCCGAGAGCAGCAACGCAGGGCCGCCTTCCCCACAGCTGGAGCGGATGGCGCGGGCCGCCTCGATCCCGCTCATATCCGTAAGCCTCCAGCCCAAAATAACCAGCTGATAGCCGCCGTCCCGGCGGCGTTCTGCAATCTGCTCCACGGCGCGTCCGGCGCTGAGGCACCATTCGGCGCGGACGCCGATGGACTCCAAGGCCTGCGCCGCATTGGCGCATAGCCGCTCGTCCCCGTCCGCCACCAGTATATTCCAGTCTGGCAGCGCCGCCTCAGCTTCCGGCTCATCCGCCTTCGCCAGATCAAAAACAACGTGGAATTCGCTGCCCTTGCCCTGCTCGCTGCGGACGGAAATGGCGCCGTCCATGGCGTCTACAATATACTTGGTGATTGCCATGCCCAGGCCGGACCCCTCCGTTTTCCGCACGCGGGTATTGTCCTCTCTGCTGAAGGATTCAAATATGACCTTCTGATACTCCTCCGACATGCCGATGCCCGTATCGCTCACCAGGAAATGGGTGCGGACGCAGGAGGGAGCCTTGGGCGACGGCTCCTGATACACGGACACTTGAACGCAGCCGTTCTCCGGGGTGAACTTGACGGCGTTTCCCAGCAGGTTGATTAACACCTGATTCAGCCGCACGCTGTCACAGCACACGTGCTCCGAAAGAATCTCATAGGAAACGGCGTTTAGCTGCTGGCTTTTCGCCTTCACCTGAGGCTGCATGATGCTGACAACGCCGTCCATCACCGTTTTCAGGGACACCGGCTCAACGTTCAGCGTCATTTTGCCGCTTTCAATCTTGGATATGTCCAATACGTTGTTGATAAGGCCCAGCAGATGCTTGCTGGACAGCGCGATTTTACCCAGGTAGTCCTGGACCTGCTCCGGGCTGTGGGTGTGGTCCATGGCCAGGGAGGTCATGCCGATGATGGCGTTCATGGGGGTGCGTATGTCGTGGCTCATGCTGGAGAGGAATTCCTGCTTTGCCGCGTTGGCGTGCTCCGCTTCTTTTCGGGCGGACTCGGCAGCTTTTCGCACCACATCCAGTTCGGCGTTCATCTGCTTCAGCTCAGACACTTGGCTGCTGAATAATTTCACATACTGACGGAATATGTAGAGCAGCATGGCAATCACCGCGAGGGACGCGGCATAGACGAGGATAAGCCAGTGGCTGCCCATGCCGGAAATGGCCTGATCCAGCCCGTCAAAGGGAAGGACCGTGACCAGGTACCAGTCACAGTAGGGAAGATCGGTGCAGTACAGGTGGCGGCGCGATCCGCCGCTTTCCAGAATGACGGAGTAATCTTCGCTGGCGTTCATGGCCGCCGTCAGCTGCTGAATATAGGTGGCAGCCTCCTCGTGCTGATCGTCAAAAATGCTGTAAAGCCGGTCAAAATAATTTTTATGGGGGCCGTCCTCATTGCCCACCACATAGCTGCCGTCCTGTCGTATGACAAAGGAGTAGCTCAGCGAGCTGTCCGAATCGAGGAAAAGAACCTCGCCCATATACTTGGTGGAGAGACCCACGATAATGGCCAGGCTGTCGCTTCCGTCGGACATGGGATATTCGCAGGGGACGCCGAACAAAATCACGCCGTCCCCGCCGCTGTCCGCGGCGGACGCCGCCTTGCGCTCCCCGTTTCTCAGACACTCCAAAAACGGCTCGGGATGGTTGAGCTCCACCGGGTCGCCGTAGATCATCTCAATTGTTCCATCGGACGAATACAGGGCGGCGCACAGGAAATGCCTTGCCCGCGCGCCGTACTCGATCTCCTCATACGAGCCGTAGCCGGACGCTCCGTCACCCGCTGCGATATGCGCGATGGACTCCGCCATGGTCAGGCGCAGCTCAATGATCGTTTCGAAGTGCAGCGACACCTGCTCGTTCATTCCGGCCATATAAGAAATGCCGATCTCCTCAATTGTGCCGTTGCTCATGGTGCGAATGGAGATTCCCAGGAAGGAAAACACGAAAATGGTGAAACAGATAATCACCGCTATGCTGATTTTCAAAGAACGCGGCAAGGTCTTGCTTTTCATACTTTTTTCCATCTCCACAGTTTTTAACATGCTGAGTTGCCGGCCGGTCAGTTCCTCAGCCCGCTCATGACCTGGAACATTTTGTGGATGTCCACCGGCTTGGCCAGGTGCGCGTCCATCCCGGCGTCCTTTGCCAGCGCGATGTCCTCCTCAAAGGCGTTGGCCGACAGCGCGATGATGGGCACGGTCCTCGCGTCCGCCCGGTCCAGGGCGCGGATCACCCGGGCCGCCTCGTACCCGCTCATGACCGGCATCATCAAGTCCATGAGCACGCAGTCAAACGCCCCCGGGGCGGACGCTTCAAACGCGTCCACGGCGGCCTTTCCGTCGCCGGCGGTCACAACCTCCGCGCCCGCGTCCCGCAGCATGAACTCCACAATCTCGCTGTTAATCTCGTTATCCTCCACCAAGAGGACGTGCATTCCGGCGATATTGGCCTGAACGCTCCCCTCCTCCTGGGCGGGACACGCCGTCCAAGCCTGATCGGCCTGAAGGGGCAGGGTGATTTGGACCAGGCTTCCCTTGCCGACCTGGCTGTCCACCGCGACGGTTCCCTTCATCTGGTCCACCAGCTTCTTTACGATGGACATGCCGAGCCCAACGCCGTTATAGTTGGTTCTCGCCCCCTGATGTTCTTGGGTGAACGGCTCAAAAATATGGGCCTTAAAATCCTCTCCAATGCCGATTCCGGTATCCTCGACAACAAAGCGGCACCGCACGGTCCCGTTCTGGAAGCCGGTCTCCTCCGCCCGGACGAATACGGCGCCGTGAGGCCGGTTATACCGGAGGGCGTTGTCAATGACGTTCATCAGGATCTGCTTCAGGTACAGCGGATTTCCCACCACTCTGTTATGCCGCAGGCTGGACTCCTCCAGCTCCAGGCGGATTTCCCGCTCCTCCGCCAGGGGGGACAGGATGGTGATGCAGTCCTCCAACGTGTCGTAAAGGTCGAACGGCTCCTCCACCGCCGCCGGCCGGCCGCGCTCCAGATTGCTGATTTGGAGGACGTCGTTTACCAAAGACAGCAGGTGCTCCGTTGAAACCCGGATTTTCTTGTGGCAGTCGCGCCGCCGCTCCGGATCGTCTTGGCTTTTTTCCAGGATGGACAGCATACCCAGAATCCCGTTGATGGGGGTGCGCAGGTCGTGGGACATGTGGGAGAGGAATTCGGTTTTGGCCGAATTGGCCCACCGCACCTTCTCCAGCAGCTCCATGATGGCCTGCTCCTGCTTCCGCTTGGTCACCATGGTGTCCGTGATGTCCTGATGATATCCATTCAGGCTGACGCCGGGCTTTTTGAAGGTCTTATCGGGCACGCCGCCGCAGCGGACATAAATTTTCCCCATTTTCGGATGGTTCCAGGGATAGACCACCTCGGAGCGCCCGCTTTTCAGCATCTCCTCCACGGACTCCTCCACCATCTCCACATAATCCGGGTCAATGCGGCTGAACCAGCGCCGGTAGCACTCCTCCGGGTGGATATCGTCCGGCACGCCCAGGAGGAGCCGCATGGTCCGGTCCGTATACATTCTGGGCGGGCAGCCCTCCTCCAGCTCGATGGTCCAGATTCCGGTCCTGGCCCCCTCCAGAATGTTTTCCAGGCTCTGCCGCGCCTCCAGCTTGTATTTCTCCTCCTGCTCCACCACGGCGTTGACATCCCGCTGGGCAAAAATGGCGCAGTTTTCCGCCGCTGTTTTCTCGGTGGCGGAAAAGTGGATTTCCAGATACTTCAGCGCGGAGAAATTGTCCCGCACCTGGTAGCGGACGGAGAACTTTTTCTTCGCCCTGAGCTGCGCCAGCACGTAATCCTTCTTCGTCATGGCGCGCAGCCGCTCCTGGTCCTGGGGGACCACGCACTTGGAGATATACCGCTCAATCGCCGCCTGATAGCCGTCCTTAAAGTGGACGGCCCAATCCAGGCCCAGCTGCCTGCTGTTCCGGTAGATTTCACATTCGCCCGTGTCGAGGTTCACCTCGTAAATGCCCAGGTAGTCCACGCTGAGGGCGTGAAGAACGTTGTAGCTTCGCTTTTGAAGCTCGCGGAACAGGTTGCGCCGCTTCAGCGAGGACACAATAAAGTATGCCGCAGTCTGGAGCATATTCGACGCATATTCCATCGACTTGACCGGGGGATTGTCCACACCGTAAAAGCCGATAATCCGTTTGCCGTCATAAAGGGGAACCACCACAAGAGAATGGATGCCCTGCCGCTTCAGGTTCTCATACTGAAGCGGGTCGGTCTCCCGGATATCCTCCAGGTTCTCGATGACGATGTGCCTGCCGATGCTGAAATTCCGGTACCAGCTGGCGCACACCTCCGGAGGGACATTTTGAAGGTTCTCCTTTTCCGGCTCCACGCCGTCGGCCACCCACTCGTAGGTGTTGTCGTCGAAATGGGACTCGTTCTGCTCAAAGATATAGGTCCGCTCTCCGTTCAGAGCCATTCCCAGGTGCTTGAGCAGCACATCCAGCGAATCATCCGGAGTTTCCTCCAGCAGAGCGGCGCGAAGGCCCTCGTTGATGACGGCCTCCAGGTTCTGAACGCTCTGCATTCCGCTGTGCTGCTCATGGGCCTTGGTGCTCAGAGCCTCTTTTTCAGACGGTTGAAAAATTTCCCCTGAATGATCCATATGCCTCTCCTCCACGTTGATTATCTTCCAGCAAAAGCCGCCGCGGCGAATTCCGGCAGGAAAAGAGCCCCTGTGGAAACGCTCTTTCTGGGAATGCTTGGCGCTGCTTCCGCAGCTTCGCCGCAAAGGTCAGAAAATCCTTGTCATAATACCATATGCCCCCAATCGCGTCAAGAATATGTGTGGATATTTCCCGCCTTGCCATACACCGCCCGCCAATGCTCAAGTGGCCCTTCCCTTCGGGGCGGCGCCATGATAGAATAACGGAAACAGAGCGCTTTGCGCCGGGGAGGGGTCTGTCCGGCGGGAGCGGGACGCCCCGCGGAATTCAGAGAAAACCCCGGTCTTATAGAGAGGAGGTGCAGCCGTGCTGCGCATCGCCATTGCGGAGGATGAGGAAATCTGCGCCCAAAAGCTCCAGGAGTATATCCGGCGCTACGCCGGCGAGCGGGGGCTGGAGGCGGCCGTCACCTGGTTCCGGGACGGGCTGGAGCTGGCGGAGGGGTATGTTCCCAAGTGGGACATCCTCTTTCTGGACATCCAGATGGGCCACCTGGACGGGATGGAGACCGCCCGGCGCATCCGCCGCCAGGACCCGGACGTGACGCTGGTGTTCATCACCAACCTGGCCCGGTATGCCATTGAGGGGTACGAGGTAGACGCCAGCGATTTCATCCTCAAGCCGTTGGAGTACGACCGCTTCCGAGTGCGGATGGACAAGCTCATCCCCCGGCTGGCCCGGAAGCGCGGGGCCTTTGTGGTGCTGCCCCTGGCGGAGCAGAAGATCCGGGTGGCCGTAGAGGATATCCTCTACGCCGAGGTGGTGGACCACGACCTGAGCGTGGTCACCACCAAGCGGAGCTACCTCATGCGGTGCACCCTACAGGAGATGGAGCGGATGGTGGAGGGGCAGGGCTTCTCCCGCTGCAACCGCTGCTACCTGGTGAATCTGCGCCGGGTGACCGGGGTGGAGAAGGACGCGGTGCGCATTGGAGCGCACTCGCTGCCCATCAGCAGGCCCCGGAAAAAGCAGTTCCTGCGGGAGCTGTCCGAGTGTCTGGGGGCGGAGCTATGAGGGCGCTTGTGGAGTCGTTCCTCCAAACAGGGGGCCTGCCCTGGTTTTTCCTGGAGCTGCTCTCGGCGGCCCTGGTGTTCAGTCGGCCGCTGAGACGCCGCAGCCGCTTTTGGCTGCGCCTGCTGGGGTGCCTGCTGGGCTGGGGGATGCTGGCGGCGGCGCCGGCGCTGGCCCATGCGCCGCTGGAGCAGGCCATCGCCCAGTCCCGGGCGCCCATCCTGAGCACCGGAATCGGGTGCGGCGTCCTCTTCGCCGCCAGCGTGCTCACTGTTTGGGGCATCCACGCGGTGAGCGTGCAGGAAGCGCTCTACTGCGGGGCGTGCGCCTACCTGATGGAGCACATGGCCTATTGCGCCAGGCTGCTGGGGGCGCTGGTTTTGCCGGCGGGCGCGTTGGAGACGGGGCGCGCGGGCTATGTGCTGGTCCACGCCGGGGTATACGCCGCGGTCTATCTGCTGTTCGCCCGGAAAATGATCCGGGACGGCAGCCTCATGGCCACCGCCCGGGATTCCCTGGCCCTGACCCTGGCCACCCTGGCGGTGGTGGTGGGCATGAGCAGCGCGGCCAGCGTCTACAGCTTCGAGGCCATCCACGCCGCCTACGCCTCCTTTGCCTGCGGGGCGGTGCTCTTCGGGCAGCTCCAGCAGCAAAAGCAGATCAAATCCCAGTCGGAGCTGGCGGTGCAGCGGCAGATGTGGTCCCTGCACAAAAGCCAGTACGAGATGTCCCGGCAGAGCATTGAGATCATCAACCGCAAGTGCCACGACCTGAAGCACCAGGTGGCGGCGCTGAAGCACATACACGACCCCGGGCGGCGGGAGGAGGTCATCGACTCCCTCCAGTCCGCCGTGATGATCTACGACGCGGCGCTGGAGACGGGCAATGAGATTCTGGACACGGCGCTCACCGAAAAAAGCCTGATCTGCACCCGGCGGGACATCGCCCTGTCCTGCATTGCCGACGGCAGGCGGCTGGCCTTTATGGACCCGGTGGACCTCTACACCCTGGTGGGCAACGCTCTGGATAACGCCATCGAGGCGGTGCTCCCCCTGCCCCCGGAGCAGCGGCTCATCCGCCTGCGGGTGCAGGAAAAGGCGGGCCTGGTGTTTCTGCGGGTGGAAAACCCCTACGCGGGGACGCTGGAGGTGCGGGACGGCCTGCCCCTCACCAGCAAGGAGGATAAGCAAAACCACGGCTTCGGGATGAAGAGCATCCGGGACGTGGCGGAGAAATACCACGGCTTTCTGGACGTGGAGACGGAGGGCGGGCTGTTTGTGCTGCGCCTGTCCTTCCCCCTGTGCGAACAGCTCGCGGCAGGAAACTGACAGCTCACGGCAAAACCGCCCCGGGACGGGGGCGGTTTTGTTATATTTTTGTCCAGCGGGCCGGCGAAACGCCGGCAAAAAATTTGAGGGAGGATCTGACATGGAACACAAACGTACCACCGGCCAGAAGGCGCTTCTGGCCCTGCGGACCCTGGTGTGCGGGGTGCTCGTCGCGGTGCTGCTGGCGGGCATCGTGGGGGTGAACACCCTGGTGCCGTCCTTTGACCGGATGGGCAACAGCATCCTGAACGGCTTTGACCGCAGGATCGACAACTCCAAGGCGAAAACAGACGGGCTGGATCTGCAATATAACAAGCCGGACTACACCCGGGACGCCATCGGCGCGGCGGAGGACGACCTGGCCGGGCGCATCGCCGCCGAGGGCGTGGTGCTGCTGGAAAACCGGGACGGCGCCCTGCCCATGGCGGCGGACACCACCTTCAGCCTGGTGAGCGTCAACTCTGCCACGGTGAAGGCGGGCGGCGGTATGCTGGGCGGCGGGGTGGACCTGAAAACCCTGTTCCAGAACGCCGGGGTGGGGTTGAACGAGACCCTCTGGGATTTCTACGCCAACGGCGGCGGCAAGGGCTACGGTCTGGCCACCGGCTCCATCAGCTTCGGTGACGGGGAGGACTTCCGCATCAACGAGTGCCCCCTGTCCGTGATGCAGGGCGCTCAGGGCGTGCTGGACAGCCTGAACGGCACCGTGCCCGTGTACTTCCTCAAGCGGGTGGCCGGGGAGGGCCGGGACATGCCCCGCAGCATGTACGGCCACGCCGAGTCCGCCGAGGACAAGGCCCGCACCTACCTGGAGCCGGACTCCGCCGAGCGGGAGATTTTGAAGTATCTGGACGAGAATTTTGACACCGTGGTGCTGGTGCTCAACTCCAACGCCGCGCTGGAGCTGGACTGGCTGAAGGACTACCCCAGCATCAAGGCGGTCATCGGCGCGCCCGACGGCCTCCAAGCTCTGCCTGGCATTCTCACCGGGACCATCAACCCCTCCGGGCGGACGGTGGACACCTTCGCCGCCGACGCGCTGAACAGCCCCGCCGCCCAGAACTTCGGGGACTACCTTTACTTTGACGAGAGCGGCAATCCCACCAAGTATAACTACGTCTCCTACGCCGAGGGTATCTATGTGGGCTATAAATACTACGAGACCCGGTACGAGGACGTGGTGATGGGTACGGGGAACGCCGGGGACTTCGACTACGCCGCTGAGGTGGTCTACCCCTTCGGCCACGGCCTGAGCTACACCAGCTTCGACTGGTCCAATTTCAACGCCGGCTGGTCCGGCGACACCTGTACCGTCACCGTGGACGTGAAGAACGTCGGCAGCATGGCGGGCAGGGACGTGGTGGAGGTCTACGTCCAGAGCCCCTACACCGACTACGACAAGCAGTACGGTGTGGAGAAGCCCGCCGTCATGCTGGCGGGCTACGCCAAGACCGGCGAGCTGGCCCCCGGCGCGTCGGAGACGGTAAGCGTCACCTTTGAGAAGGAGCAGCTCAAGGCCTACGACTCTACCCACGCCAAGACCTACATTCTGGACGCGGGGGACTACTACATCACCGCCGCGGCCAACGCCCACGCCGCCGTCAACAACGTGCTGGCCGCCAAGGGTTTCACCACAGCCGACGGCATGACGGAGGACGGGGACGCCGCCTTTGTGGAGACCTACACCGTCTCCACCCTGGATTCGGACACCTACGCCGTGGACTCCTACTCCGGCGCGCCCGTGACCAACCTGTTCGACCACGCCCGGGGGGATATCGCCTACCTCACCCGGAACGACTGGACCGGCACCTTCCCCGTCCACGATGGTGAGCCCAGCGATATCGTCAGCACCTGGGGCGGCGAGATCAACGGGGCCGACGGGGTGGCCTACACCTGGAAAAAGACCGCCAGCGCCGCCCTCATCGCCCAGCTGGATTCCTTCGACTCCAACTCTCCCGTGGACCCCGCCTCCCTCACCGGCACCCCGGTGTACGGCGCGAAAAACGGCCTCACCCTCATTGAGATGCGCGGCCTGGACTTTGACGACCCGCTGTGGGATCAGCTGCTGGACCAGCTCACCCAGGAGGACTACTATAACACCATCGGCCTGTCCGGCTACGGCATTGAGTACATCGACAGCGTGAACAAGCCCTTCACCATCGACGCGGACACCGCCGCCGGTCTCATCTACGGCGGCACCGGCAAGATGTTCCCCAACGCCATGACCCTGGCCCAGACCTGGAATCAGGACCTGGCCCGGGAGTTTGGCGAGATGATTGGAAACGAGGCCCTGCTGGGGGGCTGCAACGGCTGGTACGCCCCCTCCATGAACATCCACCGCACCCCCTTCTCCGGCCGCAACGGCGAATACTACTCCGAGGACGCGTTCCTGTCCGGCGCGGTGGGCTCCAACGCCGTGTACGGCGCGGCGTCCAAGGGGCTGTACGCCTACATCAAGCACTTCGCCTTCAACGACCAGGAGAACCACCGGGGCGACCGTCCGGGCCAGTTCAGCATCGCCACCTGGCTCAACGAGCAGTCCGCCCGGGAGATCTACCTCAAGCCCTTTGAGATGTGCATGAAGGCGGGGGACGTGGAGCTGAACTATGTGGAGAGCGACGGCAATGGCGGTTACCGGAACGCCGCCCGTCCCTTCCGGGCCAGTATGGGCGTGATGACCGCCTTCAACCGGGTGGGGGCCACCTGGACCGGCGGCGACTACAACCTGATCACCGGCCTGCTGCGCCGGGAGTGGGCCTTCAACGGCATCATCATGACGGACAACGCCAACACCGGCGTGTTCATGGACGGCTACCAGATGATCGAGGCCGGGGCGGACGTGAAGCTGACCTACGCCAAGGAGAGCGCCCGATTTGACTTCGATGCCCAGAACCCCGCCCACTACCACTACGCCCGAGAGGCCATGCACCGCGCGCTTTACACCATCGCCAACACCAACGCCATGAACGGGGCCATGCCCGGCAGCGTGTTCAAGGACGGGATGCGGCTCACCCAGAAGGTTCTGCTGGCGGTGGACGTGGTGTTCGGTCTGCTGGCGGCGTGGGTCGCCTACGTGATCTTCCGGGGCTTCAAGCCCAGCAAACGCAAGCTGGCCAAGCTGGAGCAGAAACGGGCCCAGAAAGCCGCCCGGCGGCAGGCCAGGGGCTGAACCGGAGCGAAGCCTTCTCCCCAAAGTTAACCTTTATGGAATACCGAAAACGTGGTAAAAACGACAGAAAACGTTGCGGCCCTTCAAAGCAAATTGACACTTGACACAGTTTTCGATATGATGGACAAGGGTGATTTTATGCTTGAGATCGCCATTGTTGAGGATGAGGAGAAGGAAGCGCTGCGCCTGGGCGGATTTTTGGACCGGTTTTCGGAAGAGACGGGAATCCAGCTGAACCACCGGTGGAGCGACAACGCCTCTGTGTTTCTGGAGCAGTACCAATTTCAGTACGACCTGATTTTTATGGACATCCGAATGCCCGGCATCGACGGGATGGCGGCGGCGGAGCGGCTGCGGGAGATTGACAGCGCGGTGAAGCTCATCTTTATCACCAGCCTGGCGCAGTATGCGGTGCAGGGATATTCCGTGGACGCGCTGGACTATATCCTCAAGCCGGTGAGCTACGCCGCCTTCGCGCTGAAGATGCAGCGGGCGGTGGAGCGCTGCGCCCAGCGGCGGGAGCAGTGGCTGCTGCTCAACACCAATTCCGGCGCAATTCAGCTCAGGGAGTTCGAGCTGTGCTATGTGGAGATTTTTGACCACCACATCCGCTATCACACCCTACAGGCCAACTACGACGCCTACGGAACACTGAAGTCGGTGGAGCAGCGCCTGCCGTCCCGCAGCTTTTTCCGCTGCAATAACCAGTGTATCATCAACCTGCGCTATGTCTCCAAGCTGGAGGGCAGCACCGTGGTGGTGGAGGGGCGGGAGTTCCCCATCAGCCGTATGCGCAAGAAGGCGTTTCTGGCGCAGCTGCACCGCTATTCCGGCGCGGAGTGGGAGGACGGGCAATGACCGGCCTGGGCGGGCTGCTGCTGCTGGTTTGGTTCGACTTTGGCATGCTGGCGGCGCTGCTGGTGTGCTGCGTGGTGGCGGGGCAGGGGCTGGAGCGCCGGGAGCTGTTCTGGCTCCGGCTGGCCGCGGCCGTCCTGGCGGAATGCCTCTGGGCCGGTATGTGTACCTATCAGTGGATTCTGACGGAGAATCTGTTCTGGGGCCCCAGCGGCATTGTGATCTGCAAATACCTGGGGACTTTCCTGCTGACCATCGGAGCGTTCCGGCTGTGCCTGCGCTGCGGGTGGCCGGCGGCGCTGTACGGCGGAACCACCGGCTACATCCTCCAGCACTGCGCGGAGCGCGTCGCGGAGATCGCCCAGGCGGCGCTGGACGTGCCCCCGGGCTGGGGGGAGAAGCTGCTGCTGCTGGCGTCTACGGCGGTGGTGTGCCTGTGCTTTGTGCTGGTGTTCCGCAATCGGTATAACATTTCGGAGTATGACCGCTACAGCAATGGAGAGGGCGACGTGATGCTGCTGACGGCGGCGTCCGCCGCGGGCGCCGTCATCGTGCTGGAGCCGCTGATCCGCATTGAGCTGGGGCTGACGATCAATGACCGGGCGATGATTTTCCTTAATATTCTCTCGGTGCTGCTCTCCCTGCTGGCCATGGTGGTGAGCATGTGCCAGATGCGCCAGGCGGAGTCGAAAAAGAAAGCCCAGATCGCCACCCAGCTCCTCCACGCCGAGCGCAGCCGCTACGCGCTGGAAAAGGAGACGGTGGACGCCATCAATATCCGCTGCCACGACATCAAGCACCAGATCGCCGCGCTGGGCGGCGTGGGACGGGAGCGGGAGCTTCAGGAGATTGAGCGGCTGGTGGACATCTATGACTGCGGACTCAAAACGGAGTGCGCGGCGCTGGACCTGGTGCTGGCCGGCAAGTCGCTGATGTGCCTGAACAAGCATATCGAGCTGACGTGCATGGCGGACGGCAGGCGGCTGACGTTTATGGAGGACGCGGACATCTATGCCCTGTTCGGCAATATTCTGGACAACGCCATCGAGGCGGTGGAGCAGCTGGACGACCAGGAAAAGCGGCTGATCTCCCTGGCGGTGCACGCCAAGGACCATTTCCTCCACGTCAGCCAGGAGAACTACTACAGCGGCGAGCTGGTGATGGAGCGGGGCCTGCCCATGACCACGAAGCAGGACAAGCGGTTCCACGGCTTTGGTATGCAGAGCATCCGAATGCTGACGGAAAAATACGGAGGCGACCTGCGCCTGCGGGCCAGCGGAGGAATGTACCGGCTCTCCATTTTGTTTCCGATGGACTGAAAATGTCAAAAAATAGATAAAAATGACGGGGAATGCCAATGAAAAAGGTATTCCCCGCTTGCTATGCAGAAAAAGTTGCGAAACCGCCCGAAAAAGTTTTGGTACATTGAACCACCCGTGGCGTGGAGGTAAAATAGGGCGGAACGGGCGCGGAGGCAAAAACCGGATGCGGCCTTTTCCTGGATGGACGGCATTTGATCCGCGCCAATAACAGAGGAAGGATGGCATACCTATGAAGAAACAAGTATCTCTTTTGCTTGCGGCACTCCTGATCCTGGGCGCGCTGGCCGGCTGTACGCAGTCTGCCCCTCCGGCGGCGTCGGCTACGCCCGAGCCCGCCCCCACGGCGCCCCCCGCCACTGAGATTGCCGCGTCCAAGGCGTACATCATCGTCCAGGGCTATGAGTGGGGCCCTGCGATTCCCAAGATCGTGCTGGAATTTGCTGAGGATGTCAGCGGTTTTGCCAGCGATACCTTTGAAGTGGCCTTTGGCTCCGCCAAGCGCACGGTGAAGGACGTATACAGCTCCGACGCGGACGGCAATCAGGCCGACGGCGCGGGCAAGTACCTCACCATTGAGATGGCGGTAAAGTCCAGCGAGGCCAGCCCCTTCAGCTATGACATGGAAAAGAACGTCAACACCTGGGCGGAGACGGTGGACTTCACCGTGACCGTGGCCCCGGGCAAGACCTTCAGCGTGGGCGCCGCCGCCTACAAGGAGGGCGACGTGTGCACCTGCTCCGTCACTGCGGCGGACCGGAAGGTTCCCCAGACCGCCAGTTGGGTGAAGGACACGGTGGACTATCAGGAAGAGGGGAAGAGCATCACCCTCACCCGGGCGGCCTGGGCCCCCGAGGGCGCGGACAGCGACAGCGGCAAGAACCCCCTGATTATCTGGCTGCACGGCATGGGCGAGGGCGGCACGGATATCGACATCGACCTGCTGGGCAATGAGGTGACCGCCCTGACCACTGAGAACGAGACCAACGTGCAGCAGTACTTTGCCACCGACGGGCTGGCCGGCGCCTACGTGCTGGCGGTGCAGACCCCCACCATGTGGATGGACATTGACGGCAACAGCACCTTTAACAACGAGAACATAACGGGCGAAGGGAAGCAGGAGTCCTGGTATACCGAGGCCCTCTGGCACGCCATCACCTCCTATGTGGAGAGCAATCCCGACGTGGACACCAACCGGATCTATGTGGGCGGCTGCTCCAACGGCGGCTACATGACCATGAATATGATGTTTGAGCACGGCGACTACTTTGCGGCGTTCTATCCCATCTGCGAGGCGTATTTGAACGACTGCGTTTCCGACGAGATGATCCAGCAGGTCAAGGACTACAATATCTGGTTTGTCCAGTCCGCGGACGACGGCACGGTGAACCCCGCCGAGTACGGCCTGCCCACCTACGTGCGCCTGCTGGAGGCCGAGGCGCAGAACGTGTGGTTCACCCTCACGGATCACGTGCGGGGCACCGACGATCCCGAGCCCTGGAGCTGGACGGGCACCGGCACCTATGACGGCCATTGGAGCTGGATCTACGCCTTCAACGACCAGGTGACCACCCGGATTGACACGGAGAAGGTGAGCTCTGTGGCCGACCTGGTTCCTGAGAACTGCACCGTCACCGGCGTGAATCTGTGGCAGTGGATGTCCGAGCAGAGCCTGGCCCAGCCTGCTGAGTAAAACGGGGCGCACAAACGCGTTGCTGACCGGCGCCGCCGCTGGGGAGGGAGCTTCCCGGGGCGCGCCGGAGCAAATAAAACGATTTAAACAGGAGGAAAAGAGTATGAAGAAGGCACACAAAACTTTGACGGCGATTGCTTCCCTTGCCCTGGCGGCGTCCCTGGTGGCGTCCCTGGCCGGCTGCGGCGGCAAGGCCCAGGACTACGTGTTCGAGGCGGAGAAGGCCGAGCTGTCCGCGGCCTGCATGGTGGAGACCGGCCCCGAGTACTCCGCCGAGGGCTCCGGCCCCGAGGCCACCCAGGTGGGCTACTTCACCACCGCCGGCGAGACCATCACCTTCAAGATCAACGCGTCCAAGGACTGCTCCGCCACACTGACCCTCCGCGCGGCCTCCGCCTGCGCCCAGTTCGCTGACCCCATGATCTTTGAAGAGGTGGATATGTCCAAGGGCGAGCACGCCAAGCTCACCGTCAACGGCGCCGAGTGCAAGCTGGAGGGCGTCCTCCCCGGCCTGGAGGCCCCCATGGACTGGGAGGTTGTCTCCTCCTACTATAAGAACTACGGCACCGCCACCGCCAAGATCGACCTGAAGTCCGGCGAGAATGTCATCGTGCTCACCTCTCAGGGCTACAACGGCGGCCAGGGCGGCATCAACGTGGACAAGATCACCATTAACGCCGCCTCTGAGCTCACCTGGACCGAGACCGACAACTCCGACCGCGTTCCCCAGCAGTAATCCAAGCAGTACATAACAACCGGCGCCCCCGCCGCATTTACCGGCGGCGGGGGCGCTGTGCGCAGAAAGCACGGTACTTTCATCCACAAAATGGAATAGGATTATGATTTAGGAGGGATCTTTGTGGCAAAGGGACAGAAGAAAAAAATGAGCGCAAAGAAGTTTACCGCAATCATCGCGCCTCTTTTGGCAATCCTTTTGGCATTTTCCATCGCGCTTCCTGTCATCACCACGTCCAGATTTGATCTGGTGCTCCGCGATATCTTCGGTGAGGCGGAGAGCAGCAATACGGGGAGCGACGCCACCGCCGGAGTGGACGCCACCTACTACACCCGCGACATCACCGACTCCAAGCAGCTTCAGGCCGACGAGCAGGCCTACACCCGCAAGGCGGGCGCGGAGGGCTTCGTGCTCCTCTACAACCGCAATGAGGAGGGCAAGGGCCTTCCCGTGGCGGCGGGCTCCAAGCTGAGCCTGTTCTCCGCCTCCTCCGTGGACCTGCTGGCCGGCGGCACCGGCTCCGGCGTGTCCACCATCTCCAGCGATATGAAGACCGCCCTCACCGAGCAGGGCTTCTCCATCAACGAGGCGCTGTGGAAGTTCTACAGTGACAACCACGCCACCTACACCCGGGGCGGCGGCGCGCTGATGTACGGCGGCGCCGAGGACTGGTCCATCAAGGAGGCCCCCATCTCCGCCATCCCCGACGCGGCCAAGAGCGAGGCGGCGGGCACCACCCCCGTGTTCTTCCTGGCCCGTACCGGCGGCGAGGGCCGCGACCTGGGCCGCCACATGGGCAATTGGACCAACGTGGCCGAGGATAAGGACAAGCACTACCTGGAGCCCGACTCCGTGGAGCTGGGGGTCATCCAGTACCTGAATGACAACTTCGACAACGTAATCATCGTGGTGAACACCAACAACGCCTTTGAACTGGGCTGGGTGGCCGACTATCCCAGCATCAGCGCGGTGCTCTGGGCCCCCGGCGCCGGCGGCGACACCTGCCGCTCCATCGCGGACGTGCTCAGCGGGGCCGTCAACCCCTCCGGCCATCTGGTGGACACCTTCGCCTATGACGCGTTCTCCTCCCCCGCCATGCAGAACATGGGCGACATGATGATGGTGAACGGCGGCCAGGACGTGGGCGCCGGCGTGTTCTACGACGAGGGCATCTACGTGGGCTACAAGTACTACGAGACCCGCTACTTCGACAAGGCGCTGGACCAGGGCAATGCCGGCGACTACGATTACGCTACCACCGTACAGTACCCCTTCGGCTACGGCATCTCCTACACCACCTTCGAGTGGTCCGGCTTCCAGATGGGCGAGATGAACGAGAACGGCGACATGGAGATCCAGGTCACCGTGACGAACACCGGCAGCGTGGCGGGCCGGGACGTGGTGCAGCTCTATCTCAACGCCCCCTACACCGACTACGACAAGACCAACCACATCGAGAAGTCCGCCGTCACCCTGGTGGGCTTTGAAAAGACCGGCGACATCGAGCCCGGCCAGTCCGAGACCGTGACCATCACCGTCAACCGCAGGGACTTCATCTCCTACGACGACGTGCAGGCCAAGACCTACATCCTGGAGGCCGGGGATTACCTGCTCACTGCGGCGGAGAACGCCCACGCGGCCGCCGACAACTTCCTGGCTTACAACGGCCAGACCGTGGAGCAGCCCCAGTTTGGCGGCGCGGACGCCGCCTTCGTGGGCAAGTGGAGCTATGACTACAGCGACAACGGCGGCGTGGACAACGTGACCTACGCCAAGTCTCTGGCCGGCGCCGACGTGACCAACCAGTTCGACCACGCCGTGTACGACGAGCTGACCCCACGCGATCAGTACCTGACCCGTCAGGACTGGGTGGGCACCTTCCCCAAGACCCACGGCAATCAGGACGGCAAGCGCGCCAGCGAGTTCAGCGAGAAGAACGGCTACACCTGGGAGGTTGAGGTGTCCGACACCATCAAGAAGAACATCGACGCCATCGGCGCGGGCAGCGCCTCTCTCAACCCCATGACCGACGACGAGGCGGGCAAGCTGGCCGGCGAGTTCGGCAAGACCGGCGGCCCCCAGCTCATCGACTTCCGCGGCCGTGACTTTGACGAGGTGGACGCCGAGGGCGGCTGGGACGCCCTCATCGACCAGATGACCACCGACGAGATCAAGAAGATGATCCGCAACGCCGGTTACCAGACCCTGGGCTCCACCGCCATCAACAAGCCCCGCGCCATCGACTTCGACGGCCCCTCCGGCCTGAACGAGGGCGGCGTCAGCCACGAGCCCTACTCCATCACCTATCCCTGCGCCGCCAACCTGGCCGCCAGCTGGGACCGGCAGAACTCCTACCTCCACGGCTACTACGTGGGCGAGGACGGCCTGGCCGCCGACGGCAACTGGGGCAACCACACCTATACCGGCATCATCTCCGGCTGGTACGCCCCGGCCATGAACATCCACCGCACTCCCTTCGCCGGCCGTAACTTCGAGTATTACTCCGAGGACGGCTTCATGTCCGGCGAGCTGGCCCTGGAGGCCTCCCGCGCCTGCGCGGAGAAGGGCGTGTACGCCTACATCAAGCACTTCGCCCTCAACGACCAGGAGGATCACCGCAGCCACGCGGCCACCTTCTCCAACGAGCAGGCCATCCGCGAGATCTACCTGAAGCCCTTCCAGACCTGCATTGAGGAGCGGGGCACCACCAAGATCAAGGTGCAGAACTTCGACGAGGAGACCGGCACCTTCACCCAGGGCGAGGCCGAGATCCCCGCGGTCATGGCTGTGATGACCGCCTTCAACCGCATCGGCTGCACCTGGGCGGGCGGCAACTACAACCTGATCACCGGCGTGCTGCGCAACGAGTGGGGCTTTGACGGCTCCGTCATCACCGACTACGACAACGGCGGCGTGATGGACACCGAGCAGTGCATCCGCGCCGGCGGCGACATCAAGCTGACCGCCTACGGCTCCAACGCCCAGCTGGATATGGAGAACCCCGCTTCCCAGTACCATGCCCGGCAGGCCATGAAGCACGTGCTCTACACCACCGTGAACTCCAACGCCATGAACGGCATCGTCCACGGCGTGACCGTGTCCGAGCTGCCCTTCGCCAACTACTACTACATCCTCATCGGTGAGGCGGTGGCGGCGGCGGCCCTGATCGGCTGGGGCGCTTTCGCCATCGTGCGGCGGTGGAAGAAGGAGAAGGCCGGCAGCTGACCGGACCTTCCGCATCCGCAAAGAACGCCATAATCTGGTGCTTCTATACATCCTCAATCAGCGGCGGCCGGACTCCGAACGGGGTCCGGCCGCCGCCGGTTTGCCGGCCGCGCCGGAATTTGCTATTGCCTTTTTCTCGGCGGCAGCGTAAAATGGAAGAGAATTTTGACGGCGGGAGGGGAAACGGATGGAATGGACGCAGATCGCGCTCTATGCGGCGGCGGGTATGCTGGGGCTGGTATTTCTGTGCTGCGCGGTCAACCTGGTGCGGGTGGCGCGGAAGAAGGAGCCCAGCCTGCTGCTCAGCCGGGCCATGTATTGGCTGGCCATGGCGGCGGTGGTGCTCAACGCGGCGCGCAGCGCCGTGGCTTATACGGACAAGAGCATGCTGATCGCCAATCTGGTGGTGCTGGTGTGTGTCGCGGTGTCTTACGTCCGAATGGAAAAGACCAACAAGTACGGCGAGCCGGAGAACGAAGAACAGTCGGGCTGACCGCCCGGTGAAAAAACCCCGGCCGCGAATCCGTTTGGGATTCGCGGCCGGGGTTTTGCGGCTGGTTCAAATACCGCCGCCCCAGCCGTGCCAGTCCTCGGCGGCGGGGGCCTCGCCGTCCTCCGGCGGCTGGTCCGGAGCGTCCCGGAGCTGGGTGAGCAGGGCGTCCAGCTCCTCGGGGGAGAGGTTTTCCCGCAGCTTGGCCATGGCGGCGTCCAGGTCCTGCTTGGCCCCCGCGGCGGAGCCCTTGGCCCACTGGGCCTCCTGCTTGTGGACGGCGTGGCGCAGCTTATCGGCGTATTCCCGGCCCGTGGGGGCGGGGGCGGCGGGTATGCCGGCGATGACGGCCATGAGCAGCAGCACCACCTTCACCGCCACCAACGCCAGCCCTACGCTGGGGAATTGGGTGTCCACAGCGGAGAGATAGAGCTGGGCGAAGGTCTGGCGAAAGACGATTTGAAAGGCGAGGTATGCGCCGAAAAAGGCGAAGGCGGCGGCACAGCCCCGGTTGGTGGTCCAGCCCCTGGGGTGGCCCCAGCACCAGACCAGGGCGGCCAGCATGGGGACGCAGAAAACCAGCTCCCCCACCAGAGCGCCGGGCCAGGAGCCGGGCCCTGCGGCCAGAACCCCCCGGAGCAGGAAGAGCTGCCCCGCGGTCAAAAGAAACAGGCAGGCCACCGCGGTACCGCATTTGGCCTGGGGCGAGGTGTTCTCATTCATAGGGCGCAGACCTCCTCAAAACGTTTTTTATAAGGCTACTGTACCATATTTTGGGGCGGGTGACAAGCGGCAAAATCTGACGCCCCGCATTTCTTCGGGAAAATGGGCGGGCGGGGTTGCTATTTCGGGAGGATTCCTGTATAATTGATTACAAATATTTCAAATTAGAACCTGTGGAGAGAAAGGGGAGTTCGTGATGGGACCGATTTTGATTCGGCTGGCCTATGGCGTGATGATCGTGGGGATCATCCTCTGCTTTGTGTTTTCCCGCAACCATGAAAAGGACGTGCGCAGGGCGGCCACGCAGTTTGCGTTCGCCTTTGCGAAGCTGTCCAATTTCATCAGCCCCAAGCCCCCCAAGGAGGGGCTGCTGGTGCGGGAGCTGCCCGGCGGCGGAGTGAGCCCCCTCCCCCTGGAGGAGCAGCCCGAGGCCATCCGGCGCATTGTGGAGCGGGCTAACGCCAGCCAGTCGGTGAACCGCTTTGCCGAGCTGGACGCCGCCGCCGAGCAGGTGAGCCGGCGGGTCAGCGCCAACCGCACCCACAAGACCCAGTTTCAGGCGCCCATCGACCGTCTGCTGCTGCTGGCCCAGAATTTCCTGCGGGGGTGCGAGGACCTGTCCTATATCGACAGCCAGGAGCGCAAGGCGGACTTCGACAGCTTTTTGATGGAGCAGCCCGCCCACCGCATGGTGCTGCTCAAGCGGATCAGCGGCGAGTCGGCGGAGGAGTACCGGAAGCTGAACAAGCGCTACGCGGACGAGATGGAGCGCATGGAGGCGGAGGAGCTGGAGGAAAAGAAGCAGGGCGGGAAGAAGCGGCGCCCCGCCAAGCAGGCGGAGCGGGCTGCGGAGGCACAGCCCGCCGAAGAGGACGGTCAGCCCCCGGCTCCGGCGGAGGAGTCCCCCGAGATGGAAGAAGCCCCCCAGGCGGAGCAGTCCGCCGACTTGAAGGACGAGTGGCGGGGCTGGGGGTGCGGATAGGCTGAGCGCGCGGAAAAGGAGCTGAGGGGCAATGGCGAAGCGAGTACCGGCGCAGCTGGTGGGCACAGGCGGCGGCGCGGGAAGCCCGGATTTTTCACAAAAGACTTTGGAGACCGTTTTCGAGGCCTCCTACGACGGCATCTACATCACAGATGGAGATGCCGTCACCATTATGATTAACAAAAGCTACGAGTCCATCACCGGCCTGAAGCGGGAGGACATGCTGGGCAAGCGGATGCACGATTTGGTGAAGGATCAGATCATCTCCCAGTCGGGGACGCTGGCCGCCCTGGAAAAGCGGGAGCCGGTGACGCTGGAGCAGGTGTTCAAAACGGGCAAGCACGCCATCATCACCAGCACGCCCATCTTTGACGAGGAAGGCCGGGTGGTGCTGGTGGTCACCAACGTGCGGGACATCACCGAGCTCAACTCCCTGCAAAAGGAGCTGGAGGAGAGCTGGGCCTGCAACCTGCAATACTACAGTGAGCTGGAAATTCTGCGCCGCAAGGTGGGCCGCGCGCCCAAGCTGGTGGCCCGGGACCCGGCCATGCAGGCGGTGCTGCGGGTGGCGGACAAGGCCGCGGAGCTGGACATACCCATCCTTCTGGAGGGGGAGACCGGCACCGGCAAGCAGGATTTTGCCCGGTACATCGCGTCCAAAAGCCGCCGGAAAAAGGGAAAGTTCATTGAGGTGAACTGCTCGGCCTACTCCGAGGAGGAGCTGGAGTTCGAGCTGTTCGGCTCTGCCCCCAGCCCCCAGGCCAAGGCGGGCACCATGGGCCTGCTGGAGCTGGCCAACGGGGGGACCATCCTGCTTCAGGAGGTGGGAGAGCTGCCGCCCAAGCTGCAGATCCGGCTGGTGCGGCTGCTGCGCACCGGGGTGGTGACCCGGGTGGGGGACGGCAAGCTCTACCCGGTGGACATCCGGATCATCGCCAGCACCACCCAGGACCTGAAGGCGCTGGTGGAGGGGAAAAAGTTCCGGGAAGAGCTGTACTACGGCCTCAATGTGCTGCCCATCCAGATGCTCCCCCTGCGGCAGCGGCGGGAGGACATCCTCCCCCTGGTGGAGGAGATGTGCATTGAGCTGAACAAAAAGCACCGCCAGAAAAAGCGCTTCAGCCACATGGCGCTGCTGACCCTGCAAAGCTACGCCTGGCCGGGCAACCTGCGGGAGCTGCGCAATGTGGTGGAGTCGGCCATGATCCTGTGCGGCGGGGACGTCATCGAGCCTGGGGACCTGCCCATCTGCACCGAGGGCAAGCTCAGCCGCCGGGAGGGGGACGAGCTGCCCGGGCCGGTGGACCTGCGCCAGGTGGTGGAGGAGCTGGAATTGAAATACATCCGCAGCGCCTACCGGCGCCACGGCAATGTGCGGGACGCGGCCCGCAGCCTGGGGATGGACCCGTCCACCTATGTGCGCAAGCGGAAAAAGCTGGAGGGGCGGGAGACGTAAGCGGATGTTGCGAAAATAAATCACGATGCAGAAACGCAACGGAAAGGAAATTTTTTGCTGGACACGAAAAAATCCCGAAAGTAACCGAAAAATGGGAGGGAGGGGCGGAGCGGTCTGTTGCAAAACCGCAACAAAAGGGGCGGGTATTCAGCTTTTTGAATGATCTCACGGAAAAATGCGGGGGGAAATGGTGGAAACTGCATAAAAATTTTGCCTAAAAAGGGACGAGGCGATTTAGCCAAACCTCTGAATTTGGCCAAATCGTATTTACTTTGGGATTTTCAGCCCATATAATGGCGTTGTTAAGACGCTGGACTGCCGAAAAGTGATGCGCTACAGGGCTGTATACGCTCTTTCCGTACCAGAGGCCGCGGCAGTCCGGCGGCTGCGTATTTCACAAGAAGAGAGGAGAAGAAAAGTATGGCTGAAAAAACCACCGTCAACACACAGACCCAGCTGAAGGCTCCGGAAGGCTTCAACAGCGGGAAATTCCCCCTGAAGAAGCGTGAGCTGGGCGGTGTGCAGCCGCACATCAAGCTGGGCCCGTTCAATCTCCGCATCCCCCTGATCCACCACGAGTGGTCCTGGACTGAGATGGCGGCGGCGATGTTCCTTGGCGTGGCATGCCTGGGCGCGGGCACCGCCACCACCATGTCCACCTTCGGCTTCGACGACCCGGCCACCATCGCGGCGCTGGGCCTGACCGAGAACGGCGCGTTCCTGATGAGCCTGACCTTCGGCGTGTTCAACGCCATTTGCTACTATCTGCCCGCTCTGCTGGGCGACCCTGTGGTCCCCGGCTGGATCACCCCCGCCCTGCCCCTGACCCTGCGCTTTTTGGAGCAGTGGGCCATGCCCGACTACGCCGCCGGACAGGTGGACCGAATATACGCAATGATCGCGCTGCAAATGCTGGTGGCCCTGTCGTTCCTGATTATGGGCGCAACGGGCCTGGGGCGCAAGCTGATCGACATTGTGCCCACGTCCATCAAGGCCGGAATTGTGCTGGGCGCCGGCGTCACCGCGGGCATCAACGTGTTCAGCGCGCGTATGCCCAAGGCGCCCATCACCGTGGCCATCGCGGTGCTGCTGTCCTACTTCTTCCTGTTTAACCCCACCTTCGCCCGCGCCGCCAAGAAGAACAAGACCCTGAACTTCCTGCGCAACCAGGGCGTGGTGCCCGCCCAGCTGTTTGCCATTGTGCTGGCTCCCTTCCTCATCCGGGAGATCGCGGTGCCCCAGATTCAGTGGGGCCTGACCCCGCTGAGCGTGGGCTTCGTGCTGGAGCACTTCACCATCTTCGGCCTGGGCCTGCCGGCGGCGTCCTTCTTCCTGGCCGCCCTGCCCAGCGCGCTGACCACCTACATCATCGCCTTCTCCGACTTCGTGCTGGCCAAGGAAGTGGTCACCGAGGCCACCGCCACCCGTTCGGACGAGACCGTCATCTTCGACGCGGGCCGGTCCAATCTGGTGAGCTTCCTGCGTAACGGCATCATGTCGGTCTTTGCGCCCTGGGTGCCTATGTGCGGCCCCCTGTGGGCGTCCGGCCTGCTGACCATCACCGAGCGCTATAAGAGAGGCTACAAGACCATGCACAGCTACTGGGACGGCGTTTGTACCTTCCGCGCCGCCACCGTCATCGCGGTGCTCATCCTGCCTCTGGTCACGCTGATCCGTCCCGCCTTTGCCATCTTCTTCGGCATCACCATGGGCGTTCAGGCCTTCGCCTGCGGCAATATCGGTATGCGCATGTGCACCACCGCCAACGAGCGGGGCATCGCCTGCGTCATCGCCGCCGCGCTGGCCTACTACACGCCCGGCGTGGCCCTGGGCGTCGGCATCCTCGTGTGGGCCGTGGTGGAAGGCAGCGAGCTGTTTATCAAGAACAAGGAATAACCTTCCATCTTTGCGCATCACTGTATGGACAGCGCCGATTTGCCTGCGGATCGGCGCTGTTTCCATAAAACCATGATAAAGAACCGGGAAATCACTGCCGATATATAAAGGAGAGCGCAAACATGAAACAGATCATCGTCCGCCCTGAGCTTCACAAATTCGACACCTGCAAAGAGTTTGTCCAGGAGTTTGCCCTGGGCGAGAAGGACCTGGTGCTGACCAACGAATACATCTACCAGCCCTATTTCGGTGAGATGGGGCTGTCTGTGCACACCATCTTCCAGGAGAAGTACGGCGCCGGCGAGCCCACCGATGTGATGGTGGACGCCATCATTGCCGACGCGGCCAAGACCGGCTACGACCGGGTGGTGGCCATCGGCGGCGGCACGGTCATCGACATCGCCAAGGTGCTGGCGGTGTCCGACGGCGGCCCGGTGGACGGGCTGTACGCCAACGTGGCCGGACTGGAGAAGAAGCACCCGCTGATTATCCTGCCCACCACCTGCGGCACGGGCAGCGAGGTGACCAACCTGTCCATCATCAACCGCACCCGCATCGGCACCAAGATGGGCCTGGCCTCCGAGCAGATGTTTGCCGACCACGCGGTGCTGGTGCCCGAGCTGCTGGGCTCCCTGCCCTTCGGCGTGTTCGCCACCAGCTCCATCGACGCGCTGGTCCACGCGGTGGAGTCCAGCCTGTCCCCCAAGGCCACGCCCTTTACCAAGCTGTTCGGCTATAAGGCCATCGAAATGATTATCCGGGGCTACCAGCGCATCGTGAAGGAGGGCCGGGAGTGCCTGGGCGGGCTGATGGGCGACTTCCTCACCGCCAGCACCTTCGCGGGACTGGCCTTCGGCACGGCGGGGTGCGCCGCCGTCCACGCCCTGAGCTACCCCCTGGGCGGCACCTATCACGTGGCCCACGGGGAGAGCAATTACGCCATGTTTACCGGCGTGCTGAAAAACTACATGGAGATCCGCCAGGGCGGCGAGATCGCGGTGATGAACGACTATCTGGCGGGCCTGCTGGACTGCTCCGCCGGCGAGGTGTACGAGGAGCTGGAGAAGCTGCTCAACCAGCTGCTGCCCAAGAAGGCCCTGCGGGAGTACGGCGTCACCCAGGAGGACATCGGCGTCTTTACCGAGGCGGTGATGAACACCCAGGGCCGTCTGATGGCCAACAACTTCGTCCCGCTGGACGCCGCGCGCGTGCGCAAGATCTACGAAGAGCTGTATTGAGCGGTCCGGCAAGCTAAAAACGAAATTCGAGGAGGAATAACCCATGTCACTGATGACCGGCGAGCAGTACATCGAAAGCATCCGAAAGATTCCGATGGAGATTTACATGTTCGGGGAGAAGGTGGAGAATCCTGTGGACGATCCCATTCTGCGGCCCTCCCTGAACAGTGTGCGCATGACCTACGACCTGGCCCAGATGCCGGAGTATCAGGAGCTGATGACCGCCGTCTCCCCGGAGACCGGCGAGCGCATCAACCGCTTCACCCACATCCACCGCTCCACCGAGGACCTGCGCAACAAGGTGAAGATGCAGCGCCTGCTGGGGCAAAAGACCGCCTCCTGCTTCCAGCGCTGCGTGGGCATGGACGCGTTCAACGCCGAGTACTCCACCACCTTTGAAATCGACCAGAAGTACGGCACCCACTACCACGAGAACTTCAAGAAGTTTATGCTCTACTGCCAGCAGAACGACCTGACGGTGGACGGCGCCATGACCGACACCAAGGGCGACCGGTCCAAGGCGCCCCACGCCCAGGCCGACCCGGACCTGTTCCTGCGGGTGGTGGAGCGCCGGGAGGACGGCGTGGTGGTGTGCGGCGCCAAGGCCCACCAGACCGGCATCATCAACAGCCACGAGGTCATCGTCATGCCCACCCAGTCCATGGGTCCGGACGACAAGGACTACGCCATCTCCTTCGCCGTGCCGCTGGACACCAAGGGGCTGTTCATGATTATCGGCCGCCAGTCCTGCGACACCCGCAAGCGGGAGGGCGGCGAGATGGACGTGGGCAACGCCGAGTTCGGCGGGGTGGAGGCCCTGACGGTATTCGACCACGTTTTCGTGCCCAACGAGCGGATTTTCCTCAACGGGGAGACGGAGTTCGCCGGGATGCTGGTGGAGCGCTTCGCGGGCTACCACCGGCAGAGCTACGGCGGGTGCAAGGTGGGCGTGGGCGACGTGCTCATCGGCGCGGCGGCGGTGGCGGCGGACTACAACGGCGCGGCCAAGGCCAGCCACATCAAGGACAAGCTCATCGAGATGACCCACCTGAACGAGACGCTGTACTGCTGCGGCATCGCCTGCTCGGCGGAGGGCCATCCCACCCAGAGCGGGAACTACATGATCGACCTGCTGCTGGCCAACGTGTGCAAGCAGAACGTCACCCGCTTCCCCTACGAGATCGTGCGCCTGGCGGAGGACATCGCCGGGGGCCTGATGGTGACGGCGCCCTCCGAGGCGGACTTCCGGGACGCCAAGCTGGGCCCCGTGATCGACAAGTACCTGCGGGGCGTCAATGAGGTGTCCACGGAGAACCGCCTGCGCATCCTGCGGCTCATCGAGAACCTGTCCCTGGGCGCGGCGGCGGTGGGCTACCGCACCGAGTCCATGCACGGCGCGGGCTCTCCCCAGGCCCAGCGCATCATGATCGCGCGCCAGGGCAATCTCGCCCACAAAAAGCAGCTGGCCCGCGCCATCGCTCATATTCAGGAGTGACCCGCGGAGCCGGGAAACCTAGTCTGACCGGGGGGCGGCGGCATACTGCCGCCCCTTCTTAATTCAAAAAGGAGGCCCTTTTGATGTACGAGGAGATCGAGCGAGTGCTGGACCAGTATGTCCGCCCCCTGCTGCGCGGCCACGGGGGGGATATGGAGGTGCTTGGGCTGGAGGACGGCGTGCTGCGCTTCCGCCTGCTGGGTAAGTGCTCGGGCTGCCCCGCCGCCGACCTGACCACGGAGGAGCTGATCCGCTCGGAGGTGGTGGAGCGGGTGCCCGAGGTGCGCCAGGTGGCGCTGGTGCGGGAGACCAGCCAGGAGCTGCTGGACCAGGCCCGCGAGATCCTGAGGCGCCGGCATGGGGGATAAGAAGCGGATCGGCGTGCGCTACTGCGGGGGCTGCAATCCCCGGTACGACCGGGTGGCGGTGGTGAACAAGCTGGCCTCCCTGTTGCCCCAGGCGGAGCTGGTTCCGGCACAGCCCGGAGAGGGGTACGCCGGGGCGGTGCTGGTGTGCGGCTGCCCCAGCCGGTGCGCCAAGGCGGACAGCCTGGCCGTGCCGCCGGGGCGTCAGGTGTGGCTGAGCGGCTGGGAGGACCTGCTCCCGGCCAAAAAACAGCTGGAGGCCCTGCTGGCCCAGGAGCGGGAGGCCGGGGGGCTGACCCATGAGCAGGTGCTGGACATCCTGCCCCACCGGCCGCCCATGCTGTTCATCGACGAGGTGAGCCGGCTGAGCCCCGGGGAGGAGGCGGAGGCGGTGTTTTTCGCCGCCCCGGACCTGCCTGTGTTCGCCGGGCATTTTCCCGGCGCGCCGGTGCTGCCCGGGGTGTACCTGGCGGAGGCGGCGGCCCAGACGGCCGCCCTGCTGATGATGGCCGGGGGGCGGTATGGGGGGAAAACGCCCCTGCTCACCGGCATACAGAAGGCCGGCTTCCACCGCAGGGTGGTCCCCGGGGACACCCTGCGCATACACGCCGCCGTAGTGCAGGAGCGGCCCGAGCTGGGCTGGGCGGTGTGCCGCGGGCAGGTGTTCGTCCAGGACGGGCTGGCGGCGGAGCTGGAACTGCGCTTGAGCTTTCGCTAGGCGCGGGAAATTGCGAGAAAGCGAGTGAAAAACGATGGATTGGAAGCAATATTATGAAAGCCGCCTGACGACGGCGGAGGAGGCCGTGGGCAGGATCAAGTCCGGCGACCGGGTGGTGCTGGAGCACGCCTGCGGCGAGCCGGTGTATCTGGTGGACAAGATGGTGGAGAACGCCGCGGCCTACCGGGATGTGGAGATCGTCCACATGGTAGCCATGGGCAAGGGCGCGTACTGCGCGCCGGAGCAGGCGGAGCACTTCCGCCACAACTCCCTGTTCGTGGGCGGCTCCACCCGCAAGGCGGTGGAGAGCGGCCAGGGCGACTTCACCCCCTGCTTCTTCTTCGAGATCCCCCGGCTGTTCCACACCACCCTGCCGGTGGACGTGGCCCTGGTCTGCGTCACCCCGCCCAACGAGCAGGGTAAGGTGTCGCTGGGCGTGTCCTGCGACTACACGCTGGAGGCGGTGAAGTCGGCCAAGACGGTCATCGCCCAGGTGAACCCCGCCATGCCCTACACCTGCGGCGCCACCGAGCTGCCGGTGGAGGACATCGACGTGTTTGTGGAGCACGAGCAGCCCGTCATCGAGCTGCCCCAGGGCAGGATTGGCGACATTGAGAAGGCCATCGGCCAGAACTGCGCCACCCTCATCCCCGACGGGGCCACCCTCCAGCTGGGCATCGGCGCCATTCCCGACGCGGTGCTGCTCTTCCTCAAGGACAAGAAGGACCTGGGCATTCACTCCGAGATGTTCTCCGACGGGGTGGTGGAGCTGGCGGAGGCGGGGGTTATCACCAACGCGAAAAAGACCCTCAAGCCGGGCAAGTTTGTGGTCACCTTCCTGATGGGCACCAAGCGGCTGTACGACTTCGTCAACAACAACCCCGACGTGGAGATGCAGCCGGTGGATTACGTGAACGACCCCTTTGTCGTCGCCCAGAACGACAAGCTCATCTCCATCAACTCCTGCGTGCAGATTGACCTGATGGGCCAGGTGGCCTCCGAGTCGGTGGGGCTGAAGCAGATCTCCGGCACCGGCGGTCAGGTGGACTTCGTGCGGGGCGCGTCGGCGTCCAAGGGCGGTGTGTCCATCATGGCGTTCCCCTCCACCGCGGCCAAGGGCACGGTGTCCAAGATCGTCCCCTTCCTGGACCACGGCAGTGCCGTCACCACCTGCCGGTGCGACGTGGACTACGCGGTCACCGAGTACGGCGTGGCCCACCTGAAGGGGGAGACCCTGCGCCAGCGGGCCAGGAACCTCATCGCCATCGCCCACCCCGATTTCCGCGCGCCGCTGATCGAGGAGTTCGAAAAGCGCTTCCACTGCGCCTTTTGACGCCCCGCGGGACAGAACTAGAGTAGGAGCGAATCACATGACGAATCTGGAAAAGTACGACAAGCTGTTTCTCGAGGCCTTCCGGCTCCAGCCGGAGGAGCTGCCGGGGCTGAAATACCGGGGCATCCAGGCATGGGACTCGGTGGGCCACATGGACCTGATGAGCGCCATGGAGGAGACCTTCGGCATCAGCATCAGCACGCCGGACCTGCTGGATTTCTCCTCTTACGAGAAGGGGAAGGAGATCCTGGCCAAGTACGGCGTGGAGGTGTAAGCGGGCGTGGCGCAGCTGTTGGTGTGGACCGAGCCGCTGTCGGGCAGCAACTGCTACCTGATGGGGGAGGAGGGCGGCTGCCTGGTGGTGGACCCCAACGACCCCCGGGGGCCGCTGTCCCTGCTGGAAGAGCGGGGGTGGACGCCGGAGCTGATCCTGCTCACCCACGAGCACTGCGACCACATGGCGGGGCTGGACGCGCTGCGGGCGCGGTGGCCCCAGGCCAAGACCATAGCCACCGCGGCGTGCAGCGCCAATCTGGGCAGCACCCGGCTGAACATGTCCGCCATGATGGAGGTCTACCTGACCTTCCACGGGAAGCCGGGGGTGAGCTATCCGCCCTTTGCCTGCCGGGGGGCGGATATCACATATGAGCAGACCTATACCACCCATTGGAGGGGACACAGTGTGCGCTGTGTCCCCCTTCCCGGTCATACGCCGGGGAGCGCGGGGATTTTTCTGGACGAGGCCGCCCTGTTCTCCGGGGACTACCTGCTGGCGGAGGAGACGGTGCTGCGCCTGCCCGGCGGGAGCCCGGAGGATTACGAGCGGGTGACACGGCCGTTTCTGGCGGCGCTGCCCCGGGGGCTGGCCGTATGGCCGGGCCACGGGGAGGGCTACACCCTGACATGACGCGAGAGGAGGCGTGAGGATTGGACCAGGAGGCATTGCTGGGCCTGGGGCCCTACTCCCTGAACCGGGAGGAGAAAACGGCGCTCTACCGAAGGGAGCTGGCCGGCCTGACCCGCCGCCACCGGGCGGGCTGCCGGGAGTACCGGCGGCTGCTGGAGGCGCTGGGCGTGCCGGAGGGCGGGGAGCTGGCGCCGGAGGACGCGCCCATGCTGCCCGTGGGGCTGTTCAAGGAGATGGATCTGTGCAGCGTCCCCCGGGAGGCGGTGTTCAAGACCCTCACCTCCTCGGGCACCACCGGCGCGCAGGTGTCCCGCATTTTCCTGGACGCGGAGACCTCCGCCATGCAGCAGCGGGCGCTGTACCGGATCGGTGAGAGCTTCATCGGGGACAGGCGCCTGCCCTTTTTGGTGCTGGACAGCAAAAGGGCGCTGCGGGACCGGGCCATGTTTTCCGCCCGGGGGGCGGGCATTCTGGGCTTCTCCATCTTCGGGGGGCGCACCTGCTACGCCCTGGACGAGGACATGGCGCTGGACCTGGACGGCGTGCGCCGCTTTCTGGACGGGCGGCAGGGGGAGAAGCTGCTGCTGTTCGGCTTCACCTACATGATCTGGAAGCACGTGGTCCGGGCGCTGGAGGAGCGTGGGGAGCGGCTGGACCTGTCCGGCTCCATCCTCATCCACGGCGGGGGCTGGAAGAAGCTGGCCGGCCAGGCGGTGTCCCAGGACGAGTTCAAGGACCGGGTGCGCCGGGCGCTGGGGGTGGAGACGGTGCTGGACTACTACGGCATGGCGGAGCAGACGGGGGGGATCTACATGGAGTGCCCCTGCGGCCATCTCCACGCCAGCGTGTGGTCGGACGTGATCATCCGCCGTTCGGAGGACTACGGCGTGTGCGCCGTGGGCGAGCCGGGGGTGATCGAGAGCCTGTCCCTGCTGCCCCGGTCCTATCCGGGCCATGCGGTGCTGACGGAGGACCTGGGGGTGCTGCTGGGGGAGGACGACTGCCCCTGCGGGCGGCTGGGGAAATATTTCGCGGTGACGGGCCGGGTGCCCAGAGCGGAGGTCAGGGGGTGCAGCGATACCTATGAGGGATGATATGGCGCTGCTGGCGGGGACGCGGCGGCCGCTTGACCAGCCGTGGGAGCCCTTCCACCCGCTGGCCATGGACTTTTTGGCGGCGCTGTCCGCCGCGGTGCGGCAGGGCTGCGCCCGGCGGGAGGAGCTGGCCGCCTTCGGCTTCTGGTGCCGCCGGGCCCACCTGGAGCAGCTGCGGGAGCGGCACCGCAGCCGCCTGCCCCGGCTGGGCCGGGGGCTGGTGTTCCACGCCGCCCCCTCCAACGTGCCGGCCATGTTCGCCTACAGCTACGCCATCGGCCTGCTGGCGGGCAGCGCCGGCCTGGTGCGGCTGTCCACCCGGCGGGGGGAGGGGGAGGAAACGCTGTGCCGCTGCCTGCGCGAGGTGCTGGACCGGCCGGAGTTCGCGGCGGTGAAGGCGCGCAGCTCGTTCGTCTCCTACCCCCGGGACGACGCGCTCACCGCCGCGCTGCTCTCCGGGTGCGGCGGCAGGGTGGTGTGGGGCGGGGACGCCACGGTGGCCGCCATGCGGCGCATCCCCATGCCTCCCTGGGCGGTGGACCTGTGCTTTCCCGACCGGTGGTCGCTGGCCCTGCTCAGCCAGGGGGCGGTAGCCTGGATGGGGGAGGAGGAGCTGGCCGCGCTGGCCCGCCGGTTTTATAACGACACCTACCTGATGGACCAGAACGCCTGCTCCAGCCCCCAGCTGGCGGTGTGGCTGGCCGACGGGGGAGAGAAGGGCGCGCGCCGCCGCTGGTGGCTGGCCCTGGCGCGGGAGGCGGAGGAGCGCTATTCCCTGGGGGCGTTCCAGGCGGCACGGAAGCTGGAGCAGTTCTGCCGCCGGGCCATGGCCGCCCCCGGCGTGAAGGGGCTGGAGCGGTACGGCGGGAACCTGGTGTGGACCGCTCCGCTGGAGCTCCCCCTGGCGGAGGACCGCCCGCCCAAGGGCGGCTTCGGCCTGTTCTGGGAGGCGGAGATTGAGACGCTGGACCAGCTCCCGGCGCTGCTGGACCAGCGCAGCCAGACGGTGGTGTGCGTGGGGGCGGACCCGGGGGAGACGGCCGCCCTCCTGGCGGCGCGGGGCGCCCGGGGCGTCACCCGCGTGGTGCCCGCGGGGCAGGCGCTGGAGATGGATACCGTTTGGGACGGCCACGACCTGATCGCCGCGCTGTCCCGGGGCATCGGATAGGAGGGGACGGGATGGAGCTGTTTCACATGAGGGAGCGGGCCGCGCAGGAGCTGCTGGCGGTGTCCCAGGAGGGCGGAGCGGTGCGCTGCGGCGAGCTGTTCGCGGCGGCGGAGGGGCTTGCGCGGGCGGGCTGCGGGCGCAGACTGGTGTTCCTCCTGTGCCGGAACACGCCGGGGACGCTGCTGGGCTACCTAGGATGCCTGCTGTGCGGCGCGGCGGCGCTGCTGCTGGACGCGCAGACCGCCCCCGAGCTGCTGCAAAGGATCGCCGGGACCTACCGGCCGGCGTTTTTCCTGGTCCCGGGGGACCTGCCCCCCGCCCTCCGGGCGGTGCTGCCCCAGAGGGCGGCGGCGCTGGAGCTGCGGGACTGCGCCCTGCTCCCCACCGGGGAGGCGGGGCCGGAGCTCCACCCGGACCTTGCGCTGCTGCTCACCACCTCCGGCAGCACGGGCAGCCCCAAGCTGGTGCGGCTGAGCGGAAAAAACCTGCAATCCAACGCCGGGTCCATCGCGGGGTACCTGAAGCTCACCCGGGAGGAGCGGCCCATCACCACGCTGCCCATGAGCTATTCCTACGGCATGTCCATCGTGAACAGCCATGTGCTGGCGGGCGCGCCGCTGCTGCTCACCCGGCGGGGGATTTTGGAGCGGGAGTTCTGGGACATGGCCGCCGGAGAGGGGGCCACCTCCCTGGCGGGGGTGCCGTACACCTACCAGATGTTCCGGCGGCTGGGGCTGACGGAGATGGACCTGCCCCGCCTGCGGTACCTGACCCAGGCGGGGGGCAAGCTGCCGCCGGAGCTTCACCGGGCGTTCGCCGCCTGGGCGGCGCAGACGGGGCGGCGGTTTTACGTCATGTACGGCCAGACCGAGGCGGGCCCCCGGATGGGCTACCTGCCGCCGGAGCGGGCGGTGGAGAAGTGCGGGGCCATGGGGGTGGCCATACCCGGCGGGCGCTTCTGGCTGGAGGACGGGGACGGAAACGTGCTGGACGGCCCCGGCGCGTCGGGAGAGCTGGTCTACCAGGGCGAGAACGTGGCCATGGGCTACGCCGAGGGGGCGGACGATCTGCGCCTGGGCGACGAGTGGGGCGGCGTGCTGCGCACCGGAGACATGGCCCGGCGGGACGCCGACGGCGTGTATTCCATCGTGGGGCGGAAAAAGCGCTTCGTCAAGCTCTACGGGAACCGGGTGAGCCTGGACGAGGTGGAACGGCTGCTGTCCGCCCGCTTCCCCGAGGCGGAATTCGCCTGCGTGGGCCGGGACGATCTGCTCAGCGCCTACGTCGGCGCCCCGCCGCCGGGGCTGGCGGAGGCGGCGGCGGACTATCTGGCGGGGCAGACCCATCTGCCCCGGGGCGCCTTCCGGATCTGCCCGGTGGCGGCCATCCCCAAAACGGGGGCCGGAAAAACGTGCTACGCGCAGCTGAGCGCCGGGGACTGACGCCGGGCGGCTGGCGAAACACGGATGAGCGGGCTGAAAACTGGAATCTTGTGGAAAATAACAGCCGGGCGTAGGATGACAGCCGCGCCCGGCTGTTATTTTATTTGAAATCAAGGCTTGCTAAGTTGGGTGAGGAATGGTAAAATCATCTTTGAAAATGGGAGGGGCCGGCCCTATGGGTTCCTCCCGATATGTAAGAGAGGTGAAGAACTATGTCTTTAGAGGCCATCCAAAAGGTCACCGAGGCGGAACACGCCGCGAGAGAGCGGCGGGCCGAGGCGGCGGAGGAGGCCAAGCGCATCGTAGCCGGTGCGGAGCGGGCGGGCAGACAGCTCGTCCAGGACCAGCGTTCCCACGCGGAGCAGGAGGCCAGGGCCATGCTGGCCGACGCCGAAGCTCAGGCGGAGAAACGGGCGGAGGCGACGCTGGCGGATAACGCCGCCAAGTGCGAGGCGCTGAAGCAGGACGCCCGCAAGCGTCTGGACAAGGCCGCTGGTCTCATCGTCGGAAGGGTAGGGAACAGCTGATGGCCATTGTCAAGATGAAACGGCTGCGGCTGCTGGCCCTGCGCCCCGACCGGGAGGAGCTGCTGCGCCGGCTCCAGAGCCTGGGCTGCGTGGAGATCCGGGAGCCCGCCATCGACCTGTCCGACCCTGCGTGGGCGGGGCTTGGCAAGCCCGAGGCGTCCGGCCTGGAAAAGGCCAGGGAGCAGAGCCTGCTGCTGGACGGCGCGCTGGACACCCTGCGCCGCTACGCCCCCGCCAAAGACGGACTCTTCGCCCGGCGGCCCGAGGTCACCGAGAGAGAGCTGTTTGACGAGGGGGTTTACGCCCAGGGGCTGGACAGCGCCCGCCGGGTGATGGAGGCGGAGCAGGCCCTGGCGGCCAAGACCGCCGAGCGGGCCAAGCTGCTGACCCAAAAGGCGTCGCTGGAGCCCTGGTCCTGCCTGGACGCGCCCCTGGACGAGGAGGGGACGGCCGCCGTGCCCGTCCACTTCTGCTCGGTCCCCGTCAAGACCGACTTCGCCGCCCTGGAGGCGGCGGTGGATCAGGACGCCGGACTGGCCCAGCTGGTCCGGGCGGGGAGCGACCGGGAACTGCAGTATTTCCTGCTGGTCTGCCACCACTCGGCCGTCAGCGCCTGCTACGAGGCCATGCGGCCCTTCGGCGCGTCCCGGGTCACCCTGCGGGGCTGGACGGGGACGGCGGCGGAGAACATCGCCCTGCTGGACAACCGCATCGCCGCGCTGGAGCGGGAGGAGGCGGAATGCAAGGCCGCCCTCACCGCTTTGGGGGAGGAGCGGAGCGTCCTGCGCCGCTGCGTGGACCGGGCGGCTCAGGAGATCAGCCGGGAGGAGAACAAGTCCCGGCTCATCGACACCGACGCGGCCTTCGTGCTGGACGGCTGGCTGCCCGCGGAGAACGGGCAGGCGGTGGAAAAGCTGCTGGGCGGCTTCAACTGCGCCTGGGAGATGGCCGAGCCCACCCCGGAGGAGTACCCCCAGGTGCCCATCAAGCTGAAGAACAACCCGGTCACCGGGCCCTTCAACGTGATTACCGAAATGTACGCCATGCCCGCCTACGACACGGTGGACCCCAACCCGCTGATGGCCCCGTTCTTCATCATCTTCTTCGGCTTTATGATGAACGACATCGGCTACGGCCTGCTCATGGTGCTGGGCACCCTTTTCTTCCTGATGAAGGCCCGGCCCAAGGGGAGCATGCGGGACATGATGACCATGTTCTTCATGTGCGGCATCGCCTCCACCTTCTGGGGCTGCCTCACCGGCGGCTTCTTCGGGGACTTTCTGCCCAAGCTCTTTGACCTCACCGGCATCGCCGCCGGCGTGTCCGGCTATCACGACGCGTCCGGGGCCTTCGTCTGGTTCTGGAAGCCCGTCTTTACCCCCATCAACGACATCATCCTGGTGATGGTGGGCGCCATGGCCATGGGCGTGGTCCAGGTATTCACCGGCATGGCCGTCAGCGTGTCCCTGAAGGTCCGCCACGGTCAGGTGCTGGACGCGGTCACCCAGGAGATGGCCTGGTGGTGCATCCTCATCGGCGCGGCCATCGCCATCTGCGGCTCCGCCGTGGCGGGCATGCCCGCTGGCCTGGGCACCGCCGGCCTGGTGATCCTGGTGCTGGGCGCGGTGCTGCTGCTGGCCGGCAACCTGATCCGGGCCAAGGGCCTGGGCGGCATTACGGGCTTTGTGGGCGACGTCTACAACGGCGTGTCCGGCTACTTCAGCGACATCCTGTCCTACCTGCGCCTCATGGCCCTGATGATGGCCGGTTCCATTATCGCCTCGGTGTTCAACACCCTGGGCTCGGTGTTCGGGCTGGTGCCCTTCATCATCGTGGCCGTCATCGGCAACGTGCTCAACCTGGTGCTCAACCTGCTGGGCTGCTATGTCCATACCATGCGTCTGCAATGCCTGGAGTTCTTCGGGCGCTTTTATCAGGACGGGGGCAAGCTCTTCCGTCCGCTGGCTGTGGAAACCAAATATGTAGATATTTTGAAGGAGGAAATTTAAAATGGTTGCTTTTTTTGAAATGGTAGGCGGTCAGGCTCTGGCCTTCATCGGCATTGCGCTGGCCATCGGTCTGTGTTGCATCGGCTCCGCCAAGGGCACCGGCATGGTGGGTGAGGCCGCCACCGGCGTGCTGTCCGAGACTCCCGAGCACTTCACCAAATGCATGATCCTCCAGGCCCTTCCCGGCACCCAGGGCCTGTACGGCCTGGCCGCGGGCTTCTTCGGCCTGTTCGCCATGGGCTTCTTCTCCGGCGGCGTCAGCCCCTTCACCGGCGCGGCCGTGGAGTTCACCGTGGCCGGCGGCATGGCCATCCTGTTCGCCTGCGTGCCCATCATGCTGGGCGGCCTGCTCTCCGCCATCGCCCAGGGCCGCGTGGCCGCCGCCTCCATCAACATCGTGGCCAAGAAGCCCGACGACTACATGAAGGGCGTCATCATGTGCGGTATCGTGGAGTTCTACGCCATTCTGTCCCTGGTGGGCACCATCCTCCTGCTGATGAACGCGCTGTAAGCATCACTGAATTTCAGAAAGGCGGTAAGCCAAATAAATGAACGGAATTGAAAAGATTACCGCACGCATCGCAGAGGACGGCAAGGCGGAAAACGACGCCCTGCTGGCCCAGGCCCGGGCGGAGGCGGCGGACATCGCCGCCAAGTACCAGGCTCAGGCCAAGGCCGCCGCGGAGGAGATCCTGGCTCAGGGCCGCCGCACGGCGGAGGAGCGCGCCCGTCATCTGGACTCCATGGCCCAGATGGAGTGCCGCAAGGCGGCGCTGGCCGCCAAGCAGGACGTGATCGAGGAGGCTTTCCAGGCGGCCCACAAGAAGCTGCTGGACCTGCCCCGGGAGCAGTACGTGGAGCTGCTGGCCAAGCTGGCGGCCCAGGCGTCCACCACCGGGCGGGAGAAGCTCATTTTCTCCGCCAAGGACCACGTTGAGGTGGGCAAGGCGGTGGTGGCGGCGGCCAACAAGCAGCTGGCTGGGACCGCGGCCCCCAAGCAGCCCGCCGAGTCCAAGGCCGGAGCCATTCTGGACAAGGTGGTGGCCGGCGCGTCCGCGCTGCTGAACGGCGCCGGAATGCTCACCCTGGCCGAGGAGACCCGCCCCATGGATGGCGGCTTCATCCTCTCCGACGGCGCGGTGGAGGTCAACTGCACCTTTGACACCCTGATCCGGCTCCAGCGCGGCGCGCTGGCCGGCGAGGTGGCCAAAGTGCTGTTTGACTGATGGAACCCTTTCAATTGCATGTGAAAGGGGGAGAAAACTTGTCAAAAAAGGTTAAAAAGCTGAAAGAGAACGACTTTCTGTCCATCTCCGCCCGAATCCGGGTGCTGGAGAACCGCCTGCTCACCGCCGAGCGGATGGAGCGGATGATCGACGCCAAGGACGTGAACGACGCGGCCAAGGTGCTGGGCGAATGCGGCTACCCGGAGCTGAGCGAGGTGACCAACACCGCGCTGGACGCCATGCTGGCCCAGGCCCAGGGGGCGCTGTTTGCCGACATGGGCAAGGCGGTGGGGAACGAGGCGCTGATGGACGTGTTCCGGGTGAAGTACGACTACCACAACGCCAAGACCCTGGTGAAGGCGGAGGCGCTGAAGCTGGACCAGGACCGGCTGCTGCTGGGCGGCGGGCGGTACGACCCCGCCACGCTGGCCGAGGACTACCGCCGGGAGGACCTGCGGGCCTGCACGGATACCTTCCGGGAGGCCGTGGGCCGCGCCCGGGAGGTGCTTGGCTCCTCCGGCGACCCCCAGCAGGCCGACTTCATCCTGGACCGGGCCTATTTCCAGGAGCTGTCCCACCTGGCCGGCCAGTCCGGCAGCAAGTTCCTGGAGGGCTATGTGGCCGCGCTCATCGACGGGGCCAATCTCCGCGCCGCGGTGCGGGCCGCCCGGCTGGACAAGGGCGGGGAGTTTCTGCGCGCCGTGCTGGCGCCGGGGGGGAGCGTCTCCCCGGAGGCCATCGCCAAGGTGCGGGGCGATGAGCTGGGCCGGGTGTTCAAGGACACCGGCTTTGCCCACGCCGCCGAGGCGGGCGCGGCCGTGGCCGCCCCCAATGGCGGGGCGCTCACCGAGTTTGAGCGCATGTGCGACGACGCGGTGATGGCCTATCTGGCAAAGGCCCGGATGATTCCCTTCGGGGAGCAGCCGGTCATCGCCTACCTCTACGCCCGGGAGGCGGAGGCCACCGCCATCCGCATCATCCTCACCGGGCGCATGGCGGGCATCGACGGGACCACCATCCGCGCGCGCCTGCGCCGGGCCTACTGTTAAGGGGGGAGAGGAATGGCAAACAGCTATCAGATCGCCGTGCTGGGCGATAAGGACAGCGTCATGGGCTTCAAGGCCCTGGGGCTGACGGTCTTCCCCGTGGACGACGTGGAGCAGGCCCGCCACACCCTCCACCGCATCGCCAAGGAGGACTACGCGGTGGTCTACCTCACCGAGCAGTTCGCCGCCCAGATGGAGGCGGACATCGCCCGCTATAAAGATGAGCTCACCCCGGCCATCATCCTCATCCCCGGCAAGGAGGGCAGCCTGGGGCTGGGCATGGCAAACATCAAGAAATCTGTTGAGAGAGCAGTTGGGGCCGATATCCTGTGAGGAGAGGCCGGATTGAATCAGAACAGGTGTTTCACGTGAAACATTTTTAGAAGGAAGGTATAAAAAGCCTATGGGAAAAGTAGTTAAGGTCTCCGGTCCCCTGGTGGTGGCCACCGGCATGGCGGACGCCAACATGTCCGACGTGGTCCGCGTGGGTCCCGAGCGCCTCATCGGTGAGATCCTCACCATGAACGGCGACTCCGCCTCCATCCAGGTCTACGAGGAGACCTCCGGCCTGGGCCCCGGCACCGAAGTGGTGACCACCGGCTCCCCCATGAGCGTGGAGCTTGGCCCCGGCATGATCGAGAACATCTATGACGGCATCCAGCGCCCGCTGGAGAAGATCATGGAGAAGGTTCACGGCAATAACCTCCCCCGCGGCGTGGAGGTGCCTCCCATCGACCCTGACAAGCTGTGGGACTTTACCCCCGTGGCCAAGGCGGGGGATAAGGTGGTGGGCGGCGACATCATCGGCACCGTCCCCGAGACGCCGGTGGTGCTGCACAAAATCATGGTGCCCCCCAACCTGAAGGGCACGCTGAAAAAGGTGGTCCCCGCCGGTCAGTATAACGTCCACCAGACGGTGGCGGTGCTGACGAAGGAGGACGGCACCGACGTGGAGCTGGCCATGAGCCAGAAGTGGCCCGTGCGTGTGGGCCGCCCCTACAAGCACAAGTATCCCCCGGTCAAGCCCCTGTCCTCCGGGCAGCGGATTGTGGACACGTTCTTCCCCGTGGCCAAGGGCGGCACCGCCGCCATCCCCGGCCCCTTCGGCTCGGGCAAGACCGTCATGCAGCACGCCCTGGCCAAGTGGTCCGACGTGGACATCGTGGTCTACATCGGCTGCGGCGAGCGCGGCAATGAGATGACCGACGTGCTGCGGGAGTTCCCCGAGCTGGTGGACCCCCGCACCGGCGAGACGCTGATGAAGCGTACGGTCCTGATCGCCAACACCTCCGACATGCCTGTGGCCGCCCGTGAGGCGTCCATCTACACCGGTATCACCATCGCGGAGTACTTCCGCGACATGGGCTACGACGTGGCCGTCATCGCTGACTCCACCTCCCGCTGGGCCGAGGCCCTGCGCGAGATGTCCGGCCGTCTGGAGGAGATGCCCGGCGAAGAGGGCTACCCCGCCTACCTGGCCTCCCGTCTGGCCCAGTTCTACGAGCGGGCGGGCAGCGTGTCCTGCCTGGGGTCCGAGGAGGACCGCCGGGGCTCCCTCACCGCCGTGGGCGCCGTGTCCCCTCCCGGCGGCGACCTGGCCGAGCCCGTCTCCCAGGGCACCATGCGCATTGTGAAAGTGTTCTGGGCGCTGGACGCGTCCCTGGCCTATAAGCGCCACTTCCCCGCCATCAACTGGCTCACCTCTCACTCCCTGTACCTGGACTCCCTCAAGCCCTGGTTTGACGAGAATCTGGGCAAGGAATTCCTCCAGAACCGGGAGCAGGCCATGGGCATCCTCCAGCAGGAGTCCAGCCTGAACGAGATCGTGCAGCTGGTGGGTAAGGATTCCCTGTCCCCCGCCGACCAGCTCACCCTGGAGACTGCCCGTATGGTCCGCGAGGACTTCCTCCAGCAAAACTCCTTCGTGGACATCGACTCCTTCTCCACCTACGACCGGCAGGAAAAGCTGCTGGCCATGATTCTGGACTACGACAAGCTGTGCCGCGCCGCCATCGCCAAGGACGCGCCGGTGGCCGACCTGTTCGTCATCCCCGCCCGCGAGCGCATCGGCCGCGCCAAGAGCGTGCCCGCCGACCAGTACGTCCAGGTGTACGCCGACATCTCCGCCGCCATGGAAAAGGAGATCGACGAGGTCGTCAGAAAGGCAGGTGAGGAGCTGTGATCCGAGAGTATAAAACCATCCAGGAGATCGCGTCCCCGCTGATGATGGTCAAAATGGTGGAAAACGTCACCTACGACGAGCTGGCTGAGGTGGAGCTGCCCGACGGCTCCATCCGCCGCGGCCAGGTGCTGGAAGTGAACGGCGACACCGCCGTGGTCCAGCTCTTCGAATCCGCCGCCGGCATCAACCTGGCCCAGTCCAAGGTGCGCTTCCTGGGCCATCCCCTTCAGCTGGGCGTGTCCGGCGACATGCTGGGCCGGGTGTTCAACGGCATGGGCGTGCCCATCGACGGCGGCCCCGCCATCCTGGCCGAGGAGTACCGGGACATCAACGGCCTGCCCATGAACCCCGCCGCCCGGGACTACCCCAACGAGTTCATCCAGACGGGCATCTCCACCATCGACGGCCTGAACACCCTGGTGCGCGGCCAGAAGCTGCCCATCTTCTCCGGCTCCGGCCTGCCCCACGCCAACCTGGCCGCCCAGATCGCCCGCCAGGCCAAGGTGCTGGGGGACGAGAGCGCCAACTTCGCCGTGGTGTTCGCCGCCATCGGCATCACCTTCGAGGAGTCCGAGTTCTTCGTCCAGGAGTTCAAGCGCACCGGCGCCATCGACCGCACGGTGCTGTTCACCAACCTGGCCGACGACCCCGCCGTGGAGCGTATCGCCACCCCGCGCATGGCCCTGACGGCGGCCGAGTACCTGGCCTTCGAAAAGGATATGCACGTGCTGGTCATCCTCACCGACATCACCAACTACGCCGAGGCCCTGCGCGAGGTGTCCGCCGCCAAGAAGGAGGTCCCGGGCCGCCGCGGCTTCCCCGGCTACCTCTACACCAACCTGGCCACCATCTACGAGCGCGCCGGGCGTCAGCTGGGCAAGGCGGGGTCCATCACCATGATCCCCATTCTCACCATGCCCGAGGACGACAAGACCCACCCCATCCCCGACCTGACCGGCTACATCACCGAGGGGCAGATCATCCTGTCCCGGTCGCTGTACCGCCAGGGCATCAATCCCCCCGTGGACGTGCTGCCCTCCCTGTCCCGTCTGAAGGACAAGGGCATCGGCGTGGGCAAGACCCGGGAGGACCACGCCAACACCATGAACCAGCTCTTCGCGGCCTACTCCACCGGCAAGGACAACAAGGAGCTGATGTCCATTCTGGGCGAGGCGGCCCTGACGCCCACCGACCTGCTGTACGCCAAGTTTGCCGACGAGTTCGAGCGGCGGTACGTCAACCAGGGCTATGAGGAAAACCGCTCCATTGAGGAGACGCTGAACCTGGGCTGGGAGCTGCTTTCCATCCTGCCCACTGCGGAGCTGAAGCGAATCAAGCAGGAGTATATTGACAAATACTTGCCGAAAAAGGACCAGTAAGGAGGGGTAAACATGGCAAACACCGTGGTAAACCCCACCCGAATGGAGCTCACCCGCCTGAAGGGCAAGCTGAAAACCGCCCAGCGGGGCCATAAGCTGCTCAAAGACAAGCGGGATGAACTGATGAAGCAGTTTTTGGACACCGTGCGGGAGCTGCGCGCCCTGCGCTCCCAGGTGGAGCGGGACCTGCTGCGGGTCCACGGCTCCTTTACCGTGGCCTCCGCGCTGATGAGCGCCCAGGCCATGGAGCAGGCGCTGATGTACCCCAAGCAGAGCGTGGAGCTGACCATGACGTTTAAAAACGTCATGTCGGTGAACGTGCCCGAGTACCACTACCAGACCCGCACCGAGGACACCGGCGACATCTTCCCCTACGGCTTTGCCGCCACCAGCGGCGAGCTGGACGGGGCCGTCAGCGCCCTGGGCGAGGTGTTCCAGAACATGCTCAAGCTGGCCCAGACCGAGAAGGCCGCCCAGCTCATGGCGGAGGAGATCGAAAAGACCCGGCGGCGCGTCAACGCCCTGGAGTACGTGGTCATCCCCCAGACCCAGGAGAATATCCGGTATATCACCATGAAGCTGGACGAGAACGACCGGTCCACCACCACCCGCCTGATGAAGGTGAAGGATATGCTGCTGGCCGAGGCCCAGGAAGAGCGCCGGGCCGCCGACGCCAAGGCCATCCAAGCCTTTGGCGGAGCCGCAGGGCAGCAGGTGTAACCCCATTCCGGCACAAAAAATCCCCGCCCACGGGCGGGGATTTTTTCATGGCCGCAAAGGGCGAGAGGCCCCCGGCTTGGACCGGCGGCCTCTCGTTTGTCACACCTCCATGATAACAGGCAGTATCATAGGGTTGCGTTTTGTCTTTTTGTATAGATATCCGGACAGCGCGCCCTTCATCTCCGACTTGATGGAGCTCCAGTCCCGGATGCGGCGCTGCTCGCAGACGGCCAGCGCGTCCACCGCCACCTGGCGCAGCTCGTCCATCAGCTCCTCCGACTCCTTGACGTACACGAAGCCCCGGGTGATGATGTCCGGCCCGGAGATCACCGAGCCGTCCTCCCCGGACATGGAGACCACCACCACCACCATGCCGTCCTGGGCCAGGTGCTGGCGGTCCCGCAGGACCACCGCCCCCACGTCGCCCACGCCGTAGCCGTCCACGAACACCTTGCCGGCGGGCACTGTGCCGTTGAGCTTGATGCTGTCCCGGGTGAGCTCGATAACCCGGCCCACGTCGCTGATGGCGATGCTGCGGGGGTCCATGCCCATGTCCCGGGCCAGCCTGGCGTGGGTTTTGAGGTGGCGCTGCTCCCCGTGGACGGGGATGAAGAACTTGGGCCGCACCAGGGCGTGCATGATCTTCAGCTCCTCCTGACAGGCGTGGCCGGACACGTGGAGGGGCAGCTCCCGCTCATTGACCACCTCGGCCTCCCGGCGGTAGAGCTCGTTGATGACGTTGCCGATGGAGTCCTCGTTGCCGGGGATGGCGGAGGCGGAGATGATGACCCGGTCGCCGGGCTGAATGTCCACCTGCCGGTGGGTGTTGAAGGCCATCCGGGTGAGGGCGGACATGGTCTCCCCCTGGCTGCCGGTGGTGATGATGCACACCTTGGAGGGGGGCAGGGTCTTGATATGGGCCACGTCCACCACCGTTCCGGCGGGAATGTGCATGTAGCCCAGCTCGGTGGAAACCCGCATGGCGTTTTCCATGCTGCGCCCCGTCACCGCCACCTTGCGGCCGTATTTGGCGGCCACGTTGATGATCTGCTGAATGCGGTCGATGTTGGAGGCGAAGGTGGTGACGATGATGCGCTGCTCGCAGCCCCGGAAAAGGGCGTCGAAGGAGGCGCCCACGCTGCGCTCGCTCTTGGTGAAGCCGGGGCGCTCCACGTTGGTGGAGTCGCACAGCAGGGCCAGCACGCCCTCGTTGCCCAGCTCGCCCAGGCGGGTGAGGTCGGCCATGCCGCCCTGGATGGGGGTGGGGTCGATTTTGAAGTCGCCGGTGTGGACGCACACCCCCAGCGGGGTGCGGATGGCGAAGGCCACCGCGTCGGCAATGGAGTGGTTGATGTGGATGAACTCCACGCTGAATCTGCCCGCCTTCACAGTCTCGCCCGACTCGCAGGTGATGAGCTTCACCTTGTCGCTCAGGCGGTGCTCGTCCAGCTTCAGCTTGATGAGGCCGGCGGACATCCGGGTGGCGTAGATGGGGGCGTTCACGTCCCGCATCAGGTAGGGGATGGCGCCGATGTGGTCCTCGTGGCCGTGGGTGATGAAGATGGCGCGGATGCGGTCCCGGTTCTGGATGAGGTAGGTAAAGTCGGGGATCACCACGTCGATGCCGTACATGTCGTTGTCCGGGAAGCCCATGCCCACGTCCACCAGGATGATGTCGCTGCCGTACTCGTAGACGGTGAGGTTCTTGCCGATCTCGTTGAGACCGCCAAGAGAGATGATCTTTAGTTTTTCTGCCATAATAACTCCTTTTTGTATTGTGATCGTTGTGACGCTCTGCCTGCTCAAGGCGGCTCGGCGCTTCTGTGCTGTCACGCCTCGCCTGCTCGCGGCGCGCGGCTTCGCTGCGACTCGGGCAAAATACCCGCCTGCCGCTGGGCGGCTGGGCTTTTGCCCTCGCTTCGCTCCATCCGCACTGCTCGCGACGGCTCGGCGCTTCTTTTTTGCGCATAGTACCATAGGCGGACGCAAAAAACGCCGCCTTTTCGTCCCTATGTAGATGGCCGGGCGGTTTTGGACGCAACAAAATACGCGGCGTCATCCCCCGCGCACGCTGTGCGGACCGGGCTCCCGTCCGCCGGCCCTGTCTCGCCGCCGGAGGAGAGGCCAGGCCCCGCAGCCGGTGCCGTCCTGTGCCCTGCCGATCAAAAAGCGCCCCGTCAGGCGCTTTACGCCAATGAAAAAGGCTCAACTCAACCCGAAGCTGTGACGCTCTGCCCGCCCGCGGCGGCCCGGCGCTTCTATCTGGGGAGGAGCCATTTCCAAGGAGTATACCACAGCCGGATGGAAAAGTACAGCTTTTTTTGTCAAACGGCGGCGGGGGAGGGAGGAAGGGAGGTGTGAAAATTTTGTGCCATAAGATCAACTAGAAACAAACTTAAAATAACTTAAATAGGATATGGTATGACGGCAGAAAGGGGGAGCGCGATGAACGACAAGGCTTACCTGAGCATCCGGATGAACCGGGAGCTCCACGACAAATTCCAGTCCGTGGCGGCCTATGAGGGCCGGTCCATGAGCGGGCAGATCCTGTATCTGGTGAACCAGTGCGTGCGCCAGTTCGAAAAGGAGCACGGACCCATCGAGCCTCCCGGTCAGGGACAATGAGGGCCGGGCAATGGCTGCTGGACCTGCTCTACCCCCGGAAGTGTCCCTTCTGCGGCCGGGTGCTGGAGCGGGGGGAGACCGGCTGGTGCGCCCGCTGCCCGGAGGAGCTGCCCTGGACGGAGCCCGGGGACGGCAAGACGGTGGAGGGCTGCGACGCCTGCCTGTCGCCCCTGTGGTACCGGGACGGGGTGCGCAAAGGGGTGCGGCGCTACAAATTCGGCGGCGGGAAGAGCCATGCCGCCCTCTTCGGCCAGCTGATGGCCCAGTGCCTCCAGGACCGGGGGACGGGGCGGGCGGACCTGATTACCTGGGCGCCCCTCCACCCCCAGCGGAAACGGGAGCGGGGCTACGACCAGGCGGAGCTGCTGGCCCGCCGGGTGGGGGAGCTGTCCGGCCTGCCGGTGGCGGGTACGCTGGAAAAGGCGCGGGCCACCGCGGTCCAATCCCAGGCCGGAGAGGATGGGGCGCGGCGGGACAATGTGCGGGGCGCCTACCGGGCGCTTCCGGGGGCGGAGCTGGCGGGAAAGCGGGTGGTGCTGGTGGACGACGTGGCCACCAGCGGAGCCACCCTGGCCGAGTGCGCCGCCGCGCTGCAGGGCGCGGGGGCGGCGGCGGTGACGGGGCTGACCTTCGCCCGGGCGAGATGAGAAACGCTGGGGTTTTATCCTTCCGACCAGGTATAATACCTGGAATATTTGCCCAAACTTGGCATAGAGTTTGGTAAGGACGGGCCGGGGCCCGCCCACAGAAAGGAAGGTGAAGCCCATGGCAGAAGCGGTTCGGTTCGGCCGCCGCCGGGGGCTGGGTCAGCGCGAGGAGGAGCGCAGGCAGCTGATGGAGGGCATGCGGGAGACCCGCAGCCAGCTCAACTACGCCTACGCCCAGTTCAACGCCCACAGCGACCCGGACCTGGTGGACGCCTGCGTCTATGAGATCAACGCCCTGCAAAGCCGATACTCCTACTACGTGCGCCAGGTGAAGCAGCTGGAGGCGGCCCGGGAAGGGGCCGGATGAGCCCTTGGGTCTGGTGGGCAGGGGGCGCGGTGGTGGCGCTGATGCTGGCGCTGAGCCGCCGCCCCCTGTCCGCGCTGTGCCAGATGGGGGTGCGGTCCGGGCTGGGGCTGGTGTTCCTCTGGCTGTTCCAGGGCGTGGGGACGCTGCTGGGGGTGCAGCTGGGCGTGAACCTGCTCAACGGCCTGGTGCTGGGCGTGCTGGGCCTGCCCGGCTTTGCTTTGCTGCTCATGGCCCAGTGGGCCGGGAGATGAGGACCGTCCGGCGGAGCCGGACGGTCTCTTTTTGCCTGTTTTTTCCCCGGCGATTTTACAAAAACCAGCATTTTGCTGTTGGAATTCACCGGGCCTTTGTGTTATAATACTATGCGTGGAAATATCATTTTTTATCAAGCCCTGCCGCGGCGCTCCGCCGGGGGGCGGGGCAAAGGGGAAAAACCTGTGCGGCTCACAGCGCCGCCACCAGGAGGGACCGCGATATGGGACGGAAAAAGCAATACGGCTATCAGGAATACCGGGGCCGGGGCGGAGGCCGCGGCAGGACGGTGCTGAAGTTTATCATTGCGCTGCTGGCGGTGCTGCTGGCGGCGGGCGTGGCCTTTGTGGCGTTTTTGGGGGATTATTTAGAGTACACCCCCAACGGCATGGTGATCCACTGGCCCTGGGCCCAGGAGAGCGCGGCGCCCTCCGCGCCGGCCAGCGAGCCGCCGGAGCTGCCCAGCGTCCCGGTAGAGGTGGTGGAGCCCAGCCCCACGGTGGAGCCCACCCCCACGCCCACCCCGGAGCCCGTGTATGAGCCCATCGCGGCGGTGACGGTGACGGCCGCCCAGCTGCGGGACGGCAGCGCCGCCCAGGCGGTGGCCGCCGCCGGAGGGAACGCCCTGGTGGTGGAGATGAAGGGGATCAAGGGCAGGCTGGCGTGGCAGTCCCAGACGGAGCTGGCCGCCTCGCTGTGGGCCAACGCCGCCGACGATCTCACCGCCCAGGCGGTGCGGGAGCTGGCCCAGAACAGCCAGCTCTACCTGGTGGCCCGGGTGCAGTGCTTCCGGGACCCGCTGATGGCCAGCGGCTGGGTGGGCTCCCTCATGACCCGGGGAGGCAATCTCTGGCACGACGCCCAGGGCGTGGGCTGGTCCAGCCCCGCCAGCCAGCAGGCGGTGGACTACCTGTCCGCCCTGTGCCTGGAGCTGGCGGACATGGGCTTTGACGAGATTCTGCTGGACAGCGCGGGCTACCCCGACTTCGGAGAGGTGAACGTGCTGGCGGTGAGCGACAACCGCCCGGAGGACCGCACCGTCCCCGTGGCCGCCTTCTGGGCGCGGCTGTCGGAGGAGCTGGAGCAGCGGGGCGCGGCCCTGTCCATCCAGACCACCGAGGACGCCCTGCGGGGGGACAACGCCTTCAGCGGCGCCACCGCCGCCAATCTGGCCCAATACGCCGCCCGGGTGTGGCTGCCCGCCCCGCTGAAGGGCAGCGACTACGCCGCCATCCTCTCCAACGCCGGGCTGGACAATACCGCCGCCCGGGTGGTGGTGAAGGACGCCGCCTCCGGCAGCTGGTACAAGTAGAACGGTTCGATAGGAAAGGAGCGCTCAATGCCGCAAGAAGTAGTACGCCCGCGCAAGGCCGTGCCCGCCTATGAGGGCACGCTGCGCAGCCATATGATTATGATTCCCACCTGTATCTCCGAGTGCTCCGGCATCCGGGTGTTCGGGCGGCGGATCAAGTCCCTGGCCTTTACCACCGACGTGGCCATCATCCGCAACATCAACGCCGACGCCATCATCGCCGTCTACCCCTTCACCCCCCAGCCCGCCATCCACCGGGCGGTGATGCAGGCGGCGGACATGCCCGTGTTCACGGGGGTGGGGGGCGGCGTCACCCGGGGGATGCGGGTGGTGAACCTGGCCAACGACGCCGAGCACGAGGGCGCCTTCGGCGTGGTGGTCAACGCCCCCACCAGTAACGAGGTGGTGCGCCTGCTCAAGCAGATGCTGGACATTCCGGTGGTGGTCACGGTGGTGTCGGACAAGACCGACGTGGCCGCCCGGATCGAGGCCGGGGCGGACATACTCAATGTGTCCGGCGCGGGCAAGACCCCGGCCATCGTCCGCTCCATCCGGGAGCGGTTCCCCGACGTGCCCATCATCGCCACCGGCGGGCCCACCGACGAGACGATTTTGGAGACCATCCACGCCGGGGCCAACGCCATTACATACACGCCGCCCAGCAACGGCGAGCTGTTCGCCCAGTCCATGGCCCGGTACCGCCGGGAGCTGGACGGAGGAGAGGAATAAAAAAAGCCCGGCCCCAAGCAAATGGGGCCGGGCTTTGTCCTGCCGGTCAGACGATCAGGAAGAACTTGACGAGGAACAGCGCGGAGATGACATAGGTGAGCACGGACACGTCCTTGGCCTTGCCGGAGAACACCTTGATAATGGTGTAGGAGATGAGGCCGATGCCGATGGCGTGGCCGATGGAGCTGGAGATGGGCATGGCAATGAGCATCAGCGCCACGGGGACCATCTGGTCCAGATCGTCGAAGTTCACGTTCTTCAGGCCCTGGAGCATCAGCACGCCCACGTAGATCAGGGCGGCGGAGGTGGCGGCGGCGGGGATGATGGCGGCGATGGGGGAGAGGAAGGTGCACGCCAGGAACAGCACGCCGCAGGTCAGGGCGGTCAGGCCGGTGCGCCCGCCGGCCTCCACGCCGGAGGCGGACTCCACAAAGGTGGTGACGGTGGAGGTGCCGGTGCAGGCGCCGGTTACGGTGCCGATGGCGTCGGCCAGCAGGGCTTCCTTCATGTTGGGCATATTGCCGTTTTTGTCCACCATGCCGGCCCGGGAGGCGGTGCCCACCAGAGTGCCGATGGTGTCAAACATGTCGATCATGCAGAAGGTGATGACCAGGGTGACTACGGTGAAAGCGCCGATGTCCAGGAAGCCCTGGAAGTTGAACTTGAACAGGGTGGTGGCGGCCATATCACCGAAGGGAGGCAGCCAGTTGGCGGTGGCCAAGGCGGCGAAGGGGTTGGCGGACAGGAAGAGGAACGAGCCCGCCCAGTAGATGACGGAGGCGGCCAGCATCCCGATGAGCACCGCGCCCTTGACGCCCTTTTTGGCCAGCAGCACGATGACGAACAGGCCGATGAACATGGTGACGACCTGGAGCACCATCTGGCTGTAGCCTGTGCCCATGGCGTCGCTGGCGGCGGTGGCGGTGAGCGCGCCGAAGAAGTCCCGCATGACGAAGAAGGGGCCGCCCTTGTCGGAGTACACGCCCGCGTTGGAGCCCAGGCCAATGTTCATCAGCATCAGGCCGATGGCGGGGGCGATGCCCAGGCGCACGCCCAGGGGGATGGCGTCCACGATCTTCTCGCGGATGTTGAGCACGGACAGGACGATGAACACCAGACCCTCGATGAGGATGATGACCAGCGCGGCCTGGAAGGAGGCCACGTAGCCCATGCCGGTAATGACCGCGATATTGGACACCACGATGGCGAAGAAGCTGTTCAGGCCCATGCCGGGGGCCAGGCAGAAGGGCTTGTTGGCCAGGAAGGCCATGGCGAACATGGCGATGGCGGAGGCGATGCAGGTGGCCAGGAACACGCCGTTCCAGAGGTCCTGCCCCTCCGCGCCGAAGTCGGTGAGCAGGTTGGGGTTCAGGGCGATGATGTAGGCCATCGTCATGAATGTGGTCAGGCCGGCCACGATCTCGGTGCGCACCGTGGTGCCGTTTTCCTTGAGCTTAAAAATTTTCTCCATAAAAAACTCCCTCTCCAGAATTTCCTTCGGGACAACCGGAGCGGGAAAAACAAAATCAGCCCGGGAACGACGCGGCATTCCGGACCTGTTCTGTTTTCGGTAGCTGCCTGAATCGGTCAGGCCGTAGAAACTCGGGCCCATCCCGCCCGATTATACCGAAGGATATCAAGTTGACAGTATGAGTGTACCATATTCTCTGCCAAAATTCTACAGTTTTTTTTTGTTTCGCCAAAACTTCATTACATTTTGACAAGCGCGGACAGGGATAGTATAATATGGGTGATATAAATTACAACTGGAGATGAGTGGTTATGACCTATGAAATGCAGGTGGCGGGCCTCACGCGCCGGCTTCCTCTGTGCCCCATCAGCGACAAGCTGATGATCGGGGCCTTTGTGATTTTCGGAGACGTGGAGCTTACCTGCGCCTGCGCCCGGGATCTGCTGAAGATCGCCCCCGCCTTCGACTACATGGTGGCCCCGGAGGCCAAGGCCATCCCCCTGGTCCACGAGATGGCCCGGCAGAGCGGCCGCAACGAGTACTTCCTGGTGCGCAAGGCCCCTAAGCTGTATATGGACGGGGTGTTTGAGGCGGTGGACCGCTCCATTACCACCGCCGGGGAGCAGAAGCTCTACATGGACGGGGCGGACGCGAAGAAGATGCGGGGCAAGCGCATCCTCATTTTGGACGACGTGATTTCCACCGGCGGCTCTCTGGCGGCGGTGGAGAGCCTGGTGGACCAGGCGGGGGGCCAGGTGGCGGGCCGGATGGCCATCCTGGCCGAGGGGGACGCCGCGGGCCGGGACGACATCCTCTTCCTGGAAAAGCTGCCCCTGTTCGACCACGAGGGAAGGCCCCTCGCATAACGGAGACGGAGAAAGCGCCGGGGCGTGCCCCGGCGCTTTTTTAGGCGTCCGGGGCGCGCTGTAGCCGTGCTGCGAAGCCTACGCGGCGGGCGGACGATCCGCCTCCTTGTCACGCTCGGATTGGCCGCGCGGCCAGGTCGCTTTCCCTCCGACTCAGGCAAAACCCGCCCCCGCTTTGCGGCGGCTGGGCTTTTGCCTTTGCTTTGGTCCAAGCTCCCCTGCGCGGCTATCCTCGCGCTTCCCGTTCGCAACCTCTGGTTGATTCAAGTGGAAAACCGGGTCATTGCGCGCCGGGGCCTGATGGGGTAAGATAGAGACACGCTCGAGTGAATCATCTGACCGGAGGGACACGATATGGAATTGGGAAATCAGATCAAGGCGCTGCGCCTCCAGCGGGGCGTGACCCAGGAGGCGCTGGCCCAGCATTTGAACGTCAGCTCCCAGGCGGTGAGCAAGTGGGAGCGGGAGGCGGCGATGCCCGACGTGCAGCTGCTGCCCGCCATCTCCGCCTATTTCGGCGTCACCATCGACGCGCTGTTCGCCCTGTCCGACGACACCCGGATGGAGCGCATCCAGAACATGCTGTGGGACGAGCGGGTGCTGGACCCGGCGGTGGTGGAGGGGGACCGGGCGTTCCTGCTGGAAAAGGCCCGGCGGGAGCCGGACAACGGCCGGCCCCATGAGCTGCTGGCCGACCTGGAAAACCACCTGGCGGACGAGCACCGCGCCCGGGCGGCCCAGTACGCCCGCGAATCCCTGGCCCGGGACCCCAGGAGCAAGGACGCCCACGACGAGCTGGTCCACGCCATGGGCGGCAGGCTGGCCGACTGGTGCTATACCAACCACCGGGAGCTGATCCGCTGGTACGAGGGTTTTTTGGAGAAGAACCCGGGCCACCGGGGCGGCTATCTGTACCTGCTGGACCAGCTCATCGACGACGGGCGGCTGGAAGAGGCCAAGGTGTGGCTTGCGCGGATGGAGCCGGTGGACGGCACCTTCCGCACGCCGCTGTACCGGGGGCTTATCGCCCAGGCCGCCGGCGACCGGGAGGGGGCTATGGCCGTCTGGGAGCAGATGTGCCGGGACTGGCCCGAGAACTGGATGGTGTGGTATACCATGGGGGACGCCATGGTCCGCACGGGGCGGTACGGCAGGGCGAAGGAGCACTACCGCCGGGCCTTCGAGCTTCAGCCCGCGCCCAAGTATGTGGACAGCCTGGAATCCATCGCCCAGGTGTGCGAGCTGGAGGGGGACGTCCCCGGGGCGGTGGCTGCGCTGGAGGAAGAGGCGGCGCTGCTGGCGGAGCAGTGGGACACCCGCACCGGCGAGACGGTGGACAAGGTGCGCCGGGAGATCAACCGGCTGAACTCGCTGTGACCAAAAGGCTGCGCGGGCATCGTCCGCGCGGCCTTTTTCTTGCCTTTTGGGCGCTGGTATGGTAGAATACTTCCATCTTAAAACGGGAAGGAGAGCGGATCACATCATGAAAAACAACACCGCGCGCGGCTGGAGGGCCTGCGTCAGATAAAACCCGCCCTCCAAATCAAGTTTTTGGAGGCTAACAGATGGTCACAATCAAAGAAACGGCAAGGGAAGACATCAAAAATGTGCAGCGCCTTTGGGCGGATGGAGACGTCATGCGGTTTGTGGGATTTCCCGACGGGTTGCACGAAACAGACGAAGCAATGCAGCAGTGGCTTGAAGGGCTAAACGCTGCAAGACCGACTGAAAACCATTTTTCAATCTATGAAAATGGGAAGTACTGCGGCGAAGCAGGATACGGATTGGACAGGGAACACGGCAGCGCATGGCTGGATATTAAACTATTTGGATATGCGCAAGGTCGCGGTATCGCGACACAAGCCATTTCGTATGCAATGGAAGAAGCGTTCAGAAACGGTGCAAGAACGGTGTGGGTAGACCCCGATCCGCGAAACGTCAAAGCAATCGCGCTGTATGAAAGATTGGGTTTCAAGCAGAAGGATATGCCAGAACACGTAATCGTTTTGGGAGAAGATCCGACAATAAATATCTATTTTGAGTTTTGCAAAGAGTGAACTGCTTCACTCAGGTCGATGAAACAAGACAATAAATCGATATTTGGAGGAAATTCATGAACATGGAACTCAAGTACCAAAACATCGTCCTGCGGGACATGGAGGAGCGCGACATCGACGACGAGATCCGCTGGAACACCGTCCAGACCCAGTGGGCGCTGTGGGACGCCCCCTGGGAGATGGAGGAGGAGCTCAGCACCTTCGACCCGGAGGCCCACCGCAAAAAGGCGCTGGAGTGGATCGCCAAGCCCAAGCCGGACCACCGCCGCAGCCTGGAGATCGACACATGGGACGGCGTTCATCTGGGCGCGGTGAACTGCTACTGCATCGACGGGGACTGCAATTGGCTGGAGGCGGCCCCCGCCACGGAGGAGGAGCGCCAAAAAGCCCGCTGGGCGGTGGGGCTGGACATCTGCGACCCCGCCTACTGGAACGGCGGCTGGGGGGCCCAGGCGCTGGCGGCCTTTCTGCGCTGCCACCTGGACGGGGGGTACGCACAGCTCTACACCCAGACCTGGTCGGGGAATGTGCGCATGACCGCCCTGGCGGAAAAGCTGGGCTTCCGGGAGTGCCGCCGCAAGGCGGGCGTCCGGCAGGTGCGGGGTGGGACCTACGATGGGCTCACCTTCCGGCTGGACCGGGCGGCCTTTGAGGCATACTGCGCCCAACCGGGGGCGGCGGTGTGCATCCGCCCGGCGGAGGACCCGGAGGAAAAGGCGGCCGCCGCCGCGTCGGTGCTGGCGGACCTGCCCGACTGGTTCGGCCTGCCGGACAGCACGGCGCAGTACGTCCGGGTCAGCCGGGAGCTGCCCTTCTGGCTGGCGGTGGCGGACGGCAGGCCGGTGGGCTTTGCCGCGCTGAAGGAGACCGCCCCCAAAACCGCGGAAATTTACGTCATGGGCGTCCGGCCGGGGCTGCACCGGGCCGGGGTGGGCCGGCGGCTGTTCCGGGCGCTGTACCGCTATGCCAAGGAGCGGGGGTACGCCTTCCTCCAGGTCAAGACCGTCCAGGAGGGGCGCTATCCCGAGTACGACCGCACCAACGCCTTTTACCGGGCGGTGGGCTTCACCGAGCTGGAGTGCTTCCCCACCCTGTGGGACGAATGGAACCCCTGCCAGGTGCTGGTGATGGCGGTACAGTAAAGAAAACGGCCCTCTCTCCCGCCGCAGCGGCGGGGGAGGGGGCTCCCCGGCGGACTTTTGTGCACTGTGTCAAAAAATTAACGGAAATCTTTGTATAATCCGTCAAAAATCACAGCACCCCACGGAAAAACATTGATTACCTTGCGGAAATGTGGTAGATTGGAACAAGCAAAAGACCGCCTCCGGCGTCGCTTCACAGCCAGGGGGCGGATCGGTTATGGGCAAATTGAATATTACGAACCTTTGAGAGGAGCGTACAGGGTTGAGACAGTGGGAAGCCGCTGTTTTGCAGTGGTGCGCTCGTTTTCTTTTACGGCTGTGGAGCGCTCAAGATCGTGGAGGGAGGAATCGCTTATGGCAAAATACGTCATGGCGCTGGACGCGGGCACCACCAGCAACCGCTGCATCCTGTTCAACGAGCAGGGCGAGATGTGCAGCGTGGCCCAGAAGGAGTTCACCCAGTTTTTCCCCAAGCCCGGCTGGGTGGAGCACGACGCGGAGGAGATCTGGTCCACCCAGCTGGAGGTGGCTCAGGAGGCGATGAAAAACCTGAACGTCACCGCCGCGGACATCGCCGCCATCGGCATCACCAACCAGCGGGAGACCACCATCGTCTGGGATAAGCACACCGGCGAGCCCATCCACCGGGCCATCGTCTGGCAGTGCCGGCGCACCTCGGAGTACTGCGACTCCCTGAAGGCTAAGGGCCTGGTGGAGTCCGTCCGCAGCAAGACGGGGCTGGTCATCGACGCCTATTTCTCTGGCACCAAGCTGCGCTGGCTGCTGGAAAACGTCCCCGGCGCCCGGGAGCGGGCGGAAAAGGGCGAGCTGCTCTTCGGCACAGTGGAAACCTGGCTGATCTGGAAGCTGACCAAGGGCCGGGTCCACGTCACCGACTACTCCAACGCCGCGCGCACCATGCTCTTCAACATCAACACCCTGGAGTGGGACGAGGACATCCTCAAGGAGCTGGACATACCCCGCTCCATGCTGCCCCAGGCGCAGCCGTCCAGCTGCGTCTATGGCGAGGCCGACCCCCAGTTCTTCGGCGGGCCGGTGAAGATCGGCGGCGCGGCGGGGGACCAGCAGGCCGCCCTCTTCGGCCAGACCTGCTTCACCGCCGGCGAGGCCAAGAATACCTACGGCACCGGCTGCTTTTTGCTGATGAACACCGGCGAGAAGCCCGTGTTCTCCCAGAACGGCCTGGTGACCACCATCGCCTGGGGGCTGGACGGCAAGGTCACCTACGCCCTGGAGGGCTCGATCTTCGTGGCCGGGGCGTCCATCCAATGGCTGCGGGATGAGATGCGCATGATCGACAGCTCCCCCGACTCCGAGTACATGGCCCGCAAGGTGAAGGACACCAACGGCTGCTACGTGGTGCCCGCCTTCACCGGCCTGGGCGCGCCCCACTGGGACCAGTACGCCCGGGGGGCCATCGTGGGCATCACCCGCGGGGTGAACAAGTACCACATCATCCGCGCCACCCTGGAGTCCATGGCCTATCAGGTGAACGACGTGCTCCAGGCCATGAAGGCGGACTCCGGCATCGCGCTGTCCGCCCTGAAGGTGGACGGAGGGGCCAGCGCCAACAACCTGCTGATGCAGATGCAGGCCGACATCAGCGGCGCGCCCGTCAACCGCCCCATGTGCGTGGAGACCACCGCCATGGGCGCGGCCTATCTGGCCGGGCTGGCGGTGGGCTACTGGGCCGGCAAGGAGGATGTGCTCAAAAACTGGGCCATCGACCGCACCTTTGAGCCAGCCATCACCGAGGCGGTGCGCGCGGAGCGCTGCAAGGGCTGGAGCCGCGCGGTGAAGCGCTCCTACGGCTGGGCCAAGGAGGACTGAGGTCCGCCGCCGAAAAACCGTGTTCAACCGGAGCGTCCGGTTTTCCAAGAACAGAATCAATTGAGGAGGAGTGAACTTGCATGGTTGATATCGTTATCATCGGCGCGGGGGTATCCGGCTGCGCCATCGCCCGGGAGGTGTCCCGCTATCAGGCGGACGTGCTGGTGCTGGAGCGGGAGGAGGACGTGTGCTGCGGCACCTCCAAGGCCAACAGCGCCATCGTCCACGCGGGGTACGACGCCGCCAACGGCTCGCTCATGGCCAAGCTGAACGTGGAGGGCAGCCGTTTGATGCCGGCGCTGTCCAAGGAGCTGGACTTTGCCTATGAAAACAACGGCAGTCTCGTGGTCATGGTGAGCGAGGACGACCGCCCCGCGCTGAACAAGCTGTATGAGAACGGCGTGGCCAACGGGGTGGAGGGCCTGCGCATCGTGGAGCGGGACGAGCTGGTGAAGATGGAGCCCAACATCAGCGACGAGGCGGTGGCCGCCCTGTACGCCCCCACCGGGGCCATCGTGTGTCCCTTCGGGCTCACCTTCGCCCTGGCGGAGAACGCCGCCCACAACGGCGTAAAGTTCCAGTTCGACACCGAGGTCACCGGCATCGAGAAAGTGGACGGCGGCTGGAAGCTGGCCACCACCCAGGGCGATGTGGAGGCCAAGGTGGTGGTGAACGCCGCGGGCGTGTACGCCGACAAGCTGCACAACATGGTGTCGGAGGACGCCATGACCATCACCCCCCGCCGGGGCGACTACTTCCTGCTGGACCACACCGCCCAGGGCCATGTGCACAACACCATCTTCCAGCTCCCCGGCAAGTTCGGCAAGGGCGTGCTGGTGGCCCCCACCGTCCACGGCAATGTGATCGTTGGCCCCACCGCCATCGACATCGAGGACAAGGAGGGCGTGGCCACCACCCAGGCTGGGCTGGACGAGGTGCGCGCCAAGTGCGGCATGGCGGTGAAGGACGTGCCCCTGCGCCAGACCATCACCAGCTTCGCGGGCCTGCGCGCCCATGAGGCCCGCCACGAGTTCTTCATCAGCGAGGCGGCCCCCGGCTTTGTGGACTGCGCGGGCATTGAGTCCCCCGGTCTGTCCTCCGCCCCCGCCATCGGCGTGATGGTGAGCGGCATCGTCAAGGATATCCTCAAGCTGGAGGAGAACCCCGGCTTTGATCCCAAGCGCCGCGGCATTCTGGACCCCAAGGGCCTGGACGACGCGGCCCACGCGGAGCTCATCAAGGAGAATCCCGCCTACGGCACCGTGGTCTGCCGCTGCGAGACCGTCACCGAGGGCGAGATCATCGACGCCATCCGCCGCGTGCCCGGCGCGCGCAGCGTGGACGGGGTGAAGCGCCGCGTCCGGGCCGGTATGGGCCGGTGCCAGGGCGGCTTCTGCTCCCCCAGGGTCATGGAGATCCTGGCCCGGGAGCTGGGCGTGGACCAGAGCGCCATCACCAAGGCGGGCGCGGGGTCCGAGCTGATCGTGGGCGTCAACAAGGACGCCATCTGAGGGAGGGCTGAAACCATGAGAGAATACGAACTTGTGATCATCGGCGGCGGCCCTGCGGGGCTGGCCGCGGCGGCGGCCGCCCACGAGGCGGGCCTGCGCGACATCCTCATCCTGGAGCGGGACAACGAGCTGGGCGGCATCCTCAACCAGTGCATCCACAACGGCTTCGGCCTGCACACCTTCAAGGAGGAGCTGACCGGCCCCGAGTACGCCGGGCGCTTCATCCAGCAGGTGAAGGAGCTGGGCATTCCCTATAAGCTGAACACCATGGTGCTGGACCTGGCCGCGGACAAGACCGTCACCGCCATGAACCGGGAGGACGGGCTGTTCCAGCTCCATCCCAAGGCGGTGATCCTGGCCATGGGCTGCCGGGAGCGGCCCCGGGGCGCGCTGAGCATTCCCGGCTGCCGTCCGGCGGGCATCTACACCGCCGGCACCGCCCAGCGCCTGGTGAACATGGAGGGCTATATGCCCGGGCGCAAGGTGGTCATCCTGGGCTCCGGCGACATCGGGCTCATCATGGCCCGGCGCATGACCCTGGAGGGCGCCAAGGTCCAGGTGGTGGCGGAGCTGATGCCCTATTCCGGCGGGCTGAAGCGGAACATCGTGCAGTGTCTGGACGACTACGGCATCCCCCTGAAGCTGAGCCACACCGTGGTGGACATCGAGGGCAAAAAGCGGGTGGAGGCCATCACCATCGCCCAGGTGGACGAGCGCAACCGCCCCATCCCCGGCACCGAGGAGCGCTATGAGTGCGACACGCTGCTGCTGTCCTGCGGCCTGATCCCGGAGAACGAGCTGAGCCGCTCCGCCGGCGTGGAGCTCAACCCCATCACCAACGGCCCCACCGTCAACGAGAGCCTGGAGACCAGCATTCCCGGCGTGTTCGCCGCCGGCAACGTGCTCCACGTCCACGACCTGGTGGACTACGTGTCCGAGGAGGCGGGGGCCGCCGGCCGCCATGCGGCCGCCTACGTCGCCTGCGGCTGCAAGACCGAGGAGCACAAGGCCCTGCCCATCAAGTGCGAGAACGGCGTGCGTTACACCGTGCCCGTGGCCATCCGGCCCGACGCGGCGGGGGACACCGTCACCCTGCGCTTCCGCGTGGGCAATGTGTATCAGAACAAGAAGGTGGCCGTCTACGCGGGGGACGCCTGCATCTTCAGCCGCAAGCGCCCGGTGCTGGCTCCCGGCGAGATGGAGACCGTGATCCTCAAGACCGACCTGCTGACCGGCCATCCCGAGGCGGACGGCATCACCGTGACCCTGGAGGAGGCGTAAGAAGATGGAAGAGAAGAATCTGATCTGTATTAACTGCCCGCTGGGCTGCCCGCTCACCGTCACGCTGGAGGGCGGCGAGGTCAAAACCGTGTCCGGCAACACCTGCCCCCGGGGGGAGGCCTACGCCCGCAAGGAGCTGACCAACCCCACCCGCATCGTCACCAGCACGGTGAAGGTGAAGGGCGGCAGCCTGGCCATGGCCTCCGTCAAGACCGCCAGCGACATTCCCAAGGGCAAGATCTTCGACTGCGTGAAGGCCATCCAGGACATCGAGCTCCCCGCCCCCGTGACCATCGGGCAGGTGGTGCTGGCCGACGTGTGCGGCACGGGGGTGGACATCGTGGCCACCAAGAACGTGCCCGCCAAGGGCTGAGGGGAGCCGCCCATGAAAGACCAGAGCTGCGGCTACTGTATGGGCGGAGAGCTGCTGGACGCCTTCGGCATCCCCATCTGTGAGCTGAGCGTCAGCACCCTCATCCTCTTCCGGGAGCAGAGCCACCCGGGGCGCTGCATCGTGGCCTACAAGGACCACGTGAGCGAGCTGACCGACATCAGCGGCGAGGAGCGCGACGCCTTCTTTGCCGACGTGGCCCGGGCGTCCCGGGCCATCCACGCCGCCTTCCGCCCGGACAAGGTGAATTACGGCGCTTACGGCGACACCGGCTGCCACCTCCACTTCCACCTGGTGCCCAAGTACAGGGATGAGTACGAGTGGGGCGGAGTGTTTGAGATGAATCCCGGCCGGGTGAAGCTCACCGAGGCGGAGTACGCCCAGATGATCGAGAAAATCAAAGCACAGCTGTGAACAAGAACCGGCCCGGCGCTTACAGCGCCGGGCCGGTTGTTTCTGAACGAATGTTTCACGTGAAACATCACGCCATGAGGGCCTCCATCTCGTCCAGCAGCTCCCCGAACAGGTCCAGAGCGTCCTGGACGGGCTTGGGGCTTTGCATATCCACCCCGGCGCCCCGCAGCAGGTCGATGGGGTCCTTGGAGGAGCCGCCGGACAGGAATTCCATATAGTCCTTCACGGCGGGAACGCCCTCCTTCAGGATGCGGCGGGACAGGGCGATGGCGGCGGAATAGCCGGTGGAATACTGGTAGACGTAGTAGTTGTAATAGAAGTGGGGGATGCGCACCCACTCCAGGGCGATGCGGTCGTCGGTCACCATGTCGGGGCCGAAGTATTTGGCGTTGAGGGCCTTGTACTCGGCGCTCAGCTTTTCCGCGGTGAGGGGCACGCCCTGAGCGTTGAGCTCGCCCAGGCGCAGCTCGTACTCAGCGAACATGGTCTGGCGGTAGAGGGTGCCCTTGAACTGCTCCAGGAAGTGGTTGATGAGCCAGGCACGCTCCCGCTTGTCGGTGGTCTGGCCCAGCAGGTGCTCCATCAGCAGCGCCTCATTGCAGGTGGAGGCCACCTCGGCCACGAAGATCACGTAGTCCCGGTATACGGTGGGCTGGGTCTTGTTGGACAGGTAGGAGTGGACGGCGTGGCCCATCTCGTGGGCCATGGTGAACATGCTGTCCAGGTTGTCCTTCTGGTTGAGCAGCACGAAGGGGTGGACCACCACGCCGTTCATATAGGCGCCGGAGCGCTTGCCCACGTTCTCGTACACGTCGATCCAGCGGTTGTCGAAGCCCTCCTTGATGATGGCGCGGTACTCCTCGCCCATGGGGGCCAGGGCGTCGTACACGGTGGCCTTGGCCTGGTCGAAGGGGATGACCTTGTCCGCGCCGGACACCATGGGGGCGTAGATGTCGTACATATGCAGCTCGTCCACCCCCAGCAGCCTGCGGCGCAGCCGGACGTAGCGGTGGAGCTTGTCCAGGTTGGCGTTCACCGTGTCCACCAGGTTGTGGTAGACCTCGGGGGGCACCCGGGTGGAGCTGACGGCGGCGGCCAGCGGGGATTCGTACTTCCGGGCGGAGGCGAAGAACTGGCGCTGCTTCACCTCGGAGCTGAGCACCGCCGCGGCGGTGTTCTGGAAGCGGCCGCAGGTGTCGTAATACTGCTCGTAGGCGGAGCGGCGCAGCACCCGGTCCTCGCTCATCTCATAGGGGACGAAGGTGGCGTTGGACAGGGGGAGGGGATTGCCGTCCTTGTCCACCGCGTCGGGGAAGGTGAGGTCGGCGTTGGTGAACTTGGAGTAGATGTCGTCGGGGGCGTGGGCCATCTCCTGGGCGGCGGCCAGCAGCTTTTCCTCCGCGTCGGACAGGGTGTGCTCCTTCCTGTCCCGGATGACGGTGAAGTACCGGCGGTACAGCTCCAGCCCCGGCTCGCCGGCATAGAACTGGTCCAGGGTCTCCTGGGGCAGCTTGATGAGCTCGGGGGTGGCGAAGGAGATGGCGGCGTTGGTCTCCACCAGCAGGCTCATGGCCTTGCCCGCCATGGCCTGGTACTGGGGCACCCGGGTGTCCTCGTCCTGGCGCAGGGACGCGTAGCGGTACAGATTGGCCAGCTGATCCTCCGCCTGCATGAACGTGGTGAGGAACTCGTAGAGGGTCTTGGCGCTCTCGCCCAGCCGCCCGGCGTACTGGGGGAGGGTGCGCACCAGGGCCTGGGTCTCGTCGAATTCCTTCTCCCACGCCGCGTCGGTGGGGTAGATGGCGCTGGTATCCCAGGTGTGCTCAGCGGGGATTTCGGAGCGCTGGGGGATCTTCTTTTGGTCAGCCATAGGGGAACAGCCTCCTAGTTTAAATTTTGGATATCCATATCATATCACAGCCGTGGGTATTTTACAAGGGGAGACGGAAAGACCGCCCGGCCGGAGGAGGAAGTCTCCGGCCGGGCGGCTCCATGCCGGTCCCTCGTCGGCACAAGCTGCGCTCATTCGCTGCGCTGTGCCTCCGCTCCCCGCAAAGCCAACGGACGGCTCTGCGGGGCTCCGGGTCCCTGTACCCGGGCATTCAGCATTGTAGTCGTGCTTCATGCCCTCCGCGACGGTCGCCTTCTCTCCGACTCGGGCCGCAAACATCCGGGGCTCTGCCCCTGATTGGTTTGCGGTCCTCGCTCCGGTCCAGGCTCCCTGCTCCCGGGCATTCAGCACTCTTTGGGCATAATCAGGGCGGCGATGATATACACGTGCGCCCATAAGCCCGGGCGCGTCAAACAATAAATCCGGGCGCGGTTTCTTTGGAATGCTGTTTTGAGAAAACAGTAGGTAAAAGTATCAACGCAATCAGCAAATTTAATGGGAAAAGGAG
>CATKZP010000005.1 GCA_949841355.1 uncultured Oscillospiraceae bacterium
GCGCCGCCACGCCCTTTCGGACCTGAATGGCGGACAGCGGGCAGACCTTGACGCAGCATCCGCAGGCCACGCAGCTGGTCTCGTCCACCAGCGCGCGCCGTTTTTTCCGTACAGCGGCCGTCATAGCCAACGCCTCCTTGAATTTTATATGCCCTATTATAGCAAGTGCGGCGGCGGATACCGTGACTAAATCACAGATGTCCGCCGGAAAGGAGGGAGGCGGACCGCAAAATTCTAGTATACAACATTATTTTCGTCAAATAAACGAGAAATATCCCAACATTTCCACAAATTTTCCGGGGAAAGATCATGTATTTTCAATCTGTTATTTCCGCAGGAAAAACGATATACTCCTTGTAATACTTTTTGAGGAGTGAAGTTCAATGTGTTTTTCAGATCTGGATTTCAGCACGCTGCAGGACATCCCGCCCGCCGGCCGCTTCCATGACGCGCCCAGGGTGTCCGTCTCCGCGGCAGGGCGGGTGGCGATGAACAGAGCCTTTTGCAAGCTGGCCGCCGGCCAGCGGGAGTTTCGGGCCAAGATCAGCCCGGACGGCCGATACCTGGTGCTCTGCCCCGACGAGCCGCCCAGCATCCGATTTTCCGCCAAGGGCGGGGACTCGGTCCATTCGATACTGGCGGAGCGGCTGAAGGGGCTGGGCTTTCTGATGCCGGTGCAGTATACCATGGAGTGGAGCGAGGAGCGGCGGGCATGGATGGGCTGCTGCCGGGAGCTGGCCCAGCCGCCCGCTCTGTCCGAGCTGGAAAAGCCGGCCAAGAAACCCGGAGGCAGGAGAAAATGAGGCGGCGGGGACGGGAGCTTTCGTGCCGGGAGCAGGGACTGATCGACGGCTTTATCAAAGAGGTCTGTTGGGCATCAAACTGCTCGGACAAGGAGGACGACCTGTACCAGAGCGCCTGGGCGGCATTCCTCGGCGTCTACCGGGACAGCCCGTCCTCCTTTTACCGGGACGGCACGCTGGGCTGGAGCAGAGCTTACCGCGCCGTATGGGAGGCGCTGAAGCGGGAGCGCGTCGCGTCCAGGTTCTGGCGCTGCGGGGTGAGCTCGCTGGACCGGCCGGTGAGCGGCGAGGTGCCGGTGCCCCGCGTGGAGCTGCTGCCAGCCCCGTGGGAGCTTTCAAGACAGTGTCTGCTTTCACGATTACCTGCGCCACATGGAGCGGGACGTGTGCCGCTTGGCCTACGGTCTGATCGCCGGGGACACAAAGGAGAAGGTAGGGGCGGATCATCGCTGGGCGCCGAGCTACACCAAAGCGACATTCGGCAAGCTCAAGTCCAAAATGAAGGAGTATTGGGAGATATGAGTGGAAAAAACGAAAAAAAGTCCAGCGATTCTCTGTCCGGGCATATGTCCTTCGCCAATATCTTGGGGACCTACGCGGCTTTGGCGGGAACGCTGTTTGGCCTGTTCTTTACCAAGAGCCAGCTGCGCATCGCGGAGAGCGAGGAGGCACGGGCCCGCCGAGCCGAGCCGCTGGCTTATACGCTGGAGGCTGTGGACACCCATTACCAGTATGAGATCCAGTGGGACGGCGGCGCAGCGTCTATCCCCGCGCCCGCGTACCGGCTGCGGGTGAGCCACGGGAGCCTGCGCAGCGTCACGGCCATCTCCTTTGACGGAAGGGAATTCCACGAGCTGCGCACTCTGCCCATGGAGGACGAGTGGGAGGGCCGCCCGCTGGACATCGCCATGCCCGCCCAGTACGTGGTGGAGGACGGGGTGGCGTATGATTACTTCTTCCTGTTTCTGGAACCCGTGGAGGGGCCGTCCCAGCTGGATCTGGTGTGTACCGAAATCTCCCTGGACACATGGGAGACCGGCAGCAGCGTGCAGCGCTGCATTGATCTGGCCCGGAGGGATTTTCTTCCCCCAGGGGCGCAGCGGGACATGCTTGAGACGTACAGCGTCCTGCGGGATACGCTGAAGTCGCTGGAGCTGCTCCCGGCATAGGGGGAGAAAAGCTAGCCCCGGAGCGCGCCGGTACTTGACGGACGGCCCAAATTGTGTCAAACTAGGGATATTAAGGAGGGATATCCCGTGCACAACGAGCTGACGAAAAAGGATATTGAACTCATGCGCCAGGAGCTGGAGCACCGCCGGAGCGTGCTGCGGCCCAAGCTCATTGAGGACGTGAAAACCGCCCGGGCCTTTGGCGATCTGAGCGAAAATTTTGAATATAAGGCGGCAAAGCGGGAGAAAAACCGCAACGACAGCCGGTGCCGTTACTTAGAGAGCATGATTAAAACGGCGGTCATTATCTCGGACAAGTCCGCAGACGGGGTGGTGGGGCTGTACGACAAGGTCACCTTTTACGTGGAGGAGGACGATGAGGAGGTCACCTGCCAGATCGTCACCACCATGCGGCAGGACGCGCTGAAAAACCGCGTCAGCAAGGAGTCCCCGGTGGGCAAAGCCCTGATAGGCCGCCGGGTGGGCGACCGGGCGACGGTAGAGGTCAGCGCCAGCTACAGCTATGACATCGTAATCCGGGCCATCGAGCCCGGCCAGGATACCGGCGAGGCTCCGCTGGTGGGCTTCTGAGCAGCCAAAGAGGAAAACCGCGTACCGCCGCACAGAAAGAGAGGACCGCCCATGATCCGCTTCACCGCCCGACAGCGCAACGGCGCGCTGATGCCCGCCTCCGCCCTTTTTGCCATGGCGCTGATAGCGTTCGGCCTGTGCCAGGAGCCGCCGGACCGGATTTTGTCCGGCCTGCGCACCATCGTCACCATGGAGGACGTGCTCATCACCGACTATATCGCCGTGGCGGGGATGGGGGCGGCTTTTGTCAACGCGGGGCTGGTGACGCTCATCAGCGTAGCCATTCTGTGGCTGCTGGACGACACGCCCAACGGCGCTACCATGGTCACCATCGGGCTGATGTCCGGCTTTGCCCTGTTCGGCAAGAACATTGCCAATATCTGGCCCATCCTGGGGGGCACGGCACTGTACGCCCTGGTGCAGAAGGAGGACCTCTCCCGGCACGTGAACGTGGCGCTGCGCACCACGGCGCTCTCCCCGATGGTGAGCTTCATGGCGGTGCGCTTTCACCCCTGGCTGGGGATTGCCATAGGGCTGCTCATCGGATTTGTGATGCCTCCCGTGGCGGAGCACGCCCACCGGGTGCAGAACGGCATGAATCTTTACAGCCTGGGCTTTTCCTGCGGGCTGGTGGCCATGATGCTGGTGCCCGCGTTCAAGGCCTTCGGCCTGGCCCCCGCCGCGGCCCATTACTGGTCCAGCGGCCATAACGGCCGGCTGGGGGCGGGACTGGCGGCGCTGTGCGCAGTGTTTATTCTGGCTGGGCTGGCCCGGGGGCCTGGGCGGGTGACGCGGAAGTATTGGATGCTGTTGCGCACCTCCGGCCGGGTGCCCAGCGACTATGTGCGCACCTTTCGGTCGGGCCCGGTGCTGGTGAACATGGGGGTGAACGGGCTGATCGCCACCGGCTACATTGTGCTCACCGGCGGCGACCTCAACGGGGCCACCATCGGCGCCATCTTCACCATCATCGGCTTTTCCGGCTACGGCAAGCACGCCTTCAATATCATCCCCGTCATGGCGGGGGTGCTGCTGGGCAGCCTGACCAACCACGTGGAGCTGAACAACAGCGGCTTGCAGCTGGCGGGGCTGTTCGGCAACACCCTGGCCCCCTTTGCCGGGGTGTTCGGCTGGCCCTTCGGGGTGCTGGCGGGGCTGATCCACTCCTCGGTGGTGCTCCAGGCGGGACTGCCGCTGGAGGGGATGAACCTCTACAACAACGGCTTTTCCGGAGGGCTGGTGGCCATTGTGCTCTATCCCATCCTCACCGCCCTGGTGAAGCACCGCCGCCCGGTGCTCATGGAGGAGGACCTGTTTGCCATCTTTGCCGAGGACGACCCCCAGCCGCCGGAGGAGCTGCCCGGCAGGGAAGAGGACGCCCCATAGACAAACGCGCAGCCCCGCGCCGCAGGCGCGGGGCTGATTTTGCGCACAAGAGAGGGGCAGCAGTCATTCCACCGTTTTAAGGCTCTCCACCATGTCCACCTTTTTCAGCTTGTAGTGGGCGGCGATGTTCACCGCGATGGAGAACACCACCGTCAGCACCGCGGCCAGCACATAGGCGTAGGGCGGCGCGGTGCGGCCGAACATCACCAGCTCTACCTCCACGGTGAGCACCATCCATGCGTGGAGGAACCGGCCCATCACCAGCCCGAGCGCGATACCGAACAGGGTGAGGAACAGGTTTTCCCGGTAGACGTAGGCGGTGACCTCCCGGTCGAAGAAGCCCAGAACCTTCAGGGTGGCCAGCTCCCGCACCCGCTCGGTGATGTTGATGTTGGTGAGGTTGTAGAGCACCACGAAGGCCAGGGCCGCCGCCGCAGTGATGATGATGACCACGGCGTAGTCGATGGCCTCCATGCTGTCGGTGAAGTTGTCCCGCAGGGTGGCGATGTAGGAGTAGGAGTCCACCCCGTCCATGGCCATCAGATCGGCGGACACGGCGTCCGACTCGGCATCTCCCGCCCCGTCGGCATAGCGCAGGAGCATGACATTGCGCTGCGCGTCCTTACCGAAGAGGGCGCGGTAATATTCCTCGGAGACATAGATGTAGTGATAGGCATAGTTCTCCGCGATGTCGGCCACCCGGGCTTCCACCCGTTTCCCGTCCTCCTCCAGGGTGATGGTGTCTCCCGGAGAGACCTCCAGCAGCTCGGCCAGCTTTTCCGTGACCACCAGGCCGTCCGCCGTCAGGACGGCCGGCGTTCCGTCCAGCCTGTGAGAGAGCCGGATGAACTGGGCGAACCGCTCCTGGTCCGCCACCGTGCGCAGGTAGGCGCTCTGAGCCGGGCCCCGGGTGGACGCCTCCACCAGAATATCGCTGCCCTGCAGATAGTCCTCCACCCAGGGGCTGTCCGCCAGATAGCGCTCCACCGCGGCCAGCTCCTCCTGGCCGGCATCCAGCCCCAGCAGCGCGTCATAGCGGAACACGTGGTCGAACTGCTCGTTGAGGATGGAGAAGATGGACTCGTGGAGCCCGAAGCCGGTGACGATGAGGGCGGTGCACCCGCCGATGCCGATTACCGTCATCCAGAACCGGCGCTGGTAGCGGAACAGGTTGCGCATGGTCACCTTCCAGGTGAAGGTGAGGCGCTTCCAGACAAATCCCACCCGCTCCAGCAGCACCCGGCGGCCCGCCTTGGGAGCGCGGGGGCGCATCAGGTTGGCGGGAGTGGCCATCAGGGTGGACAGGCACGCCCACAGCGCCGCCCCGGTGGTGCAGGCCACCGCCGCCAGCACCGCGCCGAAGTACAGCCCCACCTGGGGCTTGAACTCCAGGGCGGGGATGGCGTACATGATGTTGAAGGCGTTGGCGATGACCAGGGGAATGAGGGTACAGCCCAGCCCCAGGCCCAGAATGCCTCCCACCAGACTGGCGGAGAAGGCGTAGCCGATGTACTTTTTGGAGATGGAGAGCCGAGAGAAGCCCATGGCCTTCAGCGCGCCGATCTGGGTGCGCTGCTCCTCCACCATGCGGGTCATGGTGGTCAGGCAGGCCAGCGCCGCCACCAGGAAGAAGATGACGGGGAACACGTTGGCCAGATTGCTCACCCGGCCGGAGTCCTGAGAGTAGCCCACGATGCCCGCGTTGGTGAACCGGCTGAGGACGTACCACTCACAGTCCTCCACGTCGTCCAGCTCGTCCTGGGCGTCGTCCAGCTTCTTTTGGGCGTCAGCGATCTCCTCGTCCGCCTCCGCTTTGCCGTCCTGGTACTCCTTCAGGCCGTCGGCGTACTCCGCCTCGCCGTCGTTGAGCTCTGCCAGCGCGTCGTCCAGCTCCTGTCGCCCGTCGATCCGGGCCTTGCGCAGCTCCTCCACGCCGTCGTAATACTCGGCCCAGCCGTCCCGGAGGTCTGCCTCTCCCTGCTCCAGCTCGGTCTGGGCGTCGTCCAGCTTCGCCTGAGCGTCGTCCAGCTCGGCCCGGGCGTCGTCCAGTTCGGCCTTGGCGTCGTCCAGCTCCACCTTGGCGTCATCCAGCTCCTTTTTGCCCTCGTCCAGCTCGTCCTGAGCGTCGTCCAGCTCTTTCTTGGCCTGGTCCAGCTCGTCCTCGGCATGCCGCAGCTCCCACGCGGCGGAGTCCAGCTCGGCGCTGCCCGCGTCCAGCTCTTTCTTGGCCGCGTCCAGTTTGTCCTTGATGGGGGCCAGCTGAGCATAGCCGGCGTCTAGCGCCGCCTGTCCAGCGTCTAGCTTGGCCTTTTCCCCTGCCAGTTGCTGTTCTGCCGCCTCCTGTCCCATAATTGCGGCAAGCTGCTCCAACGCAGCATCGTACTGTGCCCAACTGGCGTCCAGCACTTGCTTCTGTTCGTCAAGCTGAGCCTTACCCTCGTTATACTGCTTCAGGCCCTCGTTATACTCCCTGCGGCCGGCCTCGTACTCCTTCAGGCCGCTTTCGTAGGTCAGCTGGCCGCGCTCGTATTGGGCCAGGCCGTCCTCGTATGTTTGGCGGCCCACCTCGAATTGGGCCAGGCCGTCCTCATATTTTTGAAGGCCCTTCTCGTATTCCGCCAGGCCGTCCAGGTAGTCCGCCCAGCCGTCCCGATATTTCTGCCAGCCGTCCTGGTACTCCGCCAGACCGTCCTCATACTCCTGCCGGCCGTCGGCCAGGTCGGCCTCCCCCTGGCGCAGGTCGGCCAGGGCGTCGTCCAGCTTTTTCTGGGCGTCGGCGGTCTCCCGGGCGAAGGTGTCCTCCCCGTCGCGGTAGTCCGCCCAGCCGTCGTCTAGCTCCTGCCGCCCGTCTTGAAGCTCCTGCCAGGCGTCGGCCAGCTCTTTGTCCGCGTCCGCCTTGGCGTCCTCGAACTCCCGCCGGGCATCGTCCAGCTCGGCCTGGGCCTCCCCGATGAGCTCGTCGTAACGCAGCTGGGCGCGTTCCTCCGCCAGGGGGTCCAGGCTGTCAACCAGGGCGTCGACGCGGTCCTCGTACTCGTCCCCGTAGGTGTCCAGCGCGGCCAGGCCGTCCCCGGTGAAGTAGGCGCAGGTGTAGTGCTCAAAGGTAAAGTTCTCCCCCGGCACGTAGACGAAGGCGTCCACCGAGCCGCTGCCCAGGGAGGAGCTTCCCCGGTCCAGCCCCACGTACAGCGGGGAGTTCACCGATCCCACGATGGTGTAGGCGTGGCGTTCCAGGTCTCCGGCGCTGTCCTCCTCCAGAATGAGCTCCAGCTTGTCCCCCACCTGGAGGCCCAGCTCCACCAGCAGCAGGTTTTCCGTGACGCACTCGTCCGCCGACTGGGGCAGGCGGCCCTGCTTGAGCTCCAGCAGGTTGAGCTGTTCCGGCATGGAGCGCACGCTGACGATGCGGTCGATGGCCACCGCGTCCACGTCCCGGCAGCCCTCCACCGCCTCGATGCCCGGCGAACCGGCCAGGGCGGCCAGGTCCCCGTCCGTCAGCCCCAGGGTGGACAGCACATAGCCGTCCATCAGGTGGGTGCGGTCGTAGTAATTGTCGGCGGTGTACTGCATGTCCGGCGCGGTGGTGCGCAGTCCGGACAGAAAGGCCACCGCCAGCGCCGCCAGCACCAGAATGGACAGGTAGCGGGTTATGGTGCTCCGAATTTCCCGGATGGCGTCGGTATTCAGGTGGTTTTTCCATATTACCATTCGATTTCCTCCACCGGGGTGGGGTGGGCGTTGCGCTCCACCGACGCCACCCGGCCGTTTTTGATATGGATGACCTGGTCGGCCATGGGGGTGAGGGCGGTGTTGTGGGTGATGACGACGACGGTCATCCCCTCCTGGCGGCAGGTGTCCTGGAGGAGCTTTAAAATTGCCTTGCCCGTCACGTAGTCCAGCGCGCCGGTGGGCTCGTCGCACAGCAGCAGCTTGGGGTTTTTGGCCAGCGCCCGGGCGATGGCCACCCGCTGCTGCTCGCCGCCGGACAGCTGGGCGGGGAAGTTGTTCAGCCGGTCCCCCAGCCCCACGTGGATGAGCACCTCCTTGGCGTCCAGCGGGTCCCGGCAGATCTGGGCGGCCAGCTCCACGTTCTCCAGGGCGGTGAGATTCTGCACCAGGTTATAGAACTGGAACACGAAGCCGATGTCGTGCCGGCGGTAGGCGGTGAGCTGCTTGGGGCTGTAGCCGCTGACCCGCGCGCCGTCCACGGTGATGGTGCCGCCGGAGCAGGCGTCCATGCCGCCCAGCATGTTGAGCACGGTGGTCTTGCCCGCGCCGGAGGGGCCCACAATGACGGTGAACTCGCCCTTGTCCACGGTGAAGTCCACGCCGTCCACCGCTTGAATGGTAATCTCACCCATTTTATATTCTTTTTTAACATTCTCAAAGGATATGTAGCTCATGAAAGCCCCTCCGTCCGCCCGGCAGGCCGCCCGGGCGCTGTGGTATGTATGATTCAATATCTTATACTCTTTCCCTGACGAGCGCAACCGTTCCGGGGCAAAATTCAAGGTTTATTCAAAAGATTCCCGCCGCAGATTCCAGGGCGTGGCATGACGGGTTTCTTTTGGAAGATTGCCATTGACTAACCGCCGCCGGCTCGGTTAAAATACGCACACTGGTAGGGGAGTAGTCGGCGGCTTGCCGCGGCTTGGTCAACACACTGGCGGCTCAGCCGTCTGGTCAAGCCTTTCATGACGAGACTTACCCGCAATGGGTGCGGGTATGGTCTCTTTTTTTGTCCTCCCGCATACGTTCAAACAGCAAAGAAGGGATGATGTGTCATGGAGCTTTGGGAGCTGTTCGTTCTGGCCGTGGGCCTGTCCATGGACGCCTTCGCCGTGTCCATCTGCAAGGGGCTGTCCATCCGGGCGCTGCTGCCCCGGCACGCGCTGATCGTGGGGCTGTGGTTTGGGGCCTTCCAGGCGCTGATGCCGCTGGCCGGGTGGCTGCTTGGGGCGGCCTTCGCGGATATGATCGCCGCGGTGGACCATTGGATCGCCTTTGGGCTGCTCTGCTTCATCGGCGGCAATATGATTCGAGAGGCGCTGGGCCGCGAGGAGGACGACTGCGACCCCTCTCTGGCCCCGCTGGCCATGCTGGTGCTGGCGGTGGCCACCTCCATCGACGCGCTGGCGGTGGGGGTCACCTTCGCCTTCCTGCGGGTGGACATACTCCCCGCCGTCACCCTCATCGGGGCGTGCACCTTCCTCATCTCGGCGGCGGGGGTGAAGGTGGGCAATGTGTTCGGCGCCCGCTACAAGTCCAAGGCGGAGCTCTTTGGCGGAGTGGTGCTGGTGCTCATCGGGGCGAAGATTCTGCTGGAGCACCTGGAGCTGCTGCCGTTTTGACGGGCCGGGGCGAAAAGATTCCTCCGCCGCTTTCCTTTTTAGGGAAAAGCTGATATAATCACGTCAGAACAGGCAGAAGGGAGGGAACGCCGTGAAAATCCTCATCGTGGAGGACGACCGCCCGCTGGCCGCCTCTCTGCGGGCGCTGCTGGAGGACCGGGGCTATGAGGTGGAAAACGCCTATGACGGAGAGGCCGGGGTGCAGTACGCCCTTTTGGGCGTGTATGACCTCATCATTCTGGACGTGATGCTGCCCGCGCTCAACGGCTGGCAGGCGGCCCGGCAGCTCCGGGCCCAGAAGTGCGCCGTCCCCATCCTCATGCTCACCGCCCGCGGGGAGCTGGAGGACCGGGTGGAGGGCCTCAACGCCGGGGCGGACTACTACCTGACCAAGCCCTTTGACACCCGGGAGCTGCTGGCCTGCGTGGGGGCGCTGCTGCGCCGCCAGGGCGGGCAGGTGGACGAGCTGCGCTTCGGCAATACGTCCCTGGACCTGGACGCGTCCACCCTGGCCTGCGGGGAAAAGTGGGTGCGGTTGTCCGCCCGGGAGTTCGACGTGATGCGCTGCCTCATGGGGGCAAAGGGCCGCAACCTGTCCAAGGAGGCCATCCTGGCCCGGGTGTGGGGGTACGACTCCAACGCGGTGGAGAACCACGTGGAGGTATACGTGGGCTTTTTGCGTAAAAAGCTCCACAGCATCGGCTCCAACGTGCGCATCGAGGCGGTGCGGCGGCTGGGCTACCACCTGGAGGCGGAGGAGGCATAAGGCGGCGGACGCCTGAGGACCTCCGCGGAAACGATTCAAATGGGCCGTGATCCGTCATGGATCACGGCCCATTCGGCTGTGTGGGAGGGCTGGCGGCCCGCCGGCTGGATACTGCCGGCTCTGAGCGGCAGAGAAAGGGACCCGCTGGGTGGAGCGGGTCCGCTGTCTCAGTATTTTAGGATGAAATAGATCACGTACACCCAGCTCATCATTCCGTGAATGATAGCCCAGCCCACGGAGTGCCAGGTGGTGTAGCTGATGACCATGGCCAGGGCGCTGCCGAAGGAGATACCCGCCTTGGCCGCGCTCCCGGCGTTGAAACTGCCTCTGCTCTCGTCCAAATTGCCGCCTCCTCTCACAGCAGAATAACTCCCGCCTCTTTACACGCCTCGATGGTGCGCGGGTCCCAGATGGAGGCCTACACCTCACCGATATGGGCCTTGTTCCCCATGGGCAAAGCCCACGGGGGCCCCTTTGGATTTGACTTGCGCGGCGGGAATGAATCCCGCCTTGCGCCGAGATTTTGCCTGGGGCAAAATACTCGTGCGCCGCACCTGCGGCGGTGGGCAAGGCCCATATCTCACAGCAGAATAACCCCCGCCTCTTTACATGCCTCAATAGTGCGCGGGTCCCAGATGGAGGCCTGTACCTCGCCAATATGGGCCTTGCCCAGCAGGTACATGGATACCCGGCTCTGCCCGATGCCGCCGCCGATGGTGAGGGGGAGCTCCCCCGCCAACAGGGCCTTGTGGAAGGACAGCGTGCGGCGCTCGTCGTGCCCGGATATGGACAGCTGCTGGTCCAGGGACTCCGGCGACACCCGGATGCCCATGGACGAGATCTCGAAGGACCGGCCCAGCAGGTGGTTCCACAGCAGGATGTCCCCGTTGAGCGCCCAGTCGTCGTAGTCCGGGGCCCGGCCGTCGTGGGGCTGGCCCGACTTCAGCGCCCCGCCGATGCCCATGAGGAAGGTGGTGGGGTGCTCCCGCGTCCAGGCGTCCTCCCGCTCCTTGGGGGACAGCTGGGGCCAGAGGTCCTCCAGCTCCTGGGCGGTGACAAAGGACACCTCCCGGCGGATGAGGGGCAGGGTGGTGAGCTGGGGGTACACCGAGCGCAGGGTGGCCTGGGTATTGGCCAGGGCGTTGACGATGGTGGACACCACGCCCTTTAAGTACTCCGCCGTGCGGTCTCTGGGGGCGATGACCTTTTCCCAGTCCCACTGGTCCACGTAGACGGAGTGGAGATTGTCCAGCTCCTCGTCCCGGCGGATGGCGTTCATGTCGGTATACAAGCCCTCCCCCACCGAGAACTGGTAACGGTGCAGGGCCATGCGCTTCCACTTGGCCAGGGAGTGGACCACCTGGGCGTCCCGTCCGGCGTCGGGCACGTCGAAGGAGACGGCCCGCTCCACGCCGTTGAGGTCGTCGTTCAGTCCGGTGGACGCCTCCACGAACAGGGGGGCGGACACCCGGCGCAGGTTCAGCGCCCCGCCCAGGTCGTCCTCAAACAGCCGCTTCAAAAGGCCGATGGCCTTCTGGGTGTCGTACAGGTTGAGCAGGGGGGCGTACCCCTGGGGGATGACGGTGGTTAGCATGGGCCCTTCTCCTTTACTCCGTTAAATTGATACACTATTATAACGCGCCTCAGAAAAAAATGCAAATGGAATTGTGTTTTGGGATTTGATATGGTATAATTTCCATATCTATGTGAGTCCGGCAGGAAATTTCCGGCAAACTGCCCATGAGGACGCGGCTGAGCCGCGAACAGGCAGAACGCGGCAGCCTGCCCCAAAAAAGGAGATATCCAAACATGGTCAAGGATTTTGAAGCCAAGCTCAGCGAATACGCCCGCCTGCTGGCGGAGGTGGGCCTGAACGTCCAGCCGGGGCAGACCCCCAGCATTGAGAGCAACGTGGAATTTGCCCAGCTCACCCGGCTGTGCGTGGCCGCGTGCTTCGACTGCGGGGCGCGGAACGTGGCGCCCTACTTCGGGGACGACTTTACCACCCGGGAGAGCTTCCTCCGGGCGGACGCCGCCGTGTTTGAGGAATACCCCAGCTATATGAAGGCCCGGATAGACTGGTATCTGGAGCATCAATGCCCCCGGCTGTCCTTCACCGGCTCCAACCCGGAGCTGCTGAAGGGGGTGGACCCCGCCCGCATCCAGGCCCGGCGCAAGGCCAGCAGCGGCCCCACCAAGCCCTACTTCGACGCCATGATGGCCAACCGCTTTCAGTGGTGCGTGGGGGCCCATCCCACCCCCGCCTGGGCGGAGAAGGTGTTCCCCGGCAAAAAGGGGGAGGAGGCCATGGACGCCCTGTGGGACGCCATTTTCTCCGTGTGCCGCATCACGGGGGACGGCAAAGCCGTGGAGCGCTGGCGGCAGGTGGCGGACGTCATCGCCCGCCGGGCCAGGATTCTCAACGACTACCGGTTCGCCAGCCTGCATTATGCCAACTCCCTGGGCACCGACCTGACCATCCGCCTGCCGGACGGCCACGTGTGGGCCGGAGCCACCGCCCACACCACCGAGGGAGTGGAGTACCTGCCCAACATCCCCACGGAGGAGATCTTCACCTCGCCCCGGTGGGACGGGGTGGACGGCCGGGTGTATTCCACCCTGCCCCTGGCCATGGACGGGAACCTGATCCGCGACTTTTCCTTCGACTTTAAGGACGGCCGGATTGTGGACGTACATGCCGCCCAGGGGGAGGAGTTCCTGCGCCGGGGCATTGAGGTGGACGAGGGGGCCCGCCGCCTGGGCGAGGTGGCGCTGGTGCCCTACGACTCCCCCATCCGGAACACCGGGCTGCTGTTCTACAATACCCTGTTTGACGAAAACGCCTCCTGCCACCTGGCGTTCGGCGCGGCCTACCCCGGCTGCGTCAAGGGCGGCGAGGACATGGACGAGGTGGCGCAGAAGGCCGCGGGCCTGAACCAGTCCATGACCCACGTGGACTTTATGGTGGGCTCCGCCGATTTGTCCATCGTTGGGACCACCCGCGACGGGCGGGAAATTCCTGTGTTTGTCAATGGCAATTTCGCTTTTTGATTTATTTTCATAAGGAGGAAGAACCCAATGGACTACAAAAAGAATTACGAGCAGTGGCTGAACTCCCCCGCCCTGGACCAGGCGGAGAAGGCGGAGCTGGCCGCCATCGCCGGGGACGAGAAGGAAATCGAGTCCCGCTTCTTCTCCCAGCTGGAGTTCGGCACCGCCGGGCTGCGCGGCACCATGGGAGTGGGGCTGTACCGGATGAACATTCACGTCATCCGCCACGCCACTCAGGCTTTCGCCAAGGTCATCCTGGGCGAGGGGCCGGAGGCGGCGAAAAAGGGCGTCGCCATCTGCTTTGACTGCCGGAATAACTCCGACGTGTTTGCCAGGGAGGCCGCCTGCATCATGGCCACCGCGGGCATTCCGGTGCGCCTGTTCGAATCCCTGCGCCCCACCCCTGAGCTGTCCTTCGCCATCCGGGAGTACGGCTGCATCGCGGGCATCAACATCACCGCCAGCCACAACCCCAAGGAGTATAACGGCTATAAGGTCTACTGGTCCGACGGCGCCCAGCTCCCCCCCAACCACGCCGACGAGGTGGCCAAGATCATGCGGGAGTCCGACGTGTTCGACGTGACCGCGGCCGGCTACGACCAGGCGGTGGCGGACGGCCTCATCACCATCATGGGGGAGGAGACCGACGAGAAATTCCTGGCCAACGTGATGGCCCAGGTGAACGACCAGGCGGCGGTGGACGCGGTGGCGGACACCTTCAAAATGGTGTATACCCCCTTCCACGGTACCGGATACAAGCTCATCCCCGAGGCATTGAAGCGCCTGGGCATGAAGCACGTCATCTGTGTGCCCGAGCAGATGGTCATTGACGGGAACTTCCCCACCGTGGCCTCCCCCAACCCGGAGAATCCCGAGGGCTTCGCCCTGGCGGTGGAGCTGGCCAACAAGGAGGGCGCGGACTTCATTCTGGGCTCCGACCCCGACGCCGACCGGGTGGGCCTGATGGTCCGGGCCGGGGATGAGTTCAAGGTGCTCACCGGCAACCAGACCGGCGTGCTGCTGCTGGACTACCTCATCGGGGCCAAGCAGCGCACCGGCAAGATGCCCGTCAATCCCGTGGCCCTGAAAACCATCGTCACCACCGAAATGGCCCGCAAGGTGGCCGAGGTGAACGGCCTCGCCTGCTTCGACACCTTCACCGGCTTCAAATTCCTGGCCCAGAAGAAGGACCAGCTGGAGAGCTCCGGCGAGGGGAACGTCATCATGTCCTACGAGGAGAGCTACGGCTACATGCTGGGCAGCTACGTCCGGGACAAGGACGCGGTGACCGCCGCGGTGGCCATGACGGAGATGGCCGCCTACTACGCCGGCAAGGGCATGACCCTGTACGACGCGCTGATGGCTCTGTACGAGAAGTACGGCGACTACGGTGAGCGCACCATGAACCTGGTGATGCCCGGCCTGGACGGGCTGAAGAAGATGGCCGACCTGATGGCCAATCTGCGCGCCAATCCCCCCAAGGAGATCGGCGGCGAGACGGTCAAGACCTGGAAGGACTACAAGGACGGCAGCGTGGTGGACGCCGCCACCGGGGAAAAGACCGCCATGGAGCTGTCCGGCTCCAACGTGCTGCGCTACGAGCTGGCCGACGGCACCTCTGTCATCGTCCGGCCCTCCGGCACCGAGCCCAAGGTGAAGGTATACATTCTGGCCCAGGGCGCCAGCCAGGCCGACTGCGCGGACAAGGTAGCCCGCTACTCCGCCTGGGCGGAAGGACTGAAGAATTGACCGCGAAGCTGCGGCTTGGTCGCGGCTGATCGCGTTTTAAGTCAAACAGGAGCGGCGGTGTGTCCTACCGCCGCTCCTGTTTTTTGCTTGACATCCGCCGCGTCCCACGTTATAATCCATTTATATAACTGGATTATATAAATGGATTATGTGAGGTGGGAAAATGCCCAAGCAGAGAATTACCCGGGAAATGGTGGTGGACGCCGCCTTTGCCCTGGCCCGGGAGGGGGGCATGGAGCGGGTGCTGGTGAAGGACATCGCCGCCCGCCTGAGCTGCTCCGTCCAGCCCATTTACAGCTGCTTCCGCAACATGGAGGAGCTGCGCCGGGCGGTGGAGGGCCGGACGGCGCAGTTCCTGGCGGACTATCTGTCCGCCCGCCTGGCGCCGGGCGACCTGTTCCGCAGCACCGGGCGGGCCTATGTCCAACTGGCCCGGGACGAGCCGGAGCTGTTCAAAATCTTTATCCTCCGCCGCCGGGAGGGGGTGTCCTCCCTGGACGGCCTCTACCGGGCCGAGGCCAGCCCCGGCGTGGCGGACACGATTGCGGAAAGCCTGGGCCTGGACCAGGCGGCGGCCCGCCGGCTCCACCTGGACATGCTGATCTACACCGTGGGGCTGGGGACGATTTTTTCCGTGTCCACCCCGGGCATCCCGGCGGAGGAGCTGTACGCCCAGCAGGAGCGGGCCTATCAGGCATTTTTAAACCATGCCAGGGAGGAAAACAACCATGAATCCTAACACGATCATCCTTTATAACAGCAAAACCGGCTTTACCCAGAAGTACGCCGGACTGCTGGCGGAAGAGCTGGGCTGCACCGCCCTGCCCCTGTCCGCCGCCCCCGCCGGCCTGTCCGAGTTTTCCACCGTGGTGTTCGGCTCCCGGCTCCACGCCGGGGTAATTGACGGCTGGAAAAAGGCCCGGAAGCTGCTGCGAAGCCGGGGCGCGAAGCGCCTTGTGGTGTTCGCCACCGGGGCCATGCCCAACGAGGCGGAGGACAAAATTCGGCAGGTGTGGGAGCAGAATCTCACCCCGGCGGAGCGGGACGCCATCCCCCACTTCTACTTGCAGGCGGGGCTGTGCCGGGAGAAGCTGGGCGGGGTGGATAAGGCCATGCTGAGCGTGGCGTCCTGGGCCATCGGCAGGAAGAAGGACAAGACCCCGGAGGATCAGGCGTTCCTGGACGCCATCTCCCGCTCTTACGACATCTCCGACCCGAAATACATTCAGCCCCTGGCGGCCTGCCTGCGGGAGCTGGGCTGAGGCGGATTTTTGCAAATTTTAAATTGCGCTTGGCCCCCGGCGGGTGTATACTGTCCCCAAAGGGGCCGCGGCCCCAAGAAGGAGGAGTACCCTATGCGCTATAACATTACCGGCGAACCCATGCCCGTGGTCATCTGCGACGTGGACGCCAACGAATCCATGATTACCGAAAAAGGCTCCATGGTGTGGATGTCCCCCAACATGGAGATGCAGACCAGTGCCGGCGGCATCGGCAAGGCCTTTGGCCGGATGTTCTCCGGCGAATCCATGTTCCAGAACATATACACCGCCAAGGGCGGCCCGGGGATGATCGCCTTTGCCTCCAGCTTCCCTGGCTCCATCCGGGCGGTGGACATCACCCCGGACCGGCCCATCGTGGTGCAGAAATCCGGCTTTTTGGCCTCCGAGCAGGGGGTGGAGCTGTCCATTTTCTTCCAGAAGAAGGGGATGTCCGGCTTCTTCAGCGGCGAGGGCTTCATTTTGCAGAAGCTCTCCGGCCACGGCACCGCGTTTTTGGAGATCGACGGCTCCGCCGTGGAATACGACCTTCAGCCGGGGCAGCAGATTGTGATTGACACCGGCAATCTGGCCATGATGGACGCCACGTGCACGGTGGACGTGCGCACGGTAAAGGGAGTCAAGAATGTGCTGTTCGGCGGCGAGGGGCTGTTCAACACGGTGGTCACCGGTCCGGGCCGGGTGGTGCTTCAGACTATGCCCATCAGCAATTTCGCCATGTCCATCGCCTCCATCCTGCCGTCCAACTAAAAAACGCCCCCGCCGCGGCTGCGGCGGGGGCGTTTTCCTGTGCTTGGTCAGCCCAAGTGCCAGATATCCCGATTATACTCCGCGATGGTGCGGTCGCTGGAGAAGTAGCCGCTGCGGGCGGTGTTCACCAGCATCTTCCGGGCCCAGGCGGTGCGGTCGCCGTAGTCAGCGATGGCCCGGTCCCGGGCGGCGATATACGCCTCCACGTCCAGCAGGGCCATGAACCAGTCCTTGCCGGTCAGGTCGTTCCACAGCGCCTTCAGCGCCGCCTCGTCGCCCAGCTCCACCAGAGTGGGGGAGAGGAGGAAGTCCACCAGCGGCTTCACCGCCGGGCGCTCGTAGTACACCCTGGACTGGTAGCCCTTGGAGGGGTCCTTCATCTTCTGGTCGTACAGCTCGATGACGTAATTGCTGCCCGCGCCGAAGGTGTAGATATTGTCCGGCCCCACCAGCTCCGCGATCTCCACATTGGCGCCGTCCAGGGTGCCCAGGGTGACCGCGCCGTTGGCCATGAACTTCATATTGCCGGTGCCGCTGGCCTCCTTGGAGGCCAGGGAGATCTGCTCGGAGATGTCGCAGGCGGGGATGAGCCGCTCGGCCCAGGTGACGTTGTAGTTCTCCACCATGGCCACGTGGAGCCAGGGGCGCACCTGGGGATCGTTCTCGATGAGCCGGCGCAGGCACAAAATCAGGTGGATGATGTGCTTGGCCATCACATAGGCGGGGGCGGCCTTGGCGCCGAAGATGACGGTGACGGGCCGCTGGGGGGTCTTGCCCGCCTTGATTTCCAGGTACTTATGGATGACGTACAGCGCGTTCATCTGCTGGCGCTTGTACTCGTGCAGGCGCTTGACCTGGATGTCGAACACCGCGTCGGGGTCCAGCCGGATGCCGTACTGGTCCCGGGCGAAGAAATCGGCGGCGGCGCGCTTATTGGCGGCCTTGATGTCCAGCAGCCGATCCAGCACGGCGCTGTCGTTATAGTAGTCCATCAGGCGGCTGAGCCGGGCGGCGTCGGTGCGCCACTGGGGGCCGACGCACTCGTCCAGCAGGGCGGCCAGCTGGGGATTGCACACCTCCAGCCAGCGCCGCAGGGTGACGCCGTTAGTCTTATTGTTGAACTTGGCGGGGTAGATGTCGTAGAAGTGGCGCAGCTCGGAGCTCTTCAAAATCTCGGTGTGGAGGGCGGCGACGCCGTTCACCGAGTAGCCGTAGTGGATGTCCAGGTGCGCCATGTGGACGGTCTCCCGGTCCGCCTCCCCCTGGAGGATGGCCGCCCTGGGGTCGGCGTGGGCGGCCTTGGCCCGTTTGTCCAGCTCCCGCAGGATGGGCACCAGCTGGGGGGCCACCTGCTCGATGAAGGTGAGGGGCCACTTTTCCAGCGCCTCGGCCAGGATGGTGTGGTTAGTGTAGGCGCAGGTCTTGGACACCTGCTCCACCGCCGCGTCCATGGAGAGGCCCCGCTCCACCAGCAGCCGCACGAGCTCGGGGATGACCATGGAGGGGTGGGTGTCGTTGATCTGGACGGCCACGTGCTCGCTGAGGGCGGCGGGGGAGAAGCCCCGCTCCTCCAGCTCCTTCAGGATGAGCTGGGCTCCGGCGGACACCATGAAATACTGCTGGTACACCCGCAGCCGGCGTCCCGCCTCGTCGCTGTCGTCGGGGTAGAGGAAGGAGGTGAGGCGGGCGGGCAGGTCGGTTTTGTCGAAGTCGATGCCGTTTTCGGGGGCGGGGGCGGGGTGCTCCACGTCGAACAGGTGCAGGCGGTTGGCGATGTCCGTGCCTGCGCCGGGGACGGCGATGTCAAAGAGCTTGGCCTTCACCGGCCCGAAGGCGAAGGGCACCTCAAACTCAACCCCGGTGGGGATGAGCCAGCTGTCGTCCTCGATCCAGGGGTTGGGCTGCTCAAACTGATGGCTCATATGGAATTCCTGCTTGAACAGGCCGTAGTGGTAGTTGAGGCCCACCCCGTCCCCGGGCAGGCCCAGGGCGGCGATGGAATCCAGGAAGCAGGCGGCCAGGCGGCCCAGCCCGCCGTTGCCCAGGGAGGGCTCGGGCTCTATGTCCTCAATGGCGGACAGGGACTTGCCGCACTGGGCCAGGGCGTCCCTCACCTGATCGTAAATGCCCAGGGCCAGCAGGTTATTGGACAGCAGCTTGCCGATGAGGAATTCCGCGGAGAAATAGTAGAGCTTGCGCTCCCCCTTGGGGGCGGGACGGGCCTGGGCCAGCTCCTGGGTGAGCTGGAGCAGCACGTGGTACAGCTCGTCGTCTCCGCACTGGGCGGGCTCGCGGTGATATTTAGCCTGGGCCAGCTCCTGCATCCGTTGTTTGACGTCCATAAAACGGGGCTCCTTTCAAAATCTGATAATGCCGCCCTACCGGCGGCGGACCGGAAACGTTTCCAAAAACGAAACTGGAAAGACCTGGTCTGCACAGATCTCCAGGGAAAGTATAACCTGCTTTCCCGCTGTAGTCAAAGGTTTTCTGAACAAAAATACGGAAAATTTCCCGTTCATTTCGTGCACAACGTATGAAAACAGGGGGGAAGCCCTGCTTTTTTTCACACTTTTCCGTTTTCTGGATAGGGCGCGCCGCCCTCCTCCACCCGCAGCGTTCCTCCGCAGGGGCAGCGGTAGCGCTCCGGGTGATCCACCAGGGGGGAGCGCTTCATGCGGGGGATGCGCCGGGCGCACTGCCGGCACACCACCCAGTAGCGCACGGGCCGGTCGTCCTGAATGCCCAGCTGGCTGTAGTTGTCGGTGCGCCGGATCTGGTAGCCGTAGGCGTCGTTCATCCGCTGGGCGTAGCCCCGCCACCGGGCGCCGTGGTTGGAGCAGCCGTAGCAGGTGTGGAGCACCTCGTGGCACAGCACCTGGAGGATAGCCCGCTCCTCCCCCTGCCGGGCCAGCCGGTCGGACAGCTCAATGGTATAGGTCCCGCCCTGGCGCACGCAGCAGCCGAACCGGGTGCGCGCCCGGCGGTTGAGCCGCACCTGGGGGCAGATGTCCCGGGAGATGGGGATGTTCACCGCTCTGGCCTGGGCGATGGCCAGGGCGAGCAGTCCGTCGATGTACTCCTGTGTCATGGGCATCTCCTTTACAGCCGGACGGGCACCGGCCCGGTGATGGCCAGCGAGTCCGGGGTGACGGCGCATTCCAGCGCCAGCACCCGTACTCCCGCCGCCGCGGCCTCCCGCAGGGCTTCCCCGAACTGGGGGTGGGTGCGGTCGTTGGGGGAGAAGGCGGTCATGCCCGCCATCTGGACCACCACGCACACCGCCGCCTCATAGCCCGCCTTATGGCAGGCGGTGAGCTCCCGCAGGTGCTTCACCCCCCGCAGGGTGGGCGCGTCGGGGAAGAGGGCCAGGCCGTCCTCCTCCAAGGTGCAGCCCTTCACTTCCACAAAGCCCCGGCCTGGAACTGATGTTTCACGTGAAACAATTTCGGACTCCCAGTAGAAGTCGAAGCGGGAATTTCCCCAGACGGTCTCGGGCCGCAGCAGGGCGGGCCGGGGCAGGCCCAGCGCCCGGCCGCCTCCCGCCGCCAGCCACTCCCCGAACACCCGGTTGGGGGCCTGGGCGTCCATATTGATGAGCAGGGGCGGCAGGCCCGGCCGGGCCTTCTCCACCGCCACCAGGTCGTATTTGGTCTTGCGGGCGGGGTTGGCGCTGCCCTCCAGGTAGACGGTGCAGCCGGGGACGAGCAGCTCCCGGCAGCGGCCGGTGTTCTTCACGTGGACGGTCTCCGTCCGGCCGTCCAGCTCCACCTGGGCGATGAAGCGGTTGGGCCGGGCCAGAAACCGGGCGGCGTGTATGTCCTGATAAGTCACTTTTCGGGTTCCTCCAAATCCTCCGGGTCCTGAGCTGGGACGGGGGTCTGTTCCTCCAGGTCCTGGGAGGGGACGGGGGCCTGTCCCTCCGGAGGCTGGGCGCTCTGGGCCGGGGCGTCCGGCTGGGGCGCGGACTGGTAGGGCAGCAGCACGTCGATGCCGCAGGCCAGCGCCACCCCCACCAGCGTCTCAAAGAGCCGGTCGATGGAGTAGACGGCGGGGGCCCCTGTGCTGTGGTTGACGGTGACGCACAAAAACACGATGCAGGCCATGGCGGCGCACCCCGGCTTTTTGATGGCCAGGCACAGCTTGATGATGGGAATGAGCATCACCGACAGCACGGCGTACTGCAAGAGCTCCAGATACAGCACACCCAGCGTGTCCAGGCTGTATACCACCAGCACCCCCGCCACGCCGCCGATGAGGGTGCCGATCATGCGGTTGATGGACGACTCGATGGTTTTGCCGGCGGAGTTCTGGACGCACACCACGGCGGCGATCATGGAGTAGAAGGCGGACGCCTGCCGGAGATAGGCCATCAGGCCGCACAGAAACACCGCCACCACCGTCTTGATGATGCGCATGCCCACCAGCCTCCGGTGCTCGGGAGGGATGGGGTGGACGTTTTGCCCTTCCATCTCGCACCTCCGTTCTGATTGATTTCCTACCATTATAGCACACGAAAGCCCCCCGCCGCAATCGGATTTTGTGCCGGACGGGCTTCCCATACCCGGAGCCGTGTGGTAAAATGGCTTTTGAGGTGATTTTATGCACATTCCAAACGGCGATACCGCCCTGCTGGAGCTGGTCCGGTTCGACGCCGCGCTGGCGGCGGCGCTGGAGCCCTCGGCGGACTATGATACACAGCGCTGGCTCTATGTCCCCAACCGCTACGGAGAGTACCGCTACATCCTGGGCACCCGGGGAGAGCGGCCCCTGATCTGCGTGGGGGTGAACCCGTCCACCGCCGCCCCCGGCGACCTGGACCCCACCCTCAAGTCGGTGGAGCGGGTGGCCCATCACAACGGGTATGACAGCTTCATCATGTTCAACGTCTACGCCCAGCGGGCCACCCGGCCGGAGGACATGGAGCGCGCCTGCAACGCCGCCCTCCACGCCGAGAATATGCGGGCTTTCGACTACGCCCTGTCCCTGGACCGGGAGGGGGCCCCGGCGGTGTGGGCGGCCTGGGGGGCGGTCATCGAGAAGCGGGACTACCTGCCCCAGTGCGTCCGGGACATGATCGCGGTGGGGGAGCGGCGGAACGCCCGCTGGTTCTCCGCGGGGAGGCGGACCAAGGCGGGACACCCCCACCACCCGCTGTATCTGCGCAAGGACAGCGCCCTGGATCCCTTCGACGTGGGGGCGTATTTAGAAGGGCTGAAATAGAGCATAGGCGTTCCTTTTGCCTATCCCCATCCGTCACGGCTTCGCCGTGCAGCCTTCCCCCTGGAAGGGGGAAGGCTTTTCAAATTTACCAAGAAAACTTTGCAAAACATGTTGACAATAAAACTTGGCGGTGATAGGATAGCCTTACCAAGTAAACTTGGCAATACGGGTTGGGAGGGCTGGCGGATGGACAAAGACGAAATTTTGAAAAAGAGCCGGGAGGAAAACAAGGACCGGGACTTTGTGGAGGAGGCCGCGCTGTCCAGAGCCAACGCCGTGAGCCTGGGCGTTGGCATGATCGTGTGCGGCCTGCTCAGCGTGCTCAGCGCCGTTTTTCAGGATGGCAGCCCAAACTACAGCGTCTGGACGGTGATGTGGGCCATGCAGGCGTCCATCTTCCTGTTCAAGTATTACAGGCTCCGCCGCCGCCATGAGCTGCTGCTGGGCCTGATCTACCTGGCCTTCTGCGTCACGTTCTTCGTGTTTTACCTGCGCGGCCTGCTGGGGATGGCGTGATGGACGAAAGCTTGGTTTTGAAAAACCGCCTGAAGGAGGCCCGGACAGAGGCGGGGCTGTCCCAGGCGGCGCTGGCGGAGCTGGTGGGCGTGTCCCGCAATACCATCAGCTCCATCGAGACGGGGCAGTTCAACCCCACCGCCAAGCTGGCGCTGATTTTGTGCGTGGCGCTGGATAAGAAGTTTGAGGAGTTGTTCTATTTTTAAGGGGGTGTTCAGATGGAGTATATCATTTTGCTGCTCATGGGGGCTGCTCTGATGGTGGCGGCCATCCAAAATTTCAAAGGGAATATTTCCACGGTCCACCGGTATAACCGCCGCAGGGTGAGCAAAGAGGACGCGCCCAGGTACGGGAGAGCCATGGGCCTGGGGACGATGATTATAGGTGTTTCCGCGGCGGCGACGGCTGTACTGCAAATGATCTTTGAGGCTGAACCCATTTTTTATCTGTTAGCCGCCGGGGTGGCGGTGGGGCTGGCCGTTATGGTCTATGCCCAGTTCAAATACAATAAAGGAATATTTTAGGGGGGTACGGAGGATGGATCAAACATATATGGCCAGCCTGTGCTATCGGGAGTGGAAGGTCCTGGTCTTTGGGCGGAAGAGCTTTTTGAAAAACCTGAAGGCCGCGATGGACGCCTATGCGTCCGGTGATTGAACAGCAAAGCCCCCGGCGCAGTGCGCCGGGGGCTTTCCCATTAGTTTGCTAAGCAAGCGGCGGTCTGCGCCGCCAGGCGGGCGTTGTTGAACACCAGCTGAATGTTGGAGTCCAGGCTGTCGCCGCCGGTGAGCTCCTTCACCTTGGCCAGCAGGAAGGGGGTGGTCTCCTTGCCATGGATGCCGTTGGCCGCGGCCTGACGCAGCGCCTCGTCGATGGCAGCGTTGATCACCGCCGGGTCCATGGAATACTCCTCCGGGATGGGGTTGGCCACCAGCATACCGCCCTGGAAGCCCAGGTCCAGGCTGGCCCGGAAGGCCGCCGCCAGCTCCTCGGGCGTGTCCACCTGATAGTCCACGCTGAACCCGCTGCGGCGGGTGTAGAAGGCGGGCAGCTCCTTGGTGCCGAAGCCCAGCACGGGCACGCCATGGGTTTCCAGATATTCCAGGGTCAGCCCCAGGTCCAGGATGGACTTGGCCCCGGCGCACACCACCATCACGGGGGTATGGGCCAGCTCCTCCAGGTCGGCGGAGATGTCCATGGTGGTCTCCGCGCCCCGGTGCACCCCGCCGATGCCGCCGGTGGCGAACACCTTGATGCCCGCCATGTGGGCGATGATCATGGTGGTGGTGACGGTGGTGGCCCCGTCCTGCCCCCGGGCGCACAGCATGGCCAGGTCCCGGCGGCTGGCCTTGGTCACCTGGGGACCGGCCTTGCCCAGGTGCTCGATTTCCTCCTTGGTGCAGCCCGCCTTCAGCCGCCCGCCGATGATGGCGATGGTGGCGGGCACCGCGCCGTTCTCCCGGATGATGGACTCCACCGCCAGGGCGGTCTCCACGTTCTGGGGATAGGGCATGCCGTGAGAGATGATGGTGGATTCCAGCGCCACCACGGGCTTTCCGGCGGCCAGGGCGGCGGCTACCTCGGGGGATACGTCCAGATATTTGTTCAGTGCCATGGGAATTACCTCCATAATATAAAATAGTGATGTGTTAATTGGTTTTGGCGCCCATCCGCGCCGTCAGGGCCTGGGCGCTCATGGCGTCGTTGATGGTCTCGCCGCTCTCCATGGCGATGGAGGCGGCGGCAAGGCCAGCTTGGGCGGTGTCCTCCAGGGCGGTGCCCTCCAGGTAGGCCCAGGCCAGAGCGGCCATAAACGCGTCCCCGCAGCCGGTGGTGTTCACCATATCGCCCATCAGGCAGGGCAGGCGCACCCGGCCGCTGTGGTCCGCCGCCAGCACCCCGTCCCCCCCCAGGGAGAGGAACACCCGGCGCAGCCCCGTCTCCAGCAGCTTGTCCGCCGCCCGGTTCAGGCTGGCCTCGTCCGTAATCTCCACCCCGGAGAGCAGCTGGGCCTCAATGCGGTTGGGCTTGAGGGTGTGCAGCCTCCCCAGAACCGGGCGCAGCTTTTCCGCCTTGGCGGTGGACACCGGGTCGGCAAACAGAGGGGGCTTGACGTGCTGGGCCAGCCACTGGATGGCGTCGGCGGGGATGTTGGCGTCCACCACCACCAGCTGGGCGTTTTGCAGCAGCTGGGCCCGGGAGGCCAGAAAGGCCGGGGTGATGTGGCGGTAGATGTCCATGTCGGACAGGGCCAGCTCCATCTCCCCCCGCTCGTCGGCAATGAAGAGGTAGGTGGAGGTGCGCTCCCCCGGCACTTGCAGCGCCCGGCTGATGTCGATGCCCAGCTCCCCGCAGGAGGCGGCGATGCGCTGGGCATGGCCGTCGTCCCCAAAGGCGGTGAGCAGGCGGGTGTCCACCCCCAGAAGGGCCATGTTGTGGGCGATGTTCCGGCCCACGCCCCCCAGGCTGACGCGCACCACGCCGGGGTTGGAGTCCGCCCGGACCAGAGGGGCGCAGGACACGCCGCCGATGTCCATATTGACCCCGCCCACCACCACCGCGTAGGGGGCGGAGGAGACGATGTAGCCCTTGCCGGCGATATGGCCCTTTTTCATCAGATTGGATATGTGAACCGCCACCGACGAGCGGGCGATGCCCGCCTTGTCCGCCAGCTCCTGCTGGGAGATCAGGGGGTTCTCCTCGATCCATCGGAGGATTTGGCGCTCCCGCTGGGTCATGGATCTCACTCCTAAACTTTTCTATCTTGGTTAAGCATATGCTTATTTTGCGGAGTTGTCAAGAGGTTTCATGGATTTCGGACAAAAAAAGCCCGCCGGTCTCCCGGCGGGCGGTGGGTTCCATTGCGGTTCAGCCCAGCAGCAGCTTGTCGTCCGCCTCGTCCGAGCCGGTGGCCTGGCCGAAACGGGCCAGCAGGTCCTCCACGGTGAGCTTTTTCTTGTCCTCCCCGGCGATGTCCAGGGCGACGCGCCCCTCGTACATCATAATGAGCCGGTTGCCGTGGACAATGGCGTCCTTCATGTTGTGGGTGATCATCAGGGTGGTGAGATGGTCCTTTTGGACGATGCGCTCGGTGGCGTCCAGCACCTTGGCCGCCGTCTTGGGGTCCAGGGCGGCGGTGTGCTCGTCCAGCAGCAGCAGGTCGGGCTTGCGCAGGGCGGCCATCAGCAGGGTCAGCGCCTGGCGCTGGCCGCCGGACAGCAGCCCCACCTTGGAGGTGAGCCGGTCCTCCAGCCCCAGGTCCAGAATCTTCAGCATCTCGCGGTAGTGGTCCCGGTCGTCCCGGGTGATGCCGGGGCGCAGGGTGCGGCTCTGGCCCCGCCGGGCGGCTAAGGCCATGTTCTCCTCGATCTGCATGGTGGCGGCGGTGCCCATCATGGGGTCCTGAAACACCCGGCCGATGTATTTTGCCCGCTTGTGCTCCGGAAGCCTGGTCACGTCCACCCCGCCGATGGAGATGGAGCCCTCGTCCACCGGCCACACCCCCGCCACCGCATTGAGCAGGGTGGACTTGCCCGCGCCGTTGCCGCCGATGACGGTGACGAAATCCCCGTCGTTCAGGGTGAGGGACACCCCGGCCAGCGCCGTCTTTTCGTTGACGGTGCCGGGGTTGAAGGTTTTGCGGATGTTTTTGATGTCAAGCATGGGTGTTCTCCTCCTTTTTCGCGGGTTTGACGGGCTTGGAGAAGTATTTTCCCTTCCAGTAGGGGATGGTGAGGAAGGCGGCCACCACCAGAGCGGTGAGCAGCTTCAGGTCGGTGGTCTCCAGCCCCAGGCGGAGCACAAGGGTAATCACGGCGTAATAGATCACCGCGCCGATGGCGCAGGCGAGCAGCTTCAGCGCGAAGTTGATGAACACCCCGCCCAGCAGCACCTCACCGATGATGACGGCGGCCAGGCCGATGACGATGGCGCCCCGGCCCATGTCCACGGTGGCGGAGCCCTGATACTGGGCCAGCAGGGCCCCGGCCAGGGCCACCAGCGCGTTGGATACCACCAGGCCCAGCACCTTGCACCAGTTGGTGCTGATGCCCTGGGCCCGGGCCATGGCGGAGTTGGAGCCGGTGGCCCGCAGGGCGCTGCCCTGCTCGGTGCCGAAGAACCAGTACAGCACGGCGATCACCGCCGCCACCAGCGCCAGCAGCAGCAGCGTGGGATTGTCCAGCGCCAGCTTGCGGATGTTCCGGGAGGACACCAGCAGGTCGTGCTTGTCCACGCTGACGGCCAGCATGTTTTTGGTTTTGGCGTTGAGGTCCCCAAAGGCCATAACCCGCAGGTTGATGGAGTAGAGCGCCAGCTGGGTGAGGATGCCGGACAGGATGGCCGGAATGCCGCATACGGTGTGCAGGAGTCCGGTGACCAGCCCGGCCGCCATGCCGGACAGCACCGCCGCCAGCAGCGCCAGCCAGGGATTCAACCCCAGCGTGACCAGCAGGGCGCACACCGCCCCGCCGGTGGCCAGCGAGCCGTCCACCGTCAGGTCGGCCACGTCCAGAATGCGGTAGGTGATATACACGCCGATGGCCATAACGCCCCAGATCAGCCCCTGCCCCACGGCGCCGGGCAGCGAGTTCAGAAAGGAAAGCAGGAAGTCCATTCTTATTCCTCCAGTTTGTGGATAGTATCGCCGGTCATGTGGAAAAACCGCGGGAAAGGAAATCTCTTTCCCGCGGTTTTTGCGGCGGTCTGCTTTGGGTCAGCCGATGGGCAGATAGTCCTCCGGCATGGTCAGGCCCAGCTGCTCGCAGATTGAGGGGTTATACTTCTTGTCCAGGGTGGTGTCGAAGCCGATGGCCAGTTCGGATACGTTCTTCTCGCCCTTGAGGATCTGCACGGCCATCTCGCCGGCCAGATGGCCGATCTCGTAGTAGCTGATGGACAGGGTGGCCACGCCGCAGCCGGCGCAGATGCCCTCCTCGCCGCAGATGACGGGCACCTTGGCGGGGACGGTCACGTTGGCGATGGTCTCCGCGTTGTCGGCGGCGGTGTTGTCGGTGGGGATATACAGCACGTCGGAGTTATCGCAGGCGGTCTGCACCACGCTGGACAGGTCGTTCACATCGGTGAAAGCGTACTGAGTGCAGGTATAGCCCAGGCCCTCCAGATGGCCCTTGATGGTCTCCACCTGATACAGGGAGTTTGCCTCGGCGGAGCAGTATACCAGACCCACGTTTTTCGCGTCGGGGAACAGCTCCTTGACCATGGCGGCCTGCTGATCCAGGGGGGCCAGGTCGGAGGTGCCGGAGATATTGCCGCCCAGCACCTTGTCCTCGGTGGAGTCCAGGTTCAGGGCGATGCCGTAGTTGGTCACGGAGGTGCCCAGGATGGGGATGGTGTCGGTGGCGGAGGCGGCGGCGGTGAGGGCCGGGGTGGCGTTGGCCAGGATCAGGTCCACGCCGTCCACCACAAAGCCGTCGATGATGGTGGCGCAGTTGGCGGGGTCGCCGCCGGCATTGCCCTCCTTGATCTCCACATTGCTGCCGAAGGCTTCGGTCAAAGCGGCCTTAAAGCCCTCGGTGGCGGCGTTCAGGGCGGTGTGGGGGAGCAGCTGGCAGATGCCTACCACATACGTTTCGCTCCCGTCGGGGGCGGGGGTCTGGCTATTATTCCCCGCGGGCGGCGGGGTATTCTCCGCGCCGCCGGAGCAGGCGGCAAGGGACAGGGCCATCACCAGCGCCAGCAGCAGCGCGGTGAGCTTCGCAGTCTTTTTCATTCTCAAATTCCTCCAAACGATTGCTTTACTGCTTTGCGCTACCAAAGCGCCGGGAGCACAAAGGAATGAGCTGTTCAGCTCATAGGCGTCAGTATAACGCTTTAATGCATTGATGTCAAGAGGCAAACGGCTGATTTTCCGCAAAATTCTGCGGGGGCGGGGGTGCGCGTTATTGAACGGACTGTAAATACTTCCCTGCATGGGTGGACTTTTTTTCCGCGCTGTGTTAAAATAGCAAATCATAATGGACCGCTGCAAAGAAAGAGGAGGGGACCGCCGTGCGGGTGGACGTGCTGGGCGTAGCCTTTGACAATGTGACGCCGGAAGAGGCGGCGGACAGGGCCTTGGCCCTGCTGGAGGAGGACGGCCCCCACCTGGTAGCCACCCCCAACCCGGAGATCGTCCAGCGGGCGAACAAGGACCGGGCGTTTGCGGAGATCCTGGCCGGGGCCGACCTGGTGGTGCCCGACGGCGTGGGCGTTATCTACGCCGCCAAAATTCTGGGCCGTCCCCTGAAGAGCCGGGTGCCCGGCATCGACCTGGCAGCCGCCCTGATGGGCCGGGTGGCCGGAACGGGGAAGCGGCTGTTTCTGCTGGGCGCGGCCCCGGGGGTGGCGGAGCAGGCGGCGGTGAACCTGCGGGCCGCCTATCCCGGCCTTGTGGTTTGCGGAACCCACGACGGCTATTTTGAAGAGGACGGGCCGGTGATCGACGCCATCCGCCGGGCGGAGGCGGACATTGTGTTTGTCTGCTTGGGAGCGCCCAAGCAGGAAAAATGGATCGCCGCCCATGGCGAGTCCGCCGGGGCGCGGCTGTATTTGGGGCTGGGCGGTTCGCTGGACGTGTTCGCGGGCAAGGCGGAGCGCGCCCCGGAGCGGTTCCAGCGGCTGGGGCTGGAATGGCTGTACCGGCTGCTGAAGGAGCCATCCCGCATCGGACGCATGGCCAAGCTGCCCCTGTTTTTGGTTTCCGCCGCGGGCGCGCGGCTGAGAGGAAGATAACAACCATTACAATTAGATTTTGTAAAGAAAGGCAGATGCTCTATGGTCTATATTCTGCTGGGCGCGGGCTTTGAAGAGGCCGAGGCCCTGGTCACTGCCGACGTGCTGCGCCGGGCGGGGGTTCCCGTGTGTCTGGCGGGCATCGGGGGAGAATGGGTCGCCGGGTCCCACGAGATTGCGGTGAAGGCCGACCTGCCCGTGGAGATGGCGGAGCTGCGGGAGGGGGATATGGTGGTCCTCCCCGGCGGCATGGGAGGCGTGGCCTCTATGGAGGGCAGCGAAGCCGCCATGGCCCTGATCCGCCGGGCGGCGGAGGAGCCGGAGGTCTGGCTGGCCGCCATTTGCGCCGCGCCCACCCTGCTGGCCAGGGCGGGGCTGCTGCCCCAGGGGGCGCGCTGCGTGTGCTATCCCGGAATGGAGGACGAGCTGGCGCAGGCGGGGGCTGTCCCCGTCCTGGACGGGCCCGTGGCCGTCCAGGACAGGCTCATCACCGGCAGAGGGCCCGGGGCCGCGTTCGACTTCGCGCTGGCGCTGGCTCAGGCGCTGGCGGGGGATGAGACCGCCGCTCAGGTCCGCGCGGGGCTGCATTACGGCGTATGACGGTGAAGGAGCGCAAGGCGGAGCTGCGCCGCCATGCCGCCGGCCTGCCCCAAATGGAGGCCGGGGCGCTGTTTGAGCGTTTTCTGGCCCTCCCCCAGGTGGAGGCGGCGGACACCGTGATGGTGTTTTACGGCACCGGCCGGGAGCCGAATACCGTGCCGCTCATCCGCGCGCTGCTGGGGATGGGCAAGCGGGTGGCCCTGCCGGTGGTGCTGCCCCACAGGGGGATGGAGGCCCGGCAGGTGCTGGATGTGGACCAGCTGGTCCCCAACCGCTTCGGCATACCCGAGCCGGACGGCGGCTGTCCCGTGGTGCCCAAGGAGGAGATTGCCGCCGCCCTCATCCCGCACCTGATGGTGGACCGGGAGGGCTACCGCCTGGGCTGGGGCGGGGGCTACTATGACCGCTGGCTTGCGGATTTCACCGGCTTTACGGCGTGCGTCTGCCGCCCGGGCCGGCTGGCCGAGCACATCCCCCGGGAGGAATTTGACGTGCCGGTAAAGCTCGTCCTCATTGAAGAATAGGGCCGGGCGGAGGGCAAACGCCCTCCGCCCGTTGGGTACTGGTTATTTGCGCTGGCTCACGACGGCTCAGCAGCAGCCGTCGTTGCAGCCGCAGTTGTTATTGCAGCCGCAGTTACAGCCGCAGCCGCAGCCGTTGTTGTTCCCGCCACAGCAGCAGCAGCAACCACCGTTATTGCCGCCCCAGCTGTTCCCGCCGCCGCAGCAGCAGCACAGGAGGAGAATCAGAATAATGATCCACCAGCAGCCCCCGCCGAAACCACCATTGTTGCCACAACACATGATTTAGTCACCTCACTAATAATGTCCCGGTCACAGAGACCGGCTTCGACGCCGCGGCACATCCACGGCGCCGGAGCCGGGCCCCGTTCGTTTCCGGCCTCCCGGCCGGCTTCCCGCCCGTTTCTGCGTTATACTATGTGGGGGCCTGAAAATTGGTTCCCCGTCTGAAACCCGAAGGAGTGAGTCACATGGCAGAAGAGCATCGCGCCGCCGGCCGCGGTCCGGCCCAGCCCCGCCGGGACCAGGCCGCACAGAGCGGCCAGCCCAGGTCCCGGAAAAAATCCGCCCGGCGCCGCAGCACCGCCGCCCGGGTGGCGGGTTCGTTTTTATATGTCCTGCTGGTCATCGGAGCCTCAGGCGTGCTGGCCACGGTGGGCTGGGTGTGGGCGTGCGATCTGCTGGGCCTGAACAAAGAGTTCATTTCCACCGAGATCATCATTGACGACAGCACCCAGTTTGACGCGGTGGTGGATACGCTGGAGGAGGAGGGGCTGATCGAGTATAAATTCCTCTTCAAGCTCTACGCCTGGTTCTCCCACGCGGAGAACAAGATCGCCCCCGGCACCTATGAGCTGAACACCGAAATGGACTACCACGCCCTGGTGTCCAATATGGGTTCGTCCTCCGCCAGCCGAAAGACGGCGGACATCACCATCAAGGAGGGGCTCACCATCGACCAGGTTTTCGAACTGCTGGATTCGCGGGGAGTTACCTCGGTGGACAAGCTCCAGGATATGGCCGCCAACTATGACTATGCCTTCGACTGGCTGCGGGAGCGCCCCCTGGGGGACTATCACCGGCTGGAGGGCTACCTCTTCCCCGACACCTATACCTTTGAACTGGGGGAGAATCCCAAGTACGTCATCAATAAGATGCTGGTGAACTTTGACGCCAAGATGGACGAGTATATGGCCAATTACACCGGGGAAGAGGCCCAGTACTCCCTCCATGACATCGTGACCATCGCCTCCATGATCGAGAAGGAGACCGACGGCACCAACAACGACGAGCGCAACGACTACAAGAGCATCGCCTCCGTCATCTATAACCGCCTGGAGAACCCGGAGGCGGAGACGGTGGGTTATCTCCAGATCGACGCCACCCTGGTCTATCTGAACGGCGGCAAGGTGCCCACGGTGGCCGACCGGGCCATTGATTCCCCCTATAACACCTATCTCTACAAGGGCCTGCCCGCCGGACCCATCTCCAACCCGGGCATGACCTCCCTGCTGGCGGCCATGAACCCGGCGGACAGCAAGTATTATTACTACGTGCTCAACCCCGAGACCAACCAGCATGAGTACAGCCGCACCTATGCGGAGCACGAGGCGCTGGTCAACCGGTACAGCGGCAATGGCTAAGCCGGAGCTGCTTTGTCCCGCCGGGGACCGGGAGCGGCTGGATATGGCCCTGGCCTACGGCGCGGACGCGGTATACCTGGCGGGGACCGCCTTCGGAATGCGGGCCTTTGCGGGCAATTTCGGCCGGGAGGAGCTGGCGCAGGCGGTAAAGGCAGCCCATGACCGGGGGGTGCGGGTCCACGTGACCTGCAATACCCTGGCCCGGAACGATGAGGTCTCCCGCCTGCCCGAATACCTGGAGTACCTGGACGCCATCGGGGCGGACGCGGTGATCGCCGCGGGCCCCGACGTGCTGGACCTGTGCAGGTGCCACGCCCCCCATGTCCAGATCCACATGTCCACCCAGACAGGCATCACCAACTACGAGATGGCGCGGGTGTGGCATGAGCTGGGGGCGTCCCGGGTGATTCTGGCCCGGGAGCTGTCCCTGGACGAGGTGGCGGAGCTGAAGGCGAAAGCGCCCAGAGGGCTGGAGGTGGAGTGCTTCGTCCACGGGGCCATGTGCGTGAGCTGGTCGGGCCGGTGCCTGCTCAGCAACTATATGACCGGGCGGGACGCCGCCCGGGGGGCCTGCGCCCAGCCCTGCCGGTACCAGTACGCCCTAATGGAGGAGAAGCGCCCGGGCGAGTACTTCCCCGTGTTCGAGGAGAACGGGGAGACCTTCATCCTGAACAGCCGGGATATGTGCATGATCGACCACATCCCGGAGCTGATTGCCGCCGGGGTGGACTCGTTGAAAATTGAGGGGCGGGCCAAGAGCGCCTATTACGCCGCCATGACCGCCGCCGCCTACCGCCATGCCGTGGACGCTGCGGCAGAGGGGGAGCCGCTGTCCCCCCTCTGGCGGGCCGAGGTGGATAAGGTGAGCCACCGGCACTACTCCACCGGCTTCTGGTTCGGCCAGCCGGGACAGTACACCGACTCGGCCCGGTACGTCCGGGACTGGCAGGTGCTGGCCGTCGTCCAGAGCTGCGACGGGCTGGGGAACGCCGTGCTGTCCCTGCGCAACAAGTTTTCCGCCGGGGACGAGATCGAGGTGGTGGGGCCGGACGTGCCCGCCTTTGCCATGACCGCCCCCTTGATGCGGGACATGGACGGCTTCGAGCTGGCCCAACCCCGCAATCCCCAGATGAGGTTCCGCATGAAGCTGCCCCAGGCGGTCCCGCCCCTGTCCATCGTGCGGGCCTGCCGGCCAAGTTCCTAGCGCGACGGCGCGGAGCGCCGTGAGATCAACACTGCCTGGGCCCCCGCCCAGGCAGTGTTTGCAGCAGTTATTGAGGAGGAGAGCGCCATGAGAGAGATGCGCAGATTCAAGCAGGCCCTGACCCCGGAGCAGTGCGAGGAGATCCTGAACCAGGGGACCTCCGGCGTGCTGGCGGCGGCCGGGGAGGAGGGCTGGCCCTACGCCGTGCCGCTGAGCTACGTGTGGCAGGAGGGACGGGTGCTGTTCCACTTCGCCCTGTCGGGGTGCAAGCTGGACGCCATCCGCCGGGACGCACGGGTGTCCTTCTGCGTCATCGGCCGGGATCAGATCGTGCCGGAGGAGTACACCACCTACTACCGCTCGGTGATCGTCTTTGGCCGGGCCCGGGTGATCGACAGCCCCGAGGAGAAGCGCCGGGCCATTGAGGCGCTGGCGGAGAAGTACCGCCCCGGCTTCCCGGAGGCCATGGCGGCGGAGATTGACGGCTCCTGGGACCGGTTTTTGATGGTGGAGCTCATTCCTGAGCGGGTGAGCGGCAAACAGGCCAGGGAATTGATGGGACAAAAATAGCGCCCAGTCATGACCCGCGCCGTTTTTGTATATACTGATTAGATATCAATGACGGGAGGTCCTCTCATGCTGGACGCCATCCTTCGCCGGCTCATCCCCAATTACGGCCGCCCCGACGACCCGGAGGTCCGGAAGGGCTGCGGGCTGCTGGCTGGCGGGGTGGGGCTGGCCCTCAACCTGCTGCTGTTCGCCGCCAAGCTGTGCGCGGGGCTGCTCACCGGGGCCATCTCGGTGACGGCGGACGCCTTCAACAACCTGTCCGACGCCGCCGGATCGGCGGTGACCCTGGCGGGGTTTAAGCTGGCCTCCCAGCGGGCGGACGAGCGCCACCCCTTCGGCCACGGGCGGATCGAGTATCTGGCGGGGCTGGCGGTGTCCCTGCTCATCCTGCTGGTGGGGGTGGAGCTGGGCAAGGACTCCATCGCCAAGATCCTGCGCCCCGAGCCCGCGGTGTTCAGCGTCCTGGCGGTGTGCCTGCTGGCGCTGTCCATCGGGGTGAAGCTGTGGATGGGCTGGTTCTACGCCGCCATGGGGAGACGGGCCCAGTCCCCCACCCTGGCCGCCGCTGCGGCGGACGCCCGTTCGGACGTGCTGGCCACCTCGGCGGTGCTGGCGGGGCTGGTGGTCTCCCACTTCTTCCAGGTGCAGCTGGACGGCTGGCTGGGGGCGGTGGTGGCGGTGCTCATCCTGCGCACCGGGTGGGGCGCCGCCCGGGATACCCTGGACCCCCTGTTGGGCACGCCCCCCGATCCCCTCATGGTGGCGGATATCGAAAAGCAGGTGCTGAGCCATCCCCAGATCCTGGGGCTGCACGATCTGGTGGTCCACGACTACGGCCCCGGGCGGCGGATGATGTCCGTCCACGCCGAGGTGCCCGCCGATGGCTCGCTGGTGGAGCTGCACGATGTCATCGACCGGGCGGAGCGGGAGCTGAAGGAGCGCTTTGGGCTGGAGGCGGTGATCCACCTGGACCCGGTGGAGACGGGGGACCCCTGGGCGGACCGGCTGCGGGCGCTGACGGAGGAGCTGGCCCGGGAGATCGACCCCGCCGCCACCATCCACGACTTCCGCCTGGGCGAGGGGGGCGAGGTGTCCTTCGACGTGGTGGTGCCCTACGACGTGGCGCTGTCCGACGGCCAGGTCCGGGAGTCGCTGGCGGGTAAGCTGGCCGAGCGGGAGCCCGGCTGCCGCCCCGCCATCCAGGTGGACCGGTCCCATGTGCTGTAATTTCGCTTTGTTTACAAATTTCTCTGGAATTTCAACGCGGTTCGGCTTATAATGACAGAAGAATAAACGAAGGAAAGGGTGTGTCCTATGCCCCGCAGCATTCTCATTGTAGAGGACGACAAGAACATCGCAGACCTGCTCCGGCTGTATCTGGAGAAGGAGGGGATGACCTGCCATGTGGCCGGGGACGGTCTGGCGGGGCTGGAAAAATTTCAGCAGACCCAGCCCGACCTGGTGATTCTGGATATCATGCTCCCCGGTATGGACGGCTGGGCGGTGTGCCGGAGAATCCGGGAGGTGTCCAAGACCCCCATCATCATGCTCACCGCCAAGGGCGAGCTGGAGGACAAGGTGTCCGGTTTGGAGATGGGGGCGGACGACTACATCACCAAGCCCTTTGAGACCAAGGAGGTGCTGGCCCGGGTCCACGCGGTGCTGCGCCGCTTCGGTGAGGAGGAGCAGCCGGAAAAGCGCCTGTCGTTCGACAAGCTGGTGGTCAATCTGGATTCCTACGAGCTGCTGGTGGACGGCAAGCGGGTGGATACGCCCCCCAAGGAGCTGGAGCTGCTCTACCATCTGGCGGCCGCCCCCAACCGGGTATTTACCCGCAACCAGCTGCTGGACGAGGTGTGGGGCTTCGACTACTTTGGCGACAGCCGGACGGTGGACGTGCACATCAAGCGCCTGCGGGAGAAGCTGGAGGGCGTGTCCGATCAGTGGAGCCTCAAGACCGTGTGGGGCGTGGGTTATAAGTTCGAGGTGACCACCGCGTGAAAACCATGTACGGCCGCCAGTTCGCCACCATGGTGGGCATGGTGCTGCTGTCCTTTCTGATGCTGGGGGCGTCCTTCGCCACGCTGAGCTACCAGTACACCATCCGGGAGAAAAAGGACACCCTGGAGCGAAACGCCAAGTATATCGCCCAGTTCACCTCCAATTCGGTGAACGACGGCGGCAGCGGCGTGTGGCGCACCGAGGCGTTTCAGAGCTACCTCAGCTCGGTGGCCATGGTGTCCGACTCCCACATCATCGTGACCACGCCGGAGGGCGTCATCGTCTATGCCGCCAGCGGGGAGGCCGCCCTCACCGGCCTTCAGTACGCCCCGCTGAACCGGCAGATGGTGGATGCCGTCGTGAGCGGGTCCTTCACCGGCATGACCACCCTCAACGGCCTGTATGACGAGCCGCGGTATTTGGTGGGCCTGCCCATCACCACCGCCGTGGGAGGCATGGACTATCTCCAGGGGCTGGTGCTGGTGTCCTGCTCTGCGTCCAATATCAGCAGCGTGTGGCGGGACCTGTTCGCCATCCTGCTGGTCACCACCCTGGCGGTGGTGCTCATCGCGGCCATCATCAGCTCGGTGACCAGTATGCGCCAGTCCCAGCCCATCAAGGAGATCGCCGCCGCCGCGCGGCAGTTCGGCCTGGGCCAGCTGGACGTGCGGGTGGATGTGGGCGCGCGCCGGGACGAGGTGGGAGAGCTGGCCGAGGCGTTCAACGCCATGGCCGACTCCCTGTCCAAGAGCGAGCAGCGCCGCAGCGAGTTCATCGCCAACGTGTCCCACGAGCTCAAGACCCCCATGACCTCCATCGCCGGCTTTGCCGACGGCATTCTGGACGGCACCATCCCGCCGGATCAGGAGCGGCACTATCTGAAAATCATCTCCTCCGAGACCCGGCGGCTGTCCCGGCTGGTGCGCTCCATGCTGGACCTGTCCCGCATCCAGTCCGACGAGCGGGCGGCCCAGCAGCAGTTCGACATATGCGAGACCCTGGTGCGGGCCCTGGTCACCCTGGAGAGCAAGGTGAACGCCAAGCACCTGGAGGTGGACGCCCAGATTCCCCAGGACGAGCCCGTCCCCGTGTGGGGGGATCAGGACGCCATCACCCAGGTGTGCTATAACCTGCTGGACAACGCCATCAAGTTCTCCCAGGAGGGGGGCGTGCTGGGCCTGGGGGTGACGGTGAAGGGGGCCAAGGCCACCGTCACCATCAGCAACCAGGGGGAGACCATCCCCCCGGAGGAGCAGCAGCTGGTCTTTGACCGCTTCCACAAGACCGACCACTCCCGCTCCGCCGACCGGGACGGAGTGGGGCTGGGCCTGTATATCGTTAAAACCATTCTCAACAGCCACAAAGAGAATATTGTGTGTACCAGCGAGGACGGCGTGACCAAATTCATCTTTACCATGACCCGCGCATAAAGCCCGCACAGCCCTGTTCGATGGATGCCGAAGGAGGTTTGCTCCCATGGAGAACTATCTCAATTACCGCTGGCCCAAAGGCACTGGCGTTCAGCCGCCGCCGGTGCCCCGCACCCCGCCGCTCCCGCCCCCGCGCAGGCCCAGGCGGGGCGTGAGGCGCTGGCTTGTGCCCGTGCTGTCCATTGTGCTGTGCCTGGCGCTGCTGGGCGGCGTCAGCTTTTGGGCCGTGAACGGCATTGCCGCGCTCCTCGCCCAGGCCGAGCCCATGACGCCGGATGACGCCCGGCCTCAGATAAGCTGGGAGCTGCCCCGCGATTCCGGCTGGACCACCGACGATCTGCCCTGGGGGGAGCCGGACCCGTCGGTGTCCCTGTCCGTTCAGCCCGCAGGCCCCGCCGTCACCGGGCGGGAGGCGTACAAGGCCGCCCTGCCGACCTTGGTATGCGTGGAATCCGCCCACGCCAGCCGCTACGAGGGGACCAGCGTGGGAACCGGCGTGGTGGTGGACCGGGAGGGATACGTACTCACCAACTACCACATCATCGACGAGGGAGTGGCCATCTGGGTCCAATTGTTGGAGGGCTCGGACAGCCGCTTTCCCGCCAAGGTGGTGGGCTTTGACGAGGAATTCGACCTCGCCGTGCTGAAATTCGACCCCGCCGGCGTGAAGCTCACCCCCGCCCAGCTGGGGGACTCAGACCAGCTGGCGGTGGGGGACCGGGTATATGCCGTGGGCAATCCCATGGGCTACCTGCTGGGCTCCATGTCCACCGGCATTGTGTCCGCGCTGAACCGGGAGACCAACCGGGAGGACGCGAATGCCAAGGGCGCCCTGGGCATGATTCAGACCGACGCGCCCCTGAATCCCGGCAACTCCGGCGGGGCGCTGCTCAACGAGGCGGGGCAGGTGGTGGGCATCACCAGCGCCAAGATCACCGGCCTTTCTCGCGAGGACGGAGAGGCGCTGGAGGACGCCGCCGTCATTGAGAACATCGGCCTGGCCATCCCCATCACCGACGCCATCCCCTTCGTCAATCATATCCTGGCCACCGGAGAGAGCTGGCGGCCCGCCATGGGTATCACCTGCGTGGAGGCGTCGGCGGACGGCCGGCGGGGCGTCCAGGTGCGGGAGGTCACCGGCGAGGCCCCTCGGGCGGCGGGCCTGCGCCACGGCGACCTCATCGTGTCCGCCAACGGCCGGCCGGTGAGCACCCTGGTGGAGCTGCGCCGGGTGCTCTACCGCACCGGAGTGGACGGGAATCTGACCTGCGGCGTTGTGCGGGACGGGGAGGAGCTGGAGATTTCCTTCGTCCTGATGGACAGCCTGAAAGAGGACTGAGGCGTCCATGGAACGCGATCAAGTGGCCGCTCTGCTGGCGCAGAGCGAGGGCTATCTCTCCGGTGAGGAGATGAGCCGCGCCCTGGGAGTCACCCGGGCGGCGGTGTGGAAGGAGATCGAGGCGCTGCGTCAGGCGGGCTGGCCCATCCAGTCGTCCACCCGGAAGGGGTACCGGCTGGCGGGGCCGCCTCCGGCCCTGTCCGCGCCCTATATCTCCGCCCGGCTGGGAAGGGACAATCTGTTTTCCGGCAAAATCACCGTGGAGCCGCTGGTGGACTCCACCAACACCCGGCTGAAAGCCCTCGCCCACTCCGCCCCCACGGGCAGTGCCCTGCTGGCCGAGGAGCAGAGCGGCGGCCGGGGCACCCATGGCCGCTCCTTCCAGTCCCCTAAAGGGGACGGGCTGTACCTGTCGGTGCTCATCCGGCCCCAGGTGGAGCTTGCCGACCTGCTCACCCTGACGGGGTGGGTGGCGGTGGCCGCCCGGGAGGGGACGGCGCGCGCCAGCGGCGCGCCGGTGGAGGTAAAGTGGCTCAACGACCTCTATCTCAACGGCAGGAAGCTGTGCGGCATCCTCACGGAGTTCGCCCTGCTGGCGGAGAGCGGCGAGCCGGACTATGTGGTCACCGGCATGGGGGTGAACATGAATCAGACCGCCGAGACCTTCCGCGCCCAGGGGCTGGAGGGAATTGCCGCCTCTCTGGCGGGGGAGGGGTACCCGGTGGAGCAAAACCACCTGGCGGTGTGCCTGCTGGAGGCGCTGGACCGGCTGGTCCGGGACTTTCCAGAGAAGCGTTCGGACTACCTGGAGCGCTACCGCGCCCACTGCCTCACCCTGGGGCGGCGGGTGAGCTTCGACGGGGAGGGGGCGCTGCTCACCGGCGCCGCCGCTGGGGTGGACGAGCATTTCGCCCTGGTGGTGGACGGAGACGACGGAAAGCGGCATGTGGTGTCCTCCGGGACGGTGAAGATGATATGAGGAAAGCACTCCCGCAGCGCGGGAGTGCTTTCCTTTTACGCTGCCGGGTCGTATTCCAGCACTTCGGCCAGATTCAGGCTGTCCAGGATGGCATGAATCTCATCCAGATCCACCTGGGTGCCGTGCATACCGAACGAGCTGTGCCCGCCGTCCAGGCTCACCCAGAACACGCTTTTCCCCGTGATCGAGGTGTCCATCTCAATGGCCGCCTCCATGCCGTCGGCGGTGGTATACAGCTCAGCGAACTCTTTGTTCCCGAGTGCCCGGTATTCATCCCCATGGCTGAAGGACCCATTCCAGGACCACGTGACATTGAACCGGGCCTCGTCCTCCCCCAGATACTCGCCGCCCACCGCGATGAAGCGCAGCTCGTCCTCATAGACGATGGTGCGGGCGAAGGAGCCGTAGGGGTTGGCGGTATAGCGCCCCTCCAGCCGGGACAGGTCCCAGTTGTTGAACAGGTCGCTGTAATCGGATGCCCGCCCGGCCTTGTACCGGGTTTCCACATACTGCTGGCCCTGCCGCAGGCCGTAACTGGTGGCGCTCGCGCTGCTCTTGAATACCCGCTTGGCGGTCCAGCCGTCCTGCGCCGTCCCGGGAATTTCCTCCACCAGCTCTCCTGGGCCGTCCCACCAATTCTCCTGCCACTCTTCGCCGCACCCTGTGAAGTCCCTGCCGGTATAGGTGGAATTGCTGTAGTTGTCCGGGCTGGCCCCGTTCTTCTCCAGGTATTCGCTGTACTCCTTTTGGAACTGCTCCCGGTCCAGGTACTGGATGTGGGCCTGCCGCGCCGCCAGGGCGGCCGCTCCCGCCGTCCCCACCAGCGCCGCGCACAGCGCCGCCGCCAGCAGCACCGTCCGCACAGGCCGCAGACGGGTCCGGGGCGTTCCGCCCTCCTCCACCGCCCGCGCCGTCCGCTCCCGCAGCCCGGGGGCGGGGGCGAAGTGCTCCATGGCCCTGCGGTAATCCAGTTCGTTCATGCCTGACCCTCCATTTCCCGGCGGAGAAGCTCCCGGCCCCGCTTGAGGCGCATCTTCACCGCCGATTGTCCCAGCTTTAAGATTTCGCTGATCTCCGCCACCGAATAGCCCTCGCAGTAGTGCAGGTGGATGGGGCCCTTGTAGGACTCGGGCAGGGCCACGATGGCCTCCGCCAGCCCCAGGCTCTCCGGGTCCCGGGCGGGGAGGCCGGGCTCCAGCTCCACCGCCCGCCTGCGCCAGAAGCCCTTGAGCTGGTCCCGGCACAGGTTCACCGCCACCCGCAGCAGCCACCGCTTTTCGTGCTCCCTGTCGGCAAAGGCGGGGGCGCGGCGGAGCAGGCGTACGAAAGCCTCCTGGGTCACGTCCTCCGCGTCCGCCCGGCTGCCCAGGTACACCATGGCCAGCCGGTGCACCATGGGGCCGTAGGCGTCGTAGGCCGCCTCGAACCCCAGGGCCGTTTTGGGAACGTCTGTGGGCAGCTCTTCCGCTCCCGCGCGGTCCGCCTGGCCGGCGGGGGACGCCAACGCTGTGTCCGCCATGTCATCAACTCCTTTCACTCAGTATAACGATGGAGCAGGGGCTTGGGTCACAGATCAGTTCAAAATTTTTACGCGGGGTTAATAAAGATGGAATATCCGCCGATCTATTCCATAGAGTAATCTGATAACGAGGGGAGTGTGGAACATGGAGCTGCGCACCATGCGGGAGATGCGGCGCAATCAGCGTCTGGACAAGGCCATGGCGAAGCAGGAAAAAACCATGACTGACGCCGGTCAGCCCCAGCAGGCCCGGCGTCAGGGCGGGGACAAGCTGACCCTGTCCCAACAGGCGCTGAGCTATCTGGGGGAGCAAAGCCGCCTGGCCTGGGAGCGGGACCAGCAGCGGGATCAGCGGCGGGACCGTGCAAGCGACAGCCTCAGCGCCCTGGACACGGCCAAGAGCCAGCTGGATTCCATGGCGGAGAAGCTCAAGGTGATGAGGAAGTGCCAGAAGATCGCCGCGTCTGTGATGCGGGGGGACCGGGTGCCCCAGGAGGACCTGGCCTATTTGATGAACAACGACCCGGAGGGGTATAAGCTGGCCATGGCCATGCGCCGGGAGAACCCGGACCCGGAGGACTGCGAGAGCGTGCTGGACGAGGAGGACCGCAGGGGAAATACGCAGGCCGCGTCCGGCGAGAGCCGCTCCGGCGGGGGCGAGCCGTCCGCCACGGCGGACTGCGGAGAGAGCGGATAACGCACGCTGAAAGGGCTCGGAGCGCCGTTTGACGCTCCGGGCCCTTTTTATATGCGGAAATTTCGGTAAAAAGCCGGGGTTCCATTTTTGAAAAAGATGTGATATACTTTTTCAGAGATACATAGAAAAGGGGCGCTGAGCGTGGATTACGCGGCAGAATCGTTAAGGCTCCACTACCAATGGCGGGGTAAGCTGGACACCGTGCCCAAAATGGAGGTTAAGGACCGTCAGGCGCTGTCCCTGGCCTACACCCCCGGGGTGGCCCAGCCCTGCCTGGAAATTCAGCGGGACGTGAGCAAGAGCTATGAGCTCACCGGGCGGTGGAACACCGTGGCGGTGGTCACCGACGGCACGGCGGTGCTGGGTCTGGGGGACATCGGCCCCGAGGCGGGTATGCCGGTGATGGAGGGCAAGTGCGTGCTGTTTAAGGCCTTCGGCGGGGTGAACGCCGTGCCGCTGTGTGTGCGTTCCAAGGACGTGGATGAGATCGTCAACACCGTGTCGCTGCTGGCGGGGTCCTTTGGCGGGGTGAATCTGGAGGATATCTCCGCCCCCCGGTGCTTTGAAATTGAGCGCAGGCTGAAGCAGCGCTGCGATATCCCCGTGTTCCACGACGATCAGCACGGCACTGCCATCATCGTGGCGGCGGCGCTGCACAACGCGCTGAAGCTGGTGGGCAAGCGGCTGGAGGACGTGAAGCTGGCAATGTCCGGGGCCGGAGCGGCGGGGACGGCGATTTTTAAGCTGCTGTGGTCTATGGGGCTGCGCCGGGCGGTGCTTTGCGATGTGAAGGGGATTGTCTATCCCGGCCGGCCCGGCCTGGAGGAGGACCCCGCCCTGGCCGAGCTGGCGGACATGACGCGGCCGGAGGTTACCCAAGGGGGGCTGGCGGCGGCTATGCGGGGGGCGGACGTGTTCATCGGAGTGTCCGCGCCGGGCATCGTCACCCAGGATATGGTGCGCTCCATGGCGGACAATCCGGTGCTGTTTCCCATGGCCAACCCCACGCCAGAGATTATGCCCGATCTGGCAAGGGCCGCCGGGGCGGCGGTGGTGGGCACCGGCCGCAGCGACTTTCCTAACCAGATCAACAACGTGCTGGCCTTTCCCGGGGTGTTCCGGGGTGCCTTCGACGTGCGGGCGTCGGAGATCAACGAGGAGATGAAGCACGCCGCTGTCCGGGCGCTGGCGGAGCTGGTGGGGGAGGATGAGCTCTCCCCGGAGTACATCATTCCCGCCGCTTTTGACCCCCGAGTGTGCCCGGCGGTGGCGAAAGCGGTGGGCCAAGCGGCGAGAGCCACCGGGGCGGCGCGGGCGTGAACGAAAGAACCGAGGGCACACCCGGGGCCCCGCGAAGCGGGGCGCGCGTAAGCGCGAACAAGCATTTTGCGCAGCAAAATCTTGCCGCAGGGCGAATTCAGTTCGCCCGAGGAAGAAAATACGGGGTCCCCGCAAGGCGCAGCCTTGTGGGGCGTGTCCGGCGGTGGCGAAAGCGGTGGGCCAAGCGGCGAGAGATACCGGGGCGGCGCGGGCGTGAGCGAAAGAACCGGGGCACACCCGGGACCCCGCGAAGCGGGGCGCGCATAAGCGCGAACAAGCATTTTGCGCAGCAAAATCTTGCCGCAGGGCGAATTTAGTTCGCCCGAGGAAGAAAATACAGGGTCCCCGCAAGGCGCAGCCTTGTGGGGCGTGCCCGGCGGTGGCGAAAGCGGTGGGCCAAGCGGCGAGAGCCACCGGGGCGGCAAGGATCTGAGGAGAAAATTGATAGGAGGGATAGCAATGGCGGCTATATGCGGAGCAGACTGCGGCAGCTGCGGGATGAGAGAACGGTGCAGAGGATGCGCGGAGACGGAAGGACGTCCCTTTGGGGACGAGTGCGTGGTCTACAAGTGCTATAAGGGCGGAGGAGAAAAGTCGTTTTACCAGTATAAAAACCAGCTGATTGAGGAATTCAATGCCCTGGATATTCCGGATATGCCCCAGATCACCGAGCTGTTCCCGTTAAATGGGGCTTATATCAATCTGGAGTATAAGCTGGAGAACGGCCAGCGGATCAAGCTGCTGCGGGACAGCGATATCTACCTGGGCTGCCAGGTGGAGAAGCCCGGCAGTGACCGGTGCTACGGCCTGTCCGCCGACAGCGGCCATTTGGTGGTATGCGAGTACGGATGCGGGGGCAGCGATCCACAGATCGTCATTTACAAGAGAAGACAGCCCCAGGCCGATGGACCTTCGGCATGAGGGGAAGAACGTGAACAAGGGGAGCGCCGGCTGGTCAGCCGGCGTTCCCCTTGTCCTGTTCCATCAGCTCCACCACAGTCCGGGCGTATAGCCGGGCGGCGGTGATGGCCTCCTGAAGGGTATTCCCATGGGTGCCCACCTCCACCAGGATGGTGCCGGTGGACAGATGCTGGTTGAACCGGGTGGGCCGCAGCACCAGGGGCCGGGCCAGGGTGGCCCATTTGTCCGCCAGCGCCGACTGGATGGACAGCGCCAGGGCCAGATTCACCTTCCAGTTGGGGTGGACCTGGCCGTTGGCGTCGCTGCCCAGCACCATCATCACCTGGGCGCAGTCGTCCACCGTCCCCGCCACCACCTTGTAAATGGTGCCGTCGTTGGCCACCAGCGCGTCCCGGTGGACGTCCAGCGCCAGCACGATGGAGGGGTATTTCTTTAAATTCTCCGCCACCCCCTGAACCGAGCGGTTATAGGCGTCGTTATAGCTGGGGTAGTCGTACAGGGTGGTGTCGTGGACCACGCCGATGCCCGCCGCCTCGAACACCGCTTTCATCTCCTCTCCCACCCGGACCATGTTTTTGTCCGTGTCCAGGGTGCGGTGGTCGCCGCTGGGCTCGTATACGTCGGTGCCCTGCATGGAGTAGGACTCGGTGGCATGGGAGTGGTAGATGAGCACTTTTGGGCCATCTCCGTCAGGGGAGAGCTGGGGGGCGTTTTCCAGCAGGGCGGGTATGTCCAGCGTGTAATCCGTATGGTTGTAGACCGATACGTTCCCGGACGTGACGTATTTGGCCGAAGTGCCCGCCACCATAGTGCGGGGGATGACGTCCTCCGGGGCGTCCACGGAGGGCAGGGAGGCGCTGGGCTCCTCATCCTCTCCGGAGGGGTCCAGCTCCAGCAGATCCCGGCTCTCTTCCGGGGGAGGGGGGCTGCTGGAGGGGGCGGCGGAGGGCGCGGCGCCTCCCAGCAGGGAGGACTGGGCCAGCACCAGCCGGTCCCAGCGGGACAGGCCGCTCCCGTGCTCCTCCAGCCCCAGCTCCGCCGACAGCAGGGCCAGAGACACCTGGGCGCTGCCCGCCAGCTCCCGAAGGTTGTCCAGGGCGGCGGCGGGGTCTCCCACCAGCCAGGCCAGCCACAGCGCCAGCGACCCCACCAGCACCGCCGCGCCCGCCCGCAGTCCCCGGACCCAGGGCCGGGTTGTCCTTTTCTTTCGCATATGCTTCACCTCACCGGCATCCTATGCGGCGGAGATGGGAAATAGACGCTTGACATAGAAAGTTTATCGAATTATACTAAGTGGGAAAAGTAGAACTAATAGGAGGAATCGCAATGAAGCTGAAGCTGCCGCAGGATCAATTTCTGAGCACTGTCCGGGTGGGGGATAAGGGCCAAATCGTCATCCCCAAGGAGGTGCGGGACCTGTTCGAGATCGAGTCGGGGGACAGCCTGCTGCTGATGGCGGACAAAAAACGGGGCATCGCCATTGTGGGCTTCGACGGGATGATAGATTTTATGGACGAATCAATCCGGCAGGCCCGAATGGCCCAGCAGAAACAGGAGGAGCAGAAATGAACGCGATACAAATATTGGGGCTGAGCAAGGAATACGGACGCCGCCGGGTGGTGGACGCGCTGGAGCTCACCGTTCCGGCGGGGGAGCTGTTCGCCCTGCTGGGGGTGAACGGGGCGGGGAAGTCCACCACCATTAAGATGCTGTCCTGCCTCACCGTCCCCACCCAGGGGGACGCCCGGATTATGGGCCGCAGCGTGCGCACCGACAGCTATCGGGCAAAGGAGATCCTGGCGGTATCCCCCCAGGAGACCGCCATTGCCCCCAACCTCACCGTGAGGGAAAACCTGGAGCTGATGGCGGGCATATACGCCCAGCCAAAGGAACGGGTGGCGGAAGTGACCGCCCGGCTGGGGCTGGAGGAGTGGGCCGGGCGGCGAGCCAGAACGTTGTCCGGCGGCTGGCAGCGCCGGCTATCCATCGCCATGGCCCTGGTATCCCGGCCGGAGGTGCTGTTTTTGGACGAGCCCACTCTGGGGCTGGATGTGCTGGCCCGGCGGGAGCTGTGGTCGGTGATCCGGGGCCTCAAGGGGCACACTGCCATTATTTTGACCACCCACTATCTGGAGGAGGCGGAGTCCCTGGCCGACCGCATCGGGATCATGGTGTCCGGACGACTCCGGGCGGTGGGGACGGCGGAGGAGCTGAAGGCCCTGGCGGGCTGTGAGAACTTTGAGGACGCCTTTGTGGCTCTGGCGGGAGAGGGGGCGGCGTCGTGAGAACGCTGGCGTTCGCAAAGCGCAACGGCAAGGAGCTGTTCCGGGACCCGCTGACCCTGTTCTTCGGGCTGGGCTTTCCCCTGGTGCTGTTGGTGATGATGACCGTGATTCAAAACAATATCCCGGTCCATATTTTTGAGTTGAACACCCTGGCCCCGGGCATCGCTCTGTTCGGGCTGACCTTTTTGGCGCTGTTCGCCGGTCTGCTGCTGGCCAAAGACCGCTCCACCGCCTTTCTGGCTCGGCTGACGGCGTCGCCTATGACGGCCTCCGACTTCCTGCTGGGCTATCTGCTGCCCATGCTGCCCATGGCGGTGGGGCAGAGCGTTATCTGCCTGGGGGCGGCGGTAGCCCTGGGCCTGCCCCTGAGCTGGAACCTGCTGGCGGTGGTGGCCTCCCTCGTCCCGTCGGCCCTGCTGTTCATCGCTCTGGGCCTGCTGTGCGGCACAATGTTCAACGACAGGCAGGTGGGGGGTATGTGCGGGGCCATCCTCACCAACGTGACGGCCTGGCTGGCGGGCATCTGGTTCGACCTGTCCCTGATGGGAGAGAGATTCAAGGCGTTCGTCTATCTGCTCCCCTTCGCCCACGGGGCGGACGGGGCCAGGGCGGCGCTGGCAGGGGACTGGGCGGCGCTGCCGGGGCACCTGCTTTGGGTGTCCGTCTGGGCGGCGGCGCTGATGGCGTTGGCGGTGTGGCTGTTCCGGCGGCGGCTGGTGGAGCGCTGATTTTATAACCGGCAGGAAGACATTGAGGGTTGAAATTTTTTTCCTTTTGTGTTAGGATGGAGGACACTAGAGGAAGGCCGGAAATTGCGGCCGTCCCAAAGGAAAGGTGAGGATTCGTATGGGCTTTTTTGGTATGCAGAAAGCGGAGCAGATGATAGAGCCGCCCGCCGCCGAGGAGCGCTTTGAGGAGAAACCCGCGCTGCCTCGGGCTAACAGCACCGTCATTGCGCAGGGCGTGACTATCAAAGGCACGCTGCGCGGCGAGGGTGTGGTCCAGGTGGAGGGTGTTGTAGAGGGCGAGTTCGACCTGACCGGCGCGGTGATCGTGGCGGAGAGCGGCCTGATCCGGGGGCCCATCAAGGCGGATGTGGTCCGCGTGGCGGGCCGGGTAGAGGGCAGCGTCTACGCCCGGGAGCATATGCGCTTGGAGCCCACCGGAAGCCTGGACGGCGATGTGACCACCGCTTCCCTGGTGGTGGAGGACGGCGGCATCCTGAACGGCCGGTGCACCACCACCAAGCTCCCCGTGCCCGAGCTGGAGCTGCAAAGGGTCAAGGGATCGACCGCTCTGGAGTTTGGACCCGAGTTTGATCTGGAAGAGGAAAAATGAGATAACCCCCGCCGGATGTCCGGCGGGGGCTATTTTGTGCTTGGAATATGGGGCTTGCTGTGGCTCCGCGCTTAAATTCCCTGCCACAGCATGGCGTCGGCCACCTTCAGGAATCCGGCGATGTTGGCGCCCGCCTGGATATTGCCCTTCATGCCGTACTTCTCCGCGGCGGCGGCGCAGGCGGCGTAGATGCCTTCCATGATGCCCTTGAGCTTGGCGTCTACCTCGTCGAAGCTCCAGCTCAGCCGCTCGCTATTCTGGCTCATCTCCAGGCCGGAGGTGGCCACGCCGCCGGCGTTGGATGCCTTGGCGGGGGCGAACAGAATGCCTGCGGCTTGGTATGCTGCGATGGCCCCGGGGGTGGAGGGCATGTTGGCCCCTTCGAACACGCCGATGCAGCCGTTGGCGATGAGGGCGTTGGCGCTGCTCTCACCGATCTCGTTCTGGGTGGCGCAGGGCATGGCGATGTCGCAGGGAATGGTCCAGATGCCGGAGCAGCCCTCTACGTACTTGGCGCTGGGCACATAGTTCAGATAGGTCTTGATGCGGTCCCGCTTGACCTCCTTGATTTCCTGGATCACCTTGTAGTCGATGCCGTTTTCGTCCACGATGTAGCCGTTGGAGTCGGACATGGCAACGACCCTGCCCCCCAGCTGGGTGCACTTTTGGTTGGCGTAGATGGCCACATTGCCGGAGCCGGAGACGATCACCCGCTTGCCGGCAAAGGACTGGCCGTTGTCCCGGAGCTGGGCGTCAGCGAAGTAGCACAGGCCGAAGCCGGTGGCCTGGGTGCGGGCCAGAGAGCCGCCGTAGCTCAGCCCTTTGCCGGTGAGCACGCCGGTGAACTCGTTGCGGATCTTCTTATACTGGCCGAACATAAAGCCGATCTCCCGGGCACCCACGCCGATGTCCCCGGCGGGCACGTCGGTGTCGGGGCCGATGTGGCGCTGCAATTCGGTCATGAAGGACTGGCAGAAGCGCATGACCTCGCCGTCGCTCTTGCCCTTGGGGTCGAAATCGGACCCGCCCTTGCCGCCGCCCATGGGCAGGGTGGTGAGGGAGTTTTTGAAAATCTGCTCAAAGCCCAGGAACTTGATGACGGACAAATTGACGCTGGGATGGAAGCGCAGGCCGCCCTTATAGGGGCCGATGGCAGAGTTGAACTGCACCCGGTAGCCCCGGTTCACCTGGACCTTGCCGGTATCGTCCACCCAGGGCACCCGGAACATGACCACCCGCTCCGGCTCTACGATGCGGCCGATGATGTTGTGCTGCTCATAACGGGGATCGGCCTCCACTACGGGCTCCAGGGACTCCAGCACCTCCTCCACGGCCTGGAGGAACTCGGGTTCATGGGCGTTTTTGGCCTTGAGACTGTCCAGCACAGACAGCAGATATGGATTTTTCATAGACATCGTTGTCAGCATCCTTTCTTCCTTGAAGGTAGGGCTTGATTACAACACAGTATTTTACACCACTAAAGCGAAATTTGCAAGTGCGGAGATGAAAAATTGCAAAAAAGAATTTCACAAATTTTTTCGGCGGAGCGGGAACCTTTTTGGAATCCAGCGCGTCTTAGTTATGTCCGGACAAGAGACCCAAAAGGAGATGATGCCAAAATGGAGTGGACGCGGGAGGAATTCGCCGCCGCTGTGACCGAGCATAGCCGCCGGATGTACCGGGCCGCCCGGGCGGTGCTGGACAGCGACGCGGACGCGGAGGACGCGGTGGGCCAGGCGGTTTTGCAGGCGTGGCAGGCGCTGGGCCGGCTGAAAAACAGGCAGGCCGTCCGGCCTTGGCTGGTAAAAATCGCGGTAAACTGCGCCTATGCCCAACGGCGCAGGCAGGGCAGGGTGGTCTGCCTGGACGACCTGCCCCAGGAACCCGCCGCCCCCGAGTCCCGGGATTACAGCGGGCTTTGGGAGGCGGTGTGCGCCCTGCCGCCCGACCGGCGGGCGGTGGTGGTGCTGTTCTACTATGAGGATATGGGCGTGGAAGAGATCGCCCGGCTGCTGCGGACGCCCCAGGGGACGGTGAAGTCCCGGCTGTCCCGGGCCAGGGCGCAATTGAAGGAAATACTGCAAGAACAGGAGGGCGAATATGGAACAATTTGACGAGGCGCTGAAAAATATGGCGAAACAGGAGGAATGTATTGTGCCGGAGGGATTTGACGGGCGGCTGCAAGAGGCGCTGGCGGCGCTGCCGCCCCGGGCGAAGAAGCGCCGGGGGCTGGGGTTGATGAAAAGCGCGGCCATCGCGGCAGCGGCCTGCGTGCTGCTGGCGGGTACGGCGCTGGCGGCGTCGCCGGGGCTGCGGGAGATGCTGGGGACCGCGCTGGGTGGGTTCGCGCCCTACGCCCAGGAGCAGGAGGACAAGGCGTATGTCATCGACGGGATTGAGTTCAAGGTGGGGTCGGTACTGGCGGACGATTTCACCATCCGAGCCTATGTAGAGGCAAGGGATCTGGAGGGCGGCCGGCTGAGCAAGCTGGAGTTGAACACGTTCGGCAGCGCGTTCGGCCTGGTGGATCTCCCCAGAAAGGATACCGGTCCGGGTGTCAGCGGGTTCGTCAGCAGCGGTGTGTGCCTGGATTATGACGAAGAAAGCAAAACCGCCCTGCTGGCGGTCACCAGTTGGGGGCAGGTTCCGTCGGATGATCTGTCAGGGGCGGCTGTGAAGTTGTTCAATTTGGTAGGCGACGTTAGCGGCGCACATCAGGACCTCTGGGAAAACAGCGACGGGGTGGCGTTCCCGGTGGAGGTGAAGCTCATGCCCAGCCTCACCGCCAGCGCGGAGTTGGCCTCCGCGTTTCAGGCGGAAGAGGTGCGGATGTCCAGCCTGAGCCTGTCGATGATTTTCAAGGGTGACGGAGCGTGGTCCAGGTTTGCCGGTACCAATGTCTCCGCCAAGATGGCAGACGGCACGCTGGTGGAAGCCCCCTGGGAGGGCGGCCAGGGCAATTTTGGAGCCTACGGCACGGACAGTGCCCGCAAGGTGCTGGTCTGGAATTTCCGTGAGCCGGTGGAGCCGGAGCAGATCGAGGGGGTCTACGTGGGCGAGGACTATTTCCCCATAAAGTGAGCTTTGCCGCTGTCCGCCATGCAATCCGTGTGTTGGAAATCCTGCGGGAGGCATTTCTCTGAACTTTAGGGAAGAAATTGACTTTTTCAAAAATAAGTGATATTATCGTGAAAATATAGTCGGATTATTTTGCATTTGACGCGCAGCAGGCGGCCTATCTTGCCCAGCATGACGAGGCAAAGGAACTACGGGAAGCGCATTCGCCAAAGGAGGGCGATGGGCCGGAGTGTGATGAAGCTGTCACAGTGGACGGTGGGCCCGTTATTCCCGCCGGGTTCGACCTGTGGGTGGACGTCAATATGTCCATCAAGCTAAGGACAAAGAGCTATCCGGATGGGGAGTGGGTGACCCTGTGGTGCGATGACGAACCGTCCCCTGTCCTGTCAGAAGGAAAGTATTACTTTTGGTCCTGGTGGAAAAGCTCGTGGAAAACGTGCCAAAAGGTGCTGGAGGAGCATGGAATCCCCATCCTCAGCAAACACTACTATTGGTATGCGCCCTGCGACATCGCAATTCCCTACGACTACGTTGTAGATGACCCGTACAATAGATGACAATGTGCCGCGCGGCGGCAAACAAGGGCCTGTGGACGATCTCCACAGGCCCTTTTTGGGGTCATTATTTGACTGATGCTATTGTCAGCGTTCGACGAATAACGCGCACGTTGTCCGAGTTATTTTGACCTCGCTCTGGCCCCAGGCACCACCCCCGCCACGCCCGCATTTCTTCCCCTCCGGGGGCAAACGTCCAATTTATCCTCTGCACTCAATAATTTTTCAAAAACCGGTGCTATTTGCTTAAAAAGGCCGGGATTTCCAGCCGCCCGCGCCGATTTTGTGAGGGATTTCCATGGGGATGGCATGGGGAGTGTGAAAATCAAACGGAGGGCGTTGGACAGGGTGCAGGGGGAGAATTTGCTTGGGAAAACCTTGTTTTTCTGGGTTTTTTCGCACAAGTTTTAACTGTTCCGGTGCCCCCGAAAGAGAGAATGAGGGGATGGCGGGGGATGGCCTGAGGGGTGAGATGCCCTTTTTGATAACAAAAAAGAGCCAGCGGAACGAATTCCACTGGCTCAATTTGAGTCATTATTTGAATGATACTATGCGTGGATTGCTTGAGACGGGAACATGCGATGCGCTGATTACTTCAGATCCACCTTGCCGCCGGCCTCTTCGATCTTCTTCCTCAGCTCCTCGGCTTCGTCCTTGGACACGGCCTCCTTCAGGGTCTTGGGAGTGCCCTCGACAGCGGCCTTCGCCTCGGCCAGGCCCAGGCCGGTGATCTCGCGGACCACCTTGATGACCTTGATCTTGGCGGCGGCGTCGAAGCCGGTCAGGACCACGTCGAACTCGGTCTTCTCCTCCACAGCGGCGGCGGAGGGGCCGGCGGCGGGAGCGGCCATGGCGGCGGCGGAAACGCCGAACTCCTCCTCCAGAGCCTTGACTAGGTCGTTCAGCTCCAGAACGGTAAGGGCTTTGACTTCTTCAATCAGAGCAGTGATCTTCTCGCTAGCCATGATGAAATTCCTCCTAATTTTCAAATGTTAAAATATGTTGTGTCCCCTTGCAGGGACAGCCGCTCATTCGGCGGCGGGGGCCTCCTCGGCGGGGGCTTCGGCAGCGGGCTCGCCGTTCTTTTCGGCAATGGCCTTGATGACGATGGCCAGGCTGGTGATGGGGGCCAGCATCATGCCCAGGACCTGACCCAGCAGGGCGTCCTTGGAGGGCAGCTCGGCCAGGGCAAACACGTCGTCCAGAGGCAGGACCTTGCCGTCCATGAAGCCAGCCTTGATGTTGAAGCGGTTGCCCATCTGCTTGGCGTACTTGTTGACGATGCGCATGGGGGCGATGGGGTCTTCCTTGGAAATGGCCATGGAAGTGGTGCCGTTGAGCACCTCGTCCAGCTCGCCCAGCTCCACGTCGTCCAGAGCGCGGCGCAGCAGGGTGTTTTTCACCACGGCGTACTCCACGCCATTCTCACGCAGCTCGTGGCGCAGAGCGGTGTCCTCGGCCACGGTGATGCCCTTGTAGTCCACCAGGACGCCGGAGCTGGCGGCCTTCAGGTCGTCCACCAGAGCAGCCACGATGGCCTGCTTCTCACTGAGAACCTTTGCGTTAGGCATTGTTTGAATTCACCTCCGAAATGATTGGATGGCGGCATTTCTCTACCCGGAGGAAAAAGAAAACGCCGCTTTCGTGTCCACACGAAAACAGCGCAAACGTAGCGTTATCAGCTGTATTCTCGGCGGGATTTACGCTTACGCACCCGCTGTCTTTGAACACTTGAGGCATTATACGCCCATGGCGGGCGTTTGTCAAGGGAAAACGGGGAAAAAGAGAAAAAATTTCTCCTCCGGCGGGACAGGGAGGGCTGGAATTGACATTTCCTGGCCGGACCCTTATAATAAGGTAGGATGGAATCAATCACCTGGACCCGGAGCCGGACGAGAGACCGGCAAGGAGGAAGCGATGAAATTGAAACACTGTTATTTGTTTGTGATGGCGGCAGCGCCGTGCGCGGCGCTGCTGGGCTGTGCCGTCTCGGAGCCTCCGGCGGAGAGCACGTCCGCCGCGCCGCAGGAAACGGCCTCTGCTCCGTCTACGGCGCCCACCGTCGAGCCCTCCGCCCAGGCGCCGGAGGACGGCCAAAGCGCCGTGCTGTACGTGGGCACCCGCAGGGCGGGCTTTCAGGAGTACGCCATGGATTACCAGGGTGAACTCACCCCCGAGCTGCTCATCCAGGGCATTGCGGACTTGACGGGATGGGACCTGACCCTGGCCGAGCCAGTGACCGACGGCAAGGGCGGGATGAGCGTGTGCCTGGCGGAGGGTTCGTCGTTGTTTCAGGGGCCGCCGGACCCCCAGAAGGACGAGTTCTACATGTTCAGCGCGGAGCAGCTGGCTCAGACCATTTTGGACAGCATCCAAAAGACCCTCCAGCAAAACTTCGTGGCCGCTCCGGGGGACCCGGATAAGCTGGACATTTACTTTTACATGGAGGGGGAACAGGCTTTGGAGCTGCCGGAGCTGGGCCTCTCCTGGCCGCTGGACCAGCCTTACCAGTGGCCTCAATGAGAGCGAAAGAAGCCTCCGGCCTGCGGCTGGGGGAAATAGCAAAGAGAGAAGCCGCCGGCGGGCCAGCCGGCGGCTTCCTGTTTGGAGAGCTTGTCCAGGAGGTCTCAGTGCTTGGACCGGCGGCGTTTGCCGCGGCTGCTCCGGCAGACATGCGCGCCGCCGGTCAGGGCGGCGGCATATTCCCGCTCCAGCTCCGGCGTGACGGCGGGGACGCTGCGCCGCCCGCGCCACAGCCCGTCTTGCCCCTGGGCCAGAGTCAGGCGGCACAGAAACCAGCCGTGCTCCGGGCAGAAGAAGGGGGAAAAGTATTGGGTGGGAGGAGCGCCGCGCCGGGGATGGACGAAGTGCCAGCGGATGACCAGCCCCGCCTCCCCGCACAGGGGGCAGGGGGGCTTTCGGGCGGGCCTGGCGTCCAGAACCTGCTGGGGGGTGGCAAAGGGCCCGATCCTCCGCCGGGGCTGAGGGGGGAAGGGGAGCGCGGAAAAGGCCGGGAGCTCCGGGGCGCAGGCGCAGGGGTTCTGGACCTCCGGGGCCAGGTCCTCCGGCCGCAGCCAGCCCCCCACAATGGCGGTATACAGCGCGTCGTGCAGGGCGTTGTGGAAGGAGAAGATATCCGGTACGCGGCAGTACTCCGCCGCCCGCCACAGAGCCAGCTGCTGCCCGACGCCCAGCCGGTGGGAAAAAGCCCGCTGGAAGTCATAAAACGCCTGGGAGGTGAGGGGCTCCACCCCCCAATAGGTGCAGCTCTCGGCCAAAATGTCCAGGTCACCGCCGCCCCAGGAGGCAAATTCCGCCTCCTCGCCGCACCAGGCGCGAAACGCCTCCATAGCCGCCGGGAAATCCAGCGGCGACTCCTTGGAGGCGCGCAGCTCAGGCAGGGCGGAGGCGCCGCGGTCGAATTTTTTGTGGACAGCAGGCTTGATGTAGGCATTGAACGCGCTGAGCACTGGTCCGCCGGGACGCTCCACCCGGACGGCGCCGATCTGAAGAATTTCGTTGAGGGGATTGCGGTCATAGCCGCGATTCCACTCCAGGTCTAAAACGATCATGATACCACTTCATCTCTATTAAGGGTCTATGGGCCGCGCTGCGGCGGCCCGGCAAAAGGAGGCGGGGACTGGCTCATCCAAAGCATTGCTGTATCAAACAAGCACCAGGCAGCCTGAATAAATACGGACCCGGAATGGGGTCTGGCGCAGTGATTGGCACTCGCCTGCCGTCAAGGAATCCATACGCTTCTTGCTGTCATTCGTTTGAGTAAATAGGAAAAGCCTCCGCGCAGATAAAATCTGCCCGGAGGCTTTTGTGGAGCTGGTAATGTGACTCGAACACACGACCTGCTGATTACGAATCAGCTGCTCTACCGACTGAGCTATACCAGCGGCTGTGGACCGAGGCCTATTTTAACACAAAGGCCGGGGCGGCGTCAAGGGAAACCGAAAAAATATCCGATTGCGGCGGGAAGTGCCTAGAACCGGCGGGACGGGCGTCCGCCCAGAAAATTTTCGCATTTACAAAAAATCCATAGGCAGGGCGGGAAATTTGTGATATAATACCCTCTAACTGCGAACATGCCGGAAGGGGGGAGAGACGATGGGAAAGCGTTTGCTGCTGGCGGGGTTGGCCGCCGCGCTGGGGCTGTGTCTCAGCGGCTGTGTGTTTGAGCCGGTGGATAAGCTGTATGCCCTGCCTGCCCTGCCCCAGGAATACAGGGACCTTCAGGCGACCATCGACGCCACGATGAGCGGGCTGGGGGCGGAATACGCCACCATCAATTACGGCAGCAATACCTCCACCATCCAGCTGCTGGATATGGACGGAGATGGGAGGCAGGAGACGGCGGCGGTGTTTCTGCGGGTGGCCTCCGCCGAGGAGAAGCCTATGCGGGTGTGCCTGTTTCGCCAGGGCAGTGACCAGACGTACCGCCAATCCGCCGTGCTGGCCGGAAACGGCACCTCCATCAACTCCGTGGCCTATGAGGACCTCACCGGCGACGGGAGCCGGGAGCTCATCGTCAGCTGGCAGCTCAGCGCGGGCGTGCACAGCCTGTCCGCCTACAGCTTCGGCACCAACGGGGCCAACGAACTCATGAGCGTTTCCTATAACGAGGGCTATATGACGGTGGACCTGAACCAGGACGGCAGTAAGGAGCTGATTGTGTTTCAGCGGGATATCACCGGCGAGGGCTATAATGTGGCGGAGTACTACGACTATCAGGACGGGGTGATGGTGCTGGCCTCCACGGGAACGCTGTCCGACGGAATGAAGGATGTGGTGCGGTCGGAGTCCGGGCTGCTGGCGGACGGCCGGCCGGGCGTGTATGTCACCCTGGAAATCGAGGCCGGCTGGCTTACCGATGTGCTCACGCTGGAGCCCGGCGGGCTGGTGAACGTGACCCGGGACCCGGAGCGGGGCGTGAGCGTGGACACCCGCTGGTCGGACACAGAGGCGTCCACCGCCGACATCAACGGAGACGGCGTGCCGGAGATCCCCCGGCCCCAGCGGCTGCCCTCGGTGAGCGAGGAGGAGGCCGCGCCGCAGTATTTGATCTATTGGCAGCAATTTGATTCCTCCGGAATGGGGGCCACCAGCACCATCACGTACCACGCCTTCACGGACGGCTGGTACCTCACCCTGCCCAACGGGTGGAACGCGGGCAATATCACCGTGGTCCGGGACGACAGCCTCAGCAACCGGGGCGAGCGGGCGGTGACCTTCTACTATTGGCCCGACCAGAAGGAGGGGAAGCCGGAAAGATTCCTTACCATCTACTACCTCACCGGGAGCAATCGGACTGCGCGCTCCAAGCTGCCCGGCCGGACGGTGCTGGTCAGCGACAGCAGCGCCATCTACTGCGCCGCGCTGGACACCCAGGTCTGGGACTGCGGTATCAGCGAGGAGGATCTGGCCCAGCGGTTCAGGCTGATTACGGCAGCGTGGTCCAATCGATAAGCGCTGAGCCGTCGTGAGCAGCCGTTAGGCCGCAAAGCGGCCATAGGCCTAAGCCGCCTCTTGGGCGGCCCACGGCGCGGATGGATCGGAGCGAGGGGAAAAGCCCAGCCACCGCGCAGCGGCAGGCGGGTTTTGCCCGAGACGGAGGGAAGCCGCGCGTCGCGAACAGGCGAAGCGTGACAGCCGGTAAGCGCTGAGTCGCGGCGAGCAGGCGAAGCGCGGGAGTGAAGCGATCTTAATAATTGAGCTGTGATTTTAGAAAGCGGGGAACATATCAAAATGCGCAAGGTACTGGTTTTGGAGGACGAGACCAATATCCGCAGCTTCGTGGTCATCAACCTGAAGCGGGCGGGCTACGACACCATGGAGGCCGGCACCGGCGAGGAGGCGCTGGCCCTGATCCAGAAAAACCCCGACGTGCAGGTGGCCCTGCTGGACATCATGCTCCCCGGAGAGATGGACGGCTTTGAGGTGTGCCGCCGCATCCGGGCGGGCAATCCGCAGATGGGGATTATCATGCTCACCGCCCGCACCCAGGAGATGGACAAGGTGAGCGGGTTAATGACCGGGGCGGACGACTATGTGACCAAGCCCTTTTCCCCGGCGGAGCTCACCGCGCGGGTGGACGCCCTGTTCCGCCGCACCGGCGGGGCGCCTGTGCAGGACGCGGATGAGCTGAGCCAGCCCCCGTTCCTGCTCAACACCCGAAACCGCACCCTGGAGAAAAACGGCAAGCGCATCAAGCTGACCCAGGTGGAGTACTCCATTGTAAAGCTGTTTATGGAGAACGCGGGCAAGGCCCTCTCCCGGGAGGAGATTTTAGAGGCCGTCTGGGGCAAGGAGTATTTGGGTGAGCTAAAAATCGTGGACGTGAACATACGCCGACTGCGCATCAAGCTGGAGGACGACCCCCAGAACCCGGCCCATATCAGCACTGTGTGGGGTTACGGATACGAGTGGGAGACATAGAACCGCCATCAGCGCGAGAACCATTGACACGAAAGGGGGGAGAGGGATGGAACAGGAAAACCGCCCAAAGCGGCGCAAGCTGCTGCCCATGGCGCCAAAGCGGGAGCGCAGACCGGCGGAGGACGTTCTGCCCGAGCCCCCTGAAAAAAAACGCGGCCGGGGCCGGCTGCGCCGGCGCTGGCTGGTGAATACCCTGACCGTCACGCTGGTGGTGGTGGCCGTGGCAGTGAGCGCCTTTTCCCTGGCCATGTATAGCTACTACACCTCCACCATCCTGGCCACCCTGGAGAGCAAGGCCCAGACTGCTGCGGGGATGTTCCGCAATTATACCGAAACCGCCTACCTGGCCAACGCCCGGCAGTTTATCAACCAATTTGAGGAGAAAAACGTCATTGAGGTACAGATCCTCAACGCCAATGGCCGGGTGCTCATGTCCTCTATGATGGACATATCCGGCGCCGCCGCCCACAGCCCCGACGTGTCCGCGTCCATCTCGGAAAAGCGGGTGCGCACCCACATCGGACAGGACCCGGACACCGGGGACGACGTGATCTCCGCCTGCGCGCCGGTGATCTACAACAGCGTGGTGGTGGGTGTGGTGCGCATGGCCACCTCCCTGCGGCAGGTCCACGACCAGATGGTGCGCATTGTGGCCATGACCTCCGCCATTGGGCTGGCCATCCTGATCGTGATGGGGCTCATCGCGTCCTACTTCATCCGGTCGGTGCTGGACCCGGTGATCCGGGTGACGGAGACCGCCAAGCGCATCGCCGCGGGCAGCTACGGCGTGCAGATGGAAAAGGAGTCCAACGACGAGATGGGCGAGCTGGTGGAGAGCATCAACGACATGTCCATGAAGATCGACCAGGCGGAGCGCACCCAGTCGGAGTTCATTTCCTCCGTATCCCACGAGCTGCGCACCCCCCTTACCGCCATCAGCGGCTGGGCCGAGACGCTGTATAACGGCGAGGTCCGGGACGCCGCCGACGTGAAAAAGGGCATGGGCATCATTGTGTCCGAGGCTCAGCGCCTCACCCGCATGGTGGAGGAGCTGCTGGAGTTCTCCCGGATGGAGACGGGGCGGTTCAACCTGTCGGTGGAGCCCATCGACATTGTGGCCGAGCTGGAGGACGCGGTGTATACCTATCGGGAGTTCTTCCGCCGGAAGGGGCTGGAGCTGGACTACACCGAGTGCCTGGAGGAGCTGCCCCTCATCAGCGGCGACCCGGAGCGGCTGCGCCAGGTGTTCTGCAATTTGCTGGACAATGCGGACAAGCACGGCGGGTCCGGCGGCCGGATCGAGGTGTCCGTGGGCAGAGAGGAGGAGACCGTGGTAATACGCATCCGGGACCACGGCCCCGGCGTGCCCGAGGAGGAGCTGCCCTTCATCAAATACAAGTTCTATAAAGGCTCTTCCAAGGCCCGTGGGTCGGGCATTGGCCTGGCCGTGTGCGACGAGATCGTGAACAGCCACAACGGCTCGCTGAGCATCGGGAACGCTCCCGGCGGGGGCTGTGTGGTCACCATCCGGCTGCCCATCGGGGTGGAAAGCGTATAGACGAAAGACAGCCGGGCAAAAGTAAAAAACGCGTGTTTTCCCACCGCTTCTGGCATTCTGAGGAAAACGCGGCGGCGCAAAGGAGAACGACAATGGCAAAACAAGACGGAAAGTGCACCCCATTTAAGACCACCTGCGGCGGTCAGGCCCTGCTGGAGGGTATCCTCATGCAGGGCCCCGGCAAGCGGGCTATGGTGGTGCGCAAGGCGGACGGACAGCTGGTCATTGAGGAGGAGGAGGTCAAGCCCCGGTCCGGGCTGGCCAAGCTGCCCTTCCTCCGGGGACTGTTCATCTTCGGCGGCTCCATGGTCCACGGGATGAAGGCGCTGATGCGCTCCGCCGAGCTGTCCGACGACGGCACGGCGGAGGAAGAGGAGCTCACCGGCATCGACAAGTGGATCAGTGAGCACTTTGAGGATGAGAAGGCCGTGGCCATCATCGTCACCCTGGCGGCGGTCATCGGCATCGTGTTTTCCATCGGGCTGTTCATTTTGCTGCCCACCGCGCTGACGGGGCTCATCGGGCTGGCGTGGACCACCATGCCCCTGTGGGCCCGTTCGGTGATCGAAGGGGTGCTCAAGGTGGTCATCTTCATGATCTACCTCTACCTGTGCTCCAAGACGAGGGAGATCCACCGGGTATTTGAGTACCACGGCGCGGAGCATAAGACCATCTACTGCTATGAGAACGGCCTGGAGCTGACGGTGGAAAACGTCCGCAGGCAGCCCCGGCACCATCCCCGGTGCGGCACCAGCTTTCTGTTTGTGGTCATTGCGGTGTCCATCTTCCTGTCCATTGTCATCTTCACGCCGCTGGAGATCGAGAACACCTTCCTCCGTATGGCGCTGCACCTGCTGATGCTTCCCATTATCGTGGGGGTGACCTACGAGTTCAACCGCTACGTGGGCGGACACGACGGCCCTGTGTGCCGCGCCCTGCGGGCTCCCGGCATGTGGATGCAGAACTTTACCACCTTTGAGCCGGACGACTCCATGATCGAGGTGGGCATCGAGGCGCTCAAGCGGGTGCTGCCCGAGGAGAAGGGCGCGGACCGCTGGTGAGAAAAGGGAGATGAGCGCGATGGGATTGCTGGACAAGCTGCTGGGAAAGAACAAAGCCAGGCCCACCCTGGTGCAAGACATTCCCAAGGCCGCGGCGTGGCTGACGGAGGCCATGGCGTATTCCGGCTACGCGCTGGATGGAAGCGTGGAGAGCTTTCGGGAGTTGGACCGTTTTTTTGACGAGCAGCAATGCCCCGGCGGGCTGCTGGACGGCAGAGTGGGGAACAAGCTGTTCGCCGTAGGCTGTTATATGGGACAGGCGCTCATCGCCCAGCTGGGCGGCGTGTGGCTGACCGATGATGAGGACCCCATGGGGGAAATGAATATCGCGGTACGCCTGCCGGACGGGAGTACGGTCTGGCCGGTGCAGCGGGCGATGAAGCGCTTTGAGAACGGCGCGGAGGACGGGCTGTACATCTACGGCGCCGTGCTGAGCCGGAGAGGGCCGGCAAATCAGTCTGGGGGGTGAGTCTATGCCCGCAACCTATAACGACTTATACCTGGACGCCCGGAAGGCGCTGAAGGCCGCCGGCGTGGAGCAGGCGCAGCTGGAGGCCAGGGAGCTTTTGTGCTTCGCGTCCGGCAAGAGCCGGGAAGAATTTCTCCGGGACCTGACGCTGTACGCCTCCGACGGGGTGGAGAAGCGCTTCCGCGCCCTGCTGGAGCGGCGGATGAAGGGCGAGCCGGTGGCCTACCTCATTGGGGAGTGGGAGTTCTACGGCCTGACGCTGGATGTGTGCCGGGACGTGCTCATCCCCCGGCCGGACACTGAGACGCTGGTGGAGCGGGGCATCCTGTTCGTCCGGGACCTGCCCGACGGGACCCGGGTGCTGGACCTGTGCGCCGGGAGCGGCTGCGTGGGCCTGGCCGTGGCGGACAACTGCCCCAACACCCGGGTGATTCTGGCGGAGTGGTCGGAGGACGCTTTGCGGGTGTGCCGGCAGAACATCCGGCGGTGCGGCCTGACCGATCAGGTCAATCCTATCCAGGCGGATGCGCTGGAGCCGCCCCCCCGCATCCTGCGGGACTTCGACCTCATTCTCTGCAATCCCCCCTATATCCCCACCCTGGAGGTGGGGCGGCTGGACCCATCCGTCCGGGATTACGAGCCCCGCATGGCCCTGGACGGGGGAGAGGATGGGCTGAAATTCTACCGGGCCGTCGCGAAAAAGTGGAAGCGGGCGCTGAAGCCGGGGGGCAAGCTGGCCTTTGAGGTGGGGTATGACCAGGCCCCGGCGGTGGAGTACATACTGGCGGAGAACGGCTTTGCGGATATCCAGACCACCATGGACCCGGGGATGCACTGGCGGGTCGTGGAGGGGAGCACGGAGCGGGAGGAGAAGCCGGAATGAAAAAGGTAAAGATCACGGTGATGAGGACCGCCTCCTACGGGGACCTGATCGAAAAATATGAAAACCCCATCGAGCACGCCTGCGATATGCGGGAGGGCCAGGTGTTTGTGGCCAACGGCTGGGAGAGGCCGGAGGGCTTCTGCGTCAGCGCGTGGGACAGTATGTCCCCCTTCGTGATGACGCTGGCCCACGGCGGCGGGGATCTTTACGGCGGCTGGATGAAAAACAAAAAATCCGCCATGATCTCCTGCAACGACGGCTTCCGCCCCGTCAGCTTTTTGCTGGAGGCCCTAGAAGCCGACGCGGAATGACAGCTTCCGCCTGGGGAGGGAAAGGGCCTTTTAAGTCCGTTTTATGGGACACATAGAGGCGTATCATAGAGGATAGAACGAGGCCGGCGGCCCTAAAACGCGCCGGCGGGAAAGGATGATCGTACATGGCAGAGAAGAAAAAGCAGATTGAGCCGGCCGCCCCGGCGTCAGATAAGAAAAAGGCGCTGTCCACCGCCATCGCCCAGATTGAGAAGGAGTACGGCAAGGGCTCCATCATGCGCCTGGGGGAGAACTCCCACATCGTGGTGGAGGCCATCCCCACCGGGTCACTGTCGCTGGACATCGCGCTGGGCATCGGCGGCGTGCCCAAGGGGCGCATCATTGAGATCTACGGCCCCGAGTCCTCCGGTAAGACCACTCTGGCCCTCCACATCGTGGCCGAGGCCCAGAAGCGGGGCGGCGAGGTGGCCTACATTGACGCCGAGCACGCCCTGGACCCCACCTATGCCCGGGCCCTGGGGGTGGATATCGACTCCATGCTCATCTCTCAGCCGGACACCGGCGAGCAGGGGTTGGAAATCTGCGAGGCTCTGGTGCGCTCCGGCGCCATCGACGTGGTGGTGGTGGACTCGGTGGCGGCCCTCACCCCCCGCGCGGAGATCGAGGGCGACATGGGTGATTCCCACGTGGGCCTGCTGGCCCGGCTAATGAGCCAGGCCCTGCGCAAGCTGGCGGGGTCCATCTCCAAAACCAATTGTATCGTCATCTTCATCAACCAGCTGCGTGAGAAGGTGGGGGTGGTGTATGGCAACCCCGAGGTGACCACCGGCGGCCGGGCGCTGAAGTTCTACGCCTCGGTGCGCATGGAGGTGCGCCGGATTGAGGCCATCAAGAACGGCACCGAGATCATCGGCAACCGCACCCGGGCCAAGATCGTGAAGAATAAAGTCGCGCCTCCCTTCCGGGAGGCGGAGTTCGAGATCATGTACGGCGAGGGCATCTCCAGAATGGGCGAGCTGGTGGACCTGGCCGTCAAGCTGGACATCGTGCAGAAATCCGGCTCCTGGTTCTCCATGGGGGACACCCGGCTGGGCCAGGGCAAGGACGCGGTGAAGAAATACTTTGCCGAAAACCCGGAGATCGCCGCCCAGGTGGAGGCGGACGTGCGTGCCAACTCCTACAAGCTGATGAGCAAGCAGTCTCAGGCGGCCGCCAAGGCGGCGGGCCGCGCGGTGGACGTGGACGCCGAGGACTTCGAGGGCTGACGCCCCGGCGGAACTCTGCGAGGCTTTTATGAAAATCGAAAAACTGGAGCCCTCCCAGCACAAGCAGGGCCGCTGGCTGGTGTGGCTGGACGACGCCTCCATTGTCCGGGTGGGGGAGGGGGACGTGGTGTCCCTGGGCCTCTACGCCGGCAAGGAGCTGTCCGACGCCGAGGGGGAGGCCCTGACCGCCGCCGGGGAGCAGTCCCGGCTGATGGAACGGGCGGTGGGGCTGCTGGCCCAGCGGCCCATGTCCCGGAAGGAGCTGCTGGATAAGTTGTGCGCCCCGCCCCGGCAGAGGCAGGAGAAGTACCCCTATGACAAGCTGGACGACGGCCCCGATCCGGCGCTTTTGCAGGCCCAGCGTGAGGCCCTGCGGGAGCGGGCCGAGGGTGTGGCGGACCGGCTCGCCGGTCTGGGCCTGCTCAACGATGAGGAGTACGGCCGCATGGTGGTGCGCCACTACGCCGCCAAGGGGTACGGCCCCCGGAAGCTCCGGGACGAGCTGTACCGCCGGGGGGTGCCCCGGGAGTTCTGGGAGGACGCCATGGACGAGCGGGAGCCGGACGGGGATCAGGTGGTCAAGCTGGCCCGGCAGAAGCTCCGGGGGGCCGAGCCCACCCGGGAGAATTTGAAGAAGGTGTCCGACTATCTGGCCCGGCGGGGATACGGGTGGGATGAAATCTCGTCCGCGCTGGACCGCATCCGGAAGGAATCGGAATGGTAGACAAGGTGAACGGAGAATCTCCGCAGACAATACGCGAGCTGACGCGGTTTGATATGGACGAAATCCTTCCACTCTATGCCGCTGTGGGCTGGACAAATTACACGGACCGGCCTGATATGCTGAAAAACGCGTTGGAGCACTCCCTGTTGGTGCTGGGAGCGTATGATGGGGACAGGCTGACGGGACTACTCCGGGCGGTGGGGGACGGGTTTTCCATCGTATTTATCCAGGATGTGCTGGTTTTTCCCCCATACCAGCGTCAAGGAATCGGGACGATGCTCTTTGGCGCGCTGATGGAGCGTTACCCGGAGGTGTACCAGATGGAGCTGGCTTTCGGATGACACACAGGAGATCGCCGCATTTTACCAGTCTCTGGGGTTCCGGCGGGATCGGGACATAGGCTGCTGTGCTTTTATGAAAATGTGAGGAGTTTTTTGCTTGAATGTTGCGTTTATATCCCTGGGCTGCGCCAAAAACCTGGTGAACACCGAGCAGATGATGGCCCTGTGCCGGGACGCGGGCCACACCGTCACCGGCGACCCCGAGGGAGCCGATGTGGCGGTGCTCAACACCTGCGGCTTCATCGAATCGGCCAAGAGCGAGGCCATCGACAGTATTTTGGAGCTGGCGGAGCTGAAAAACCAGGGGAAGCTGAAAAAGCTGCTGGTGGCGGGCTGTCTGAGCCAGCGCTACCCCGATGACATCCGCGCCGAGCTGCCCGAGGTGGACGGCATGTTGGGCACCGGGAGCTACACCGATATCGTTGCCGCCGTGGAGCGGGTGATGGCAGGGGAGCGGCCGGAGCTGTTCGGGGACATCCACCGCACCGGCGAGGACGGGGCGCGCTGGGTGACCACCCCGCCCTGGACGGCCTACCTCAAAATCGCTGAGGGGTGCTCCAACGGCTGCGCCTTCTGCGTCATCCCCAGGCTGCGGGGGCGCTACCGGAGCCGGCCCATGGCCGCCCTGCTGGCGGAGGCGAAGGGGCTGGCGGACAGCGGCGTGAAGGAGCTCATCGTCATCGCCCAGGACATCACCCGCTACGGGCTGGACCTGGGGGACGGAACCACGCTGGCGGGCCTGCTCACCCAGCTGTGCAGGCTGGACTTTCACTGGATACGCCTGCACTACCTTTATCCCGAGGCGGTGACGGACGAGCTGATTGAGGTCATCGCCCGGGAGAAGAAGATCGTCCACTATCTGGACATCCCCATTCAGCACGCCAACGACGGCATTTTGAAGGCCATGCGCCGCCGCAGCACCCGCGCGGAGATCGAGGCGCTGTTCGCCAAGCTGCGGGCCGCTATGCCCGACGTGGTCATCCGCACCTCCCTCATCTGCGGCCTGCCCGGGGAGGGGGAGGCGGAGTTCGAGGAGCTGTGCCAGTTCCTGCGGGAGCAGAAGCTCCAGCGGGCGGGGGTATTCCAGTTCTCCCCGGAGGAGGGAACCCTGGCCGCCGCCATGGAAAACCAGGTGGACCCGGAGACCGCCGGGCGGCGGGTGGAGCTGGTGGTGGACCTTCAGTCCCGGATCATGGACCAGTATAACGAGGACCGGCTGGGCACCTGCATGGAGGTCTTATGCGAGGGCTTTGACGCTGAGGCGGGCTGCTATGCGGGCCGCACCTACGCCGATTCGGCGGATATCGACGGCCGGGTGCTGTTCACGGCGGCGGGGCTGGTCCCGGCGGGAGAGTTCGTGTGGGTGCGCGTCACCGGCGTATCCGATGGGGACCTGACGGGGGAGATGGAAGAATGACGCTGTACCACTGCCGGCCCACGCCGGAGCTGGCGGTCCGAACGGACGATCCCGTTACCCGGTATATGCGTGAAAAATATCCGGAGAGCTGGGCGCTGGCTGCCCAGGAGGCAATGGAAGAATAGGCGGAACATAAAGGAGGAACACCATGAACTTACCCAACAAACTGACCATGCTGCGCGTCATCCTCATCCCCGTGTACCTGGTGCTGTGGCACCTGGACTTTCCCGGCAACAACTACGCCGCCCTGGCGGTGTTCGTCGTGGCCAGCCTCACTGACTTGCTGGACGGCTATATCGCCCGGAAGTATAATCTGGTGACGGACTTCGGCAAGTTTATGGACCCGCTGGCGGACAAGATGCTGGTGCTCACCGCTATGACCTGCTTCTGCGCCATGGGCCGCTTCCCCGACTGGGCGCTGGTCATCGTCATGGCCCGGGAGTTCGCCGTGTCCGGCCTGCGCATGGTGGCGGTGGACAATGGCCGGGTGATCGCCGCCGGCTGGTCGGGCAAGGTCAAGACGGCCTCCACCATGGTGTGCCTGTGCCTGATGCACCTTACCGTCTTGCCCATCCCCATGTGGGTGCTGGACTGGACGTGCGTCATCGTCATTGCCGCGACCACGCTGTACTCCGGCGTGGAGTACTTTGTGAAGAACCGGGACGTGCTCAACTGGAACAAATGAAGATAAAAAGGACCGGCCCGCGGGCCGGTTCTTTTTATCCCATCATCAGCCGGGTGAGGGCGAAGGCCAGCCCTCCGCAGGCGGGGAAGGTGAGCACCCACGCCCCCGCCATCTGGCCCATGACCCGACGGTCCGTCCCGCGGCCCGCGCCGCAGATGGCGGCCACCTTGGCGTGGGTGGTGGAGGCGGGCAGGCCCAGCGCGGAGCAGACGATCAGCACTGCCCCCGCCCCCAGGTCCGCCGCCAGCCCCTCGGCGGGGGAGAGGGAGGCCAGCTCCGAGCCCATTTTTTCCACGATGGGCTTCCCCCCCAGGGCGGTGCCCAGGGCCATCACCAGGGCGGTGAGCAGCGCCAGGGACAGCCGGGAGGCGGGGACGGTTCCACCCAGGCCGTCGGTGAGCAGCAGCAGGGCCATGAACTTCTGCCCGTCCTGCACCCCGTGGAGCAGAGCGGTGAGGGCGGCGGCCCCCCGCTGCCATGCCGCCGGGCGGCGCACCCGCTCCCGCAGCGCCTGCCGGAACAGCCGCCCCGCAGCCACTCCGGCGGGCAGGGACAGCGCCAGCCCCGCCAGCGCCCGCAGCCATGCCCCCGGGCTGAGCTGAGCCGCTCCCGCCCCCAGGGCCAGCGCTCCGCCGGACAGCCCGGCCAGCAGCGCGTGGCTCTCGCTGGTGGGCAGGCCGAAGCGCCACGCCGCCACCGCCCACAGCACGATGGACAGCAGCGCGGCGTTGAGGGCGGTCGCCGCCTGCTCTGGGCGGGTAAAGGCCACGAGTTCCCCGATGGTGTCGGCCACAGCGGGGAAGCACAGGCAGGCCACGGCAGCACCGAGAAAATTGCAGGCCGCCGCCATCCACACACCCCGGCGGAAGCTGAGCGCGCCGGAGCCCACGGCGGTGGCGATGGCGCCCGGCGCGTCGGTCCAGCCGTTGACAAAAATCACCGCCAGCACCAGCAGGCGGGCCAGATGAACGGTTATGGTCATGGCGTCCCCCCCTGGCAAGAGACTATTGGGGCGGGGAGCGGAATATGCGGGCCGGAGGGAATTTTCTCCCGCCTGGTCCCAGACTGCGGCACTTTGTACCTGGAGGGGAAAAACAGTTGCTTTTTTTGACAAAATTCGGTATAATTTTCTCATGCCTTATTGTCAATTATGCGGAAAGAAGGGAGTATGCATTATGGACCAGAGACTGGAACCGTTATTTACCCCGTGGAAGATCGGGAACTGCGAGCTCAAAAACCGCGTGGTGCTCACCTCTATGGGGGGCACGGACCTGCTGGGCTGGATGGAGAAGAACCACTTCGACCAGGCCGGAGCCCGCTTCATCATGGAGATCGCGAAGAACAACGTGGGGCTGGTGCTTCCCGGCTGCCAGCCGGTGTATAACCCCATGTTCGGCCAGTGGCTGCACAAAAACAAGAAGATGTATCAGGACCTGAAGGCGTGGATGCCCGAGCTGCACAAGACCGGGGCCAAGCTGTTTGTCCAGCTCACCGCAGGCTTCGGCCGGTCCTTCACCATCAGCTCCATGATGGAAATGCTCTACACCAACCCCGCCCTGCGGGCGCTGTCCAAGCCCTTCATGGACCTGGACAAGATCACCGCCACCGCCAGCCCCTCCCCCAACCGCTGGTCGGACAAGGTGCCCTCCCGGGAGATGACGGTGGCGGAAATCCAGGAGTTTGTAGACGCCTTCGCCCAGACCGCCAAGCTCCTCCAGGACGCGGGGGTGGACGGGGTGGAGGTCCACGCCGTCCATGAGGGCTATCTGCTGGACCAGTTCACCCTGAAATACGTGAACAAGCGCACCGACCAGTACGGTGGATCCTTTGAAAACCGCTACCGCTTCCCGGTGGAGATCGTCCAGGCCATCAAGGCCGCCTGCGGCAAGGACTTCCCCGTCTCCCTGCGCTACAGCGTGGTGTCAAAGACCAAGGGCTTCCGCCAGGGGGCCCTCCCCGGCGAGGATTTCGTGGAGGCGGGCCGGGACATGGAGGAGTCGGAGCGCGCGGCCAAATACCTCCAGGACGCGGGGTACGACATGCTCAACTGCGACAACGGCACCTACGACGCCTGGTATTGGGCCCATCCGCCCATCTACATGCCGGAAAACTGCAATCTGGCCGACGTGGAGCACATCAAGAAATTCGTGGACATCCCCGTGGTGTGCGCCGGACGGCTGGACCCCCGGACGGCGGCGGACTCCATCGCGGCGGGACGCCTAGACGGCGCGGGCTTTGCCCGGCAGTTCCTGGCCGACCCGGCCTGGGTGACCAAGCTGGCGGCGGGCAGGGAGGAGGACATCCGCCCCTGCATCCTGTGCCACAACGGCTGCTTCAACATGTGCCACTACGAGGGCGTGCCCAACGACCAGGACCTGTACGACAGCCTGCACATGGCCCGCTGCGCCGTCAACGCGGAGATGATGCAGTGGGACAAGCACCACATCGACAAGGTCCTCTCACCCAAGCGGGTGCACATCATCGGCGGCGGGCTGGGAGGCATGGAGTGCGCCCGGGTGCTGAAGCTCCGGGGCCACGAACCCATCATCTACGAGAAGGCGGACCGGCTGGGCGGGGCGTTTGTCGCCGCCGGGGCGGAGTCCTATAAGGGCAAGCTCCGGGACCTGCTGGCCTGGTACGAGCGGCAGATGGAGCAGCTAGGCATTGAGGTCCGCCTCAACGAGGAGGTGGACGACGTGACCCGCTTCGGCACCGATCAGGTGGTGGTGGCCACCGGCGCCGAGCCCATCACCCTGCGGGGGGTCCAGGGCCACCAGCGGATGGTGGAGGCCATCGACTTTTTGAACGGCGAAAAGCAGGTGGGCCACAGGGTGGCCGTCATCGGCGGCGGACTCACCGGGTGTGAGATCGCCTATGAGCTGGCCCTCCAGGGGAAAGAGCCCGTCATCATCGAGATGAAGAACGATCTGGTGGCCCAGAAGGGCGTATGCCTGGCCAACAGCTCCTACCTCCGGGAGTGGTTTGCCCTGCATGGGGTGCCCGTCCACCTGGAGACCACCCTCACCGCCGTTCAGGAGGACAGGGTGCTGTGCCGGGACAAGGACGGCAGGACGGTGGAGATGCCCTGCGACAGTGTGATCAGCTCGGTGGGCTATGTGCCCAAGCCGCTGGCGGGCAAGGGGCGGAATATCCGCCTGGTGGGCGACTGCAAGCAGGTGGGCAATGTGAAAACCGTCGTCTGGAACGCCTATGAGGCGGCCATGAAGATCTGAGGAGGGAGCTCATGAGCGAAAAAATGAAGCTGACCGCCCAGCAGCAGGCCATTCTGGACGGGGAAAAGGGGGAGACCCTGGCCAAGGTGATGGAGACCCTGGTGCGCTATGGGGAGCTGTTCGGGGCGGACTCCATGGTGCCCGTGACCAGCAGGTATAACCATCTGGTGACCTCCTTTGGGCTCAAGGCCCTGGGGCCGGTGTATGAGCTGATGGACAAGCTCATCGCGGAGGGGGCGGCCTCCCAGCAGAAATTCTCCGCCGACCCCCGGCCGGTGGACAAAAATGTGCCCAGCTCGTTCTTGCAGAACTTTGTGTTCGACCACTTCATGTATACCAAGCAGAACTTCTATGAGGAGCAGCTCCAAAAGCTGGGGCTGATGGACCGGGACGCCTTCACCTGCGCCTGCTACATGGACCAGGTGGGCAATACCCCCCAGGAGGGAGAGGTGCTGTCCTGGTCGGAGTCCTCCGCCGTGGTGTACGCCAATTCTGTGCTGGGGGCGCGGTGTAACCGCAACTCGGGCATTATCGACCTGATGGGCTCGGTGGTGGGCTACGTGCCCTACTTCGGCCTGCTCACCGACGAGGGGCGGAAGGCTGCGTGGATTGTGGAGATCAAGACCACCAAAAAGCCGGAGGCCCAGCTGCTGGGCTCCGCCATCGGCATGAAGGTGATGGAGGACGTGCCCTATATCGTGGGGCTGGACCAATGGCTGGGCGGGACGCTGGACGATGCGGCCAAGACCTATCTCAAGGACTTCGGCGCGGCCACCGCCTCCAACGGCGCGGTGGGGCTGTACCACGTGGAGGGCATCACCCCCGAGGCGGTGCGCCAGGGCCGGGAGCTGATTGCCGAGGGTGCCCAGACCTACGTGGTGGACGATGCGGAGCTCCAGCGGGTATACGACAGCTACCCGGTGGTGTGGAAGAACAAGGCGGCCAAGCCCAAGCTGTGCTTTATGGGCTGCCCCCACATGAGCCTGGAACAGCTCACCACCTGGACCTGCCGGGTGGAGGAGGGCCTGAAGGAGGCGGGACGGGACAAGGTGGCCATCCCTACCGTGTTCACCGCCGCCCCGGCGGTCATCAAGGAGTTCGAAGCCACGCCCTACGCCGGGCGGCTGAAGCAGACCGGGGTGGTGCTCAGCTACATCTGCCCGCTGATGTATATGAACAACCCCCTGAGCGGCAAAATGCCCGTCATCACCTCCAGCAACAAGCTGCGCACCTACACCACCGCCCGGTATTATACCGACGACGAGATCCTGGTCCAGATCACGAAAGGGGGAAATTGACATGCGCCAGTTTCAAGGCAGAGTGGTGTCGCCCGGCAGACTCACCGCCAAGGCCCTGGTGTCCCACGGGGGACTGAACACCCTGGCCTCCTTCCAGAAGGCTTTGCAGTTCGGGGATAAAAAGGCCACCTGCGGCGACCAGAACAACCCCGACCTCTACGGCAAGGAGATGGTGGGCAAGGCTCTGTGCCTGCCCCGCACCATCGGCTCCACCACCGGGGGGCTGGTGCTGTACTGCGCCTGCTCCATGGGCCGCCAGCCGGCGTGCATGTTGTTCTCCGAGCCCATCGACTCCCTGGCCGCCGCCGGGGCGGTGCTGGCCGACGTGTGGCTGGACGGGGAGCAGACGGCCATGCCGGTCATCGACAGCCTGGGAGATGAGTTTTTGGAGTACGTCCGGGACGGCATGACCATCAACGTGCTGCCCAGCGGCGCGGTGCAGGTCATCTAAGAAATCGAATAGGGTAAAAAAGGCCCCGGATACTCGCTTGGAGTATCCGGGGCCTGACATGTTGGCCAAAGGTCAGTGGGTCTCCGCGTATTGGCAGAACCGCATCAAAATGGTGGCCACCTGGGCCCGGATGGCGGAGCCGCCGGGCTGGAGGGTGTAGCTGTCCACCCCGGTGATGAGGCCGGTGTGGACGGCCCAGGCCATGGCGTCTCTGGCGTAGGGGCTGATCTGCCACGCGTCCGCGTAGACGGACAGGTTGGCCCTGCCGCTCACGTCCAGCCCCTTGCTCTGGGCGTAGCGGTAGAGGATGGCGGCCATCTGCTCCCGGGTGATGGGGTCCTCGGGGCCGAACAGGCCGGTCTCATAGCCGTTGACCACCCCGTTGGCGGCGGCCCAGGCCACGGGGGCGGCGTAATACTCGCCCCGGGGCACATCTGGGAAGCCGGGTATCCCCGCCGTGGGAGAGCCCTCATAGCGGTGAAGGATGGTGACGATCATGGCGCGGGTGGTGGTGTCCCCGGGACCGAAGAGGCCGGGCTCGGTGCCGTTCATCAGCTGGGCGGCGTAGACATAGGCCACGGCGTCCCGGAACCAGTCCCCCTGGGCCACGTCGGCAAAGGGAAGGGCGCTGCTCTGGGCCGGGGAGAAGGTGGCGGATACGGTGACGCCGCCGGCGGGCATGACGAAGGACCACTTTCCATCCCCCAGGCGGGCGACGGCCACCTGACGCCCCGCGCTGTCGGTGACGGACAGGGAGTTGAGAATGTAGCCGCGCTCAGGGGCGGTGGCGAGGGTGACGGTCTCCCCCGGGGCGGCGTGGGTGGAGCTGATCTGCACCCCGCCGCCGGAGCTTACGGACGTGCCCACCGGGTAGGTGAGCGCGCCTCCTCCTCCCCAGCTGCCCCCCCAGCTGCCTCCGCTGGAGCCGGAGCTGGAACCGCCCTGGCTGGAGCCGGTGCGGATCTCCACCCGGTCGTAGGTAATTTCCCCGGTGTCGGCGGGGTCGGAGGCCAGGGTGGTGAACTTCAGCGCCGAGACGGCGCTCACCGACAGCCCCTGGCCCGCCAGCGAGCCCAGGGCCAGGGCGCCGCCCTGGTTGAGCAGGCCCTTGGAGGAGATGTAGAGGGTGAGGGTATTTCCGCTGGCGGTGCAGAAGGTATGGGAGTCTGCGCCGGACAGGGAGGGGGCGAACTGGAAGCCGCTGTCGGCCGGCTTGTTCAGCGTCAGGGTGAGCTGGATGCCGTTATAGTGCCCGGGCAGTCCCTGAAGGGCGATGGACTGGCCGCTCACCTGGGCCCAGGGCGCGGAGGCGGAGGTGGCCGCCGCGGCCGCCGGACACACCAGCAGCGTGGCGGCCAGGGCGATGGACAGGAGCAGAGAAAGGGTGCGTTTCATGGGCATGGTCCTCCTCATTGGACGCCCGCGCCCGTCAGGACGATTTCGGGCAGGGTATCATAGTCGGGGAAGCTGATCCACAGAGTCTGGCTGGTCAGCCGCTTGCTGTCGGCGCTGTTGGGGTCGTCGGTGCGGTAGAATACCGCCCGCAGCTGGGTGGGATTGTTGTTTTCCTCCAGCTCGCCGCTCTCGGTGTTGAGGTCCTGGGAGATGCCGGCGTCTTTGTTGAGCTCCTTTTCCGCCTCCAGGTCGGGCACGAAGATCCAGAAGCCGTCGCTGATGTCGCTCACCTTGCCGCCCTGGGGCACCTCAGCGAAGAGAAGCGCGTAGCCGTTCATAGACCGCTGCACGTAATCCTCCTTGGGCGCGCCGGAGGCGTCGTACTCGGGCTCGGCGGCCTCCTCCACGGTGCTGTAGCGGACTTCCAGCTCCACGGTGTTATAGCCGGGGTCGCCCCGGTAGGAGCCCACCACCACCAGCGTGCCGGCGGGGATCACCTGATCCTCCCCATCGCCGTAGCGGTAGTCGGACTTGAGCTTGCCCACGGCGGCGTCAGGGTAGAAGTCCACCCGGTCGCCGGGGTAGTCCAGCAGGATGGCGCCGGCCCCCTCGGGCAGCCCCGTGATGCGCACCGCCGAAGCGTCATAGGTCCAGATGCGGCTGTCGCCGGCGTCCGCCCCGGGCTTGGTGAAGTAGGCCACGGTCTCCGCGCCGGACAGGGCGCCCAGCTTGGCGGTAGTCCAGTTCTGGCCGTCGGCGGTGACTTCCACCTTGTAGCTGCCGCTCATATCCTCAGCGCCGGTGATTTTCACGCCGGTGACGGGCACGGTCTTGGACAGGGTGAGGACGAGCGTGCCGTCGTCCTGCCGCTTGCTGGTGTAGAGGCTGGAGTCAATGGCGGTATCCCAGGCGATGCGCACCTCGTCCGCCTGGGCCTCAGCGCCCATGGCGCCCAGCTTGTCCACGGGGACGACGGAGTAGGTATAGGTCAAATTGTTGGCCGGGCCCAGATCGTCGGTGTAGGTGGGTTCGGTGGTGAAAGCGATGGGCTGGCCGTTGCGGCGGATCTCGTAGCCCAGAATGTCCTCCGTGCCGCCCTGGATGGTGAGCACGGCCGTGTTCTTCTCCGTCTTGGCGGATACGGTGACGGACAGCTCACCGCTCTCGTCCCCGTTGAGGCGGGCGGCGTAAGACTCGTCGTTGAGGTACCAGATGGCCCGGGTCTCGCCGGGCAGAGCGGCCATGATCTGCTTCGCGTCCTCGCCCAGGGCCAGGCCCCAGCGGGTGAAGAACTGGGTCAAGTCCTTCCCGGCGGTCTTGGAGGCGATGAGGGCCACCCGTTCGTCAGAGGTATAGCCGCCGTACTCCCCGGCCTTCCAGGCGGTGAAGAAGCGGTTGAAGAACTGAAGCGGCTGGCCGGCCTCGTCGTAGGCCAGGTGGAGCTGCCAGTACATGCCCAGCTGGACGAACACGTTTCCGGCGGAGCCAGGCCGCGCGGAGGAGGTTTTGTCGTAGATGGCGGGCCAGATATTGCTGTAGGTCAGCCGGGTGGGCATGGCCATGGAGCCGCCGTCATAGGCCTGAATGACCAGGGAGTAGATGTTGTTTGTGATCTCGGCCTTGCCCAGCTTGTCCATGTTGTGGCCGATCTCATGGGCGATGCCCCAGCCGAACAGGCTGTTAGGATTGCCCCGGCCGGTGACGGACACGGGCCGTCCGCACACCAGCCCTGTGGTGGAGCCCCAGCCCACGCCCACGTGGCTGCCGGCGGCGTACATGAAGGCTCCGGCGAACATGCGCATGTAGCGGATGTTCTGGCGGGTGGACATGGGGTAGCGGTAGCTGGCCATGTCCTGCTGGGAGGGGATGATGCCCTGGACCTTATTGGCCGCAAAGAGCACGTCCTCCCAGGCCAGCACGTTGTCGTACATGGCCTGGACCATCTCCGCCGTGCTGCGGCTGGAGCCCTTCAGCCCGGACAGCGTCTGAGAGGCGGGGATGGACAGCAGCACGCTGGGGGTGGAGATCTCGGTGACGTTGCGCACGTCCACGGTGAGATCGCTGGAGTTCAGCCCGCCCACATAGGATTGCAGCTGGGTCACATAGCTCTGGATGGCGGCCTTGCGCGCGGCATCGTCCATGCCGTACCAGCCGGACAGCTCCAGCACGGGCACGGCGAAGGAGTTATTGTCCACACGGACCTGGAGCTTGATCTGCTCCGGATTGGCTCCGGCGTAGGTGAGGTAAAGCGGGCCGCCCCGTTCGGCGTCCAGGGAGCCGATCTGGGGTACGGTGATGTAATTGCGCCCGTTCACCAGCTGGACGGCCTTGCCGCGCCATATGCCGGACTCACCGAAGTACTGGGTGGGGACCACGTACACGGGCTTGTCGGAGGGCAGCTGGGCATAGACGGCCACAGTGGCCCCCGCCCGGGCGGACGCGCCCAGGGGCTGCAGGCTGCTGGCGGACTGGCCGTACTGGCTGTCCTTGCCGCCGTCCCGGCTCTGGAAATCACTCTTGACCACGCCCAGGGCGGAGGAGTCGCCGTCCAGCAGGGCCTGGGCCAGGTTCAGCTCGTCACGCAGGCGGGCCAGGTCCAGATAGAAGTCGGCCTTAGCCTCCAGCCGCGTGGAGAGGGCGCTGATGGTGTCCGCGTTCACGCCGTCGGCCAGGGCGGTGAAGGTACCGTCGGAAAACAGGCCGGCGATGTCCTGGGCCAAGCTGTCGCTCTCATAGAAAGCCATCTCGGCAATGCTCACCCGGCAGCCATTGCCCTCCCACTCGTTGAGGGAGATGGACAGGGACTTGACCCCCTGCACCGGGGCGAAGGGCAGCACCAGGTAGCCCTTCTGGGCGTCCATGGAGGGGGCGGAATACAGCGTCTCGCTGAGCAGCTCATTGCCCTGATCGTCCTTGGCGGTCACGGTGTAGGAGCGCAGGGCGTACTTGTAGTTTCCGGCCAGATAGGGCACCAGGATGACGTAATTCATGTCCTGGGGCTGGCGGAAGGTGTAGGTGAAATGACTGTTCTGCCCCCAGCTCTGGGCCACCCAATAGGTGGCCGCGTCGCCGTCCAGCACCTGCTCCACGCTGAAGCTGGGGCAGAGCTTCCGGTCCACATTGCTGGGATCGGTCATGACCACCGACTCGATAAGGCCGCTGTCGATGCGGTCCTCCTGGGGCAGCTCGGGCATGGCCAGCTCTTCCCGCTGAGGGGTGCCGGAGGCGGTGGCGGAGTAGGGGCCGACGCCCTTGCCATTGCCCGCCTTCACCGCCACCTGATAGGTGACGCCGTTGGTCAGCCCGGTGATGAAGGCGGCGGTGCCGGACACATTGCCGCCGAACTGGGTGAAGGCGCTCTGGCCCGCCTCGCGGTAGAACACCTGGTAGTAGGCCGCGTCCTTGGTCTTGCCCCAGCTCAGGCGCAGGGACTGGTCGGCGGCGGTGACGGAGATGTTGGAGGGCGCGCCGGGCACGCTGCCCGGCTCCGGGGTGGCGGACACCACCTGGGAGGGGGAGCCCCTCCAGTCGCCGTTGACGGCGGTGACCCGGAACTGGCAGGGCTTCAGGTTTTCAAGCCCCGTGACCACGGCGCTGGTGGCGGCGGCGGACATCTGCTTGTCCAGCTTGCCGTCGGCGCCGTAGTCGATGATGTAGCCTGTGACATTGCGCACCGCGCTCCACTGCAGCGTCACCTGACCGCTGCCCGGCGTGGCGGTGAGCCCCTGGACCTGATCGTTTTTGGGGTTTTCCGGCACGATTTCCTTGAGGAATTCGATTTTGCGCACCACGGCGAAATCCGTGCCGCCCTGGGTGGCGGTGACGGTGATGGTGACTTTTTTCACCGCCACTTTTTTGCCCAGGTCGATGGTGACCACCCGCTGGCCTTCCACCTCACCGATGGCGTGGACTCCGTCGGGGGGCGTGATATCAAAGGGGACGGTGAGGGTGCTGCCGTCGGCCAGCTCCACTGCGGCCTCGCCCTTCTGGATGGAGCCGTCGGCGTCGGGGCAGGTGATGCGGATTTCCCGCGTCTCCACCCCCGCGGCGGCGTTGAGGGTGATGGGCAGGGCCAGGGGGGCGCCCGGCTGGGGGGTGATGGTTACGGACTTGTCCCCCTGGAACAGGTCGGCGCCGTCCCCTCCGGAGAGGGAGAGGCCGGCCGCGTCCAGCTGGGCGGGGACGATGGCGGCGGTGTCCAGCACCCAGGGCTGGCCGCTGTTGCCCGCGTTGCGGTTGACATAGGTGAGGTCGGTGATATCGACCTTGCCGTCTCCGCTGAGGTCAAAGACCGCCAGGTCGGACGCGCTGAGGGTTTGGTTCAGCTTGGCGTCCAGGGCGGTCAGGTCGCGGGTGTCCACCTTTTGGTCGCCGTTCACGTCGCCCAGGGAGAAGGTGCCGTCCCCGGTGCCGACGACAAGGTGCTTGGAGTAGCCGTCAAGCGTCACGGAGGTCTGGAACGTGGCATAGCCCGTTCCGGTGAGCTTTACCTGGTACTCCTGCCCGGCGGGCAGGCCGGTGAGCTCCGCCTGGTAATAGCCCACGGTGTTTTCACCGCTGAGGGGCGCGCCGTCCAGATTTTTTGCCTGGACAAAGACGCCCTCTCCCTGCCCGCCGGGCAGGGGGACGCTCAGGTTCTTCCCGCCGCCGGTCACCTGGAGCAGGATGTTCCGGCCCGCGGCGTTATCCGGCGTCTGGGGCAGGTCGAACCGGAGGGTGAGCCCGATGGAGCCGGTGAGGGCTGGGGCGGCTGCCGCGCCGGCGGCAGGCAGGCCCGCCAGACAGAGGGAGCCCGCCATACACAGGCTGAGCGCCCAGGAAATCAATCGCTTTGCTGCTTTCATGTTTGCCACTCCTTACTGAACGATCCCACGTTATGTAAATTAAGAAATTATGTGGGATTACATTGTAATATGCCGAGACGGCCCTGTCAATCAGAATCGGTGTTTCTGCGGATTTTTTTACCGGATGGCATCACAAAGCCCGGGGTCCCGCAAGGGAACTCCGGGCTTTGCGCTGCGGCGGATGGGCTCACCACTCCCGCCCGATCTCGTCCTCCTCCACCTGGTACAGGCGGGTGAATTCCAGCAGGTCGGCCCCGCTGCGAATGAGCATCAGCTCCTCAAATCTGCCGCTGGACAGGTCCTTGAAGCCGGCCACCTGCTCCCCGGTGCAGATGCTGGAGCGGATGACGGGGACCTTTCCGGTTTTATCATAGGGCGGGACCTGCCGTTTTCTGCGTCTGCCGAACATTGGGGCGTCACGGCTGAGGGGAGCCGGCCTTGGCGATCCAGCTCTCGTCGGAGGGATTGTCCCGGAAGGCCAGGAGGCGGGTGATGTCCTCGGGGGCGATGTAGCCGCCCAGGGCGGCCTCGTGGGCGATGGTGTCGAAGTCGGTGAGGCTCACATTGCGCACACCGGCGGCGGCCAGCCGGTCCAGCCCCTTCTTCATCCCGTAGGTAAAGATGCTCACGATGCCCAGCACCTGGGCGCCCGCCTCCCGGATGGCGTCCACCACCTCGATGACGCTGCCGCCGGTGGAGATCAGGTCCTCCACCACCACCACGTTCTGGCCCTGCTCCAGCCGGCCCTCAATCTGGTTCTGACGGCCGTGGTCCTTCTGCCCGGCCCGGACGTAGCCCATGGGCAGGCCCAGCAGATGGGCGGTGATGGCGGCGTGGGCGATGCCGGCGGTGGCGGTGCCCATGAGCACCTCTGCGCCGGGGTACTCCCGGCGGATGGTTTCGGCCAGGGCGTTTTCCACGTCGCCGCGCACCTTGGGCGCGGTGAGGGTGAGGCGGTTGTCGCAGTACACGGGGCTCTTGATGCCGCTGGCCCAGAGGAAAGGCTCCTGGGGGCGGAAGAACACCGCGCGTATTTCCAGCAGGTCTTGGGCGATGGTTTTGGCAATAGCGTCTGGCGTGGTCATATCTGTCACCTTTCTTTATGGGTTTTGGGGCCTCAGCCCACGAATTCCTCTACGCAGCGGCGGTAGGCCGACGCGGGGTCGGCGGCCTGGAGGATGGGGCGGCCCACCACGATGTAGTCGCTGCCCAGCTCCCGGGCGCGGGCGGGGGTGGTGACCCGGGCCTGATCTCCGGCGGGGCCCTCGGCAAAGCGCACGCCGGGGGTGACGGTGAGGAAGCTATTTCCACAGGCGTCGTGGACCTTGCCGGCCTCCAGGGGGGAGCACACCACGCCGTCCAGTCCGGCCTGGGCGGCGCACTGGGCGTAGTGCATGACCACCTGGTCCAGGGGCTTTTCGATGAGCAGCTCCCGCTCCATCCGCTCCTGGCTGATGGAGGTGAGCTGGGTGACGGCGATGAGGATGGGCCGGGTGCCGTCGGGTCGGGTGAGTCCCTCCAGCGCGGCCTCCATCATGGCCTTGGTGCCGGCGGCGTGGAGGTTTACCATGTCCACGTCCATCTCAGACAGCCGGGCCATGGAGCGCTTCACGGTGTTGGGGATATCGTGGAGCTTCAGGTCCAGGAAAATCTTGTGGCCCCGGGCCTTGATCTCCCGGACGACGGCGGGGCCCTCGGCAAAGTAGAGCTCCATGCCGATCTTCACAAAGGGCTTCTCCTCCGAGAAACCGTCCAAAAAGTCCAGCGCCTTCTTCCGGCTGTCCAGATCCAGCGCGATGATGACGTCCTTGCCCATGGGGGCACCTCCTATTAAATGTAGTGTGAGGGCCGGATTACGGCCGGTCGTACTTCCCGCTGTCCAGCAGGCCCTCGCTCTTGGCCACGCAGATGCTGGTCACGGCGTCGCCCACCACGTTCAGGGCAGTCACCAGCATCTCGATGGGCCGGTTGATGGCCAGGATGAGGGAGTAGGCCAGCAGCGCGCCCTCGTTGACGAAGCCCACGCCGGACAGGATGGTGAACAGCACGATGGCGCCCGCCCCCGGCGCGGCGGGGGTGCCCGCGGAGGCGATGAGGGCCAGCACGGCGATGACGATGAGCTGGGTGAGGCTCAGGGAGTACCCGGCGCAGCCCGCGATGAACACCGTGGCGATGACCTGCATGATGGCGGTGCCGTTCATGTTGATGGTCATGCCCAGGGGGAGGACGAAGGAGGCGATGGTCTCGTCCACGCCCAGATCCTCGGTGCAGGTCTTGTAGTTGAGGGGCAGGGCGGCGGCGCTGGAGGAGGTGGAGAAGCCGAACACCGCCACTTTGCTGATCTTGCACAGGAAGGTGACGGGGTTTTTCCGAGCGCCCACCGCCACGATCAGCGGATAGCCCACGATGAGGTAGAGCAGCAGCAGAACCACCGCCGCCACCACGTAGGCGAAGGCGGGCTTCAAGTGGTTGACGCCGTAGGTGGCGAAGGTGCGCACCAGCAGCACGAAGATGGCAAAGGGGCCGAACTTGTTGACCACGTAGTTGAGGAACACCACCACCACGTCGTTGAGCTCCTGGACCAGCTTGCGCAGGGTGGCGGTCTTTTCCTCGCCCAGCGCGTTCATGGCCAGGCCCAGGCACACCGCCAGGAAAACCACCGCCAGCACCGCCGTATTGCTGCCGAAGGCGGTGACGATATTGGCGGGCACCATGTTCAGGATCACGTTCAGCGGGTTGGAGCCGGTGGAGCCGGCGCTGCCGGTGAGTCCCTCCACGTGGGCGGTGAAGAGGCCGGCGTTATACAGCGCGCTGCCGACGCCGCAGGCCAGAATCAGCGCAAAAAAAGAACAGATTAGGAACCAGATCAATGTTTTGGCGGAAATACGCCCCAACGTTCTGGTGTCCGATATCTGTCCAATCGCCAAAGTAATAGAGGTAAATACCATCGGTACGATGATGAGCTGGAGGGAACGGATAAACAGCTGGCCGATCAAATAGAAAATACCGAGGGCCTTTTCCGCCCCCTGCGCGGTGATATCCTGGAACAAAAGGTCATTGACGGTCTTCCAAACCGCTTCGCCGCCCGAAGCCGACAGGGATTCCCGCAGGAACAACAGCAGCACTCCGGCCGCAAGGCCGCAGACCAGTGAAATCCCCATTTTGGCTGCCAGAGAGAGCGTCTGGCGGTTTTTCTGCTTCTCCATGTGAACGCCTCCTATGTCGTATTTTGGATATGCCCAAACTTTCGATACTCTACCACAATTTTCTGGGTTTGTAAAGCCCTAATTTTTTGCGCCGCGAAAAAGACCCCGGATTTTTCCCCGCAAAAAAAATTTTGAAAATAAAAAAGGTTTTTTCCAACGGAAAGAGTATAAGTAATAGACGGCAATTACGCGTACTGCTGAAACAGGAGGGAACTGGTATGGAGCAAACCATCCGGGAGCGCACCGAGGCGCTGGAGCGCCAGACCCTTTCGCCCCGCGCCTGCCTGTCCGCCGGCTCCAGGGGGCGCCCGGTGGACATACCGCCCTGCCCCATGCGCACCTGCTTTCAGCGGGACGTGGACCGGGTGGTCCATTGCAAGTCCTTCCGGCGGCTGAAGCACAAAACCCAGGTGTTCCTCCAGCCCGAGGGGGACCACTACCGCACCCGAATGACCCACACCCTGGAGGTGTCCCGCATCGCCCGGACCATGGCCCGGGGGCTGGGGCTGAACGAGGACCTCACCGAGGCCGCCGCCCTGGCCCACGACCTGGGCCACACCCCCTTCGGCCACGCCGGAGAGCGGGCCCTGTCCCGGATGGTGGAGGGGGGCTTCCGCCACTACGAGCAGTCCTTGCGGGTGGTGGACCGGCTGGAGAACGGCGGCGAGGGACTGAACCTGTGCCACGAGGTGCGCGACGGCATCCTCTGCCACACCGCCGGCCGCCCCGCGGACACGCTGGAGGGCCAGCTGGTGCGCTTTGCCGATAAAATCGCCTACATCAATCACGACATCGACGACGCCATGCGGGGGGGCATCATCTTCCCCACCGACATACCCGTCCGCATATCCCAGGTCCTGGGCTTCACCCACGGGGAGCGGATTGAGGCGCTGTGCATAGACATCATCCGGGAAAGCGCCCAGGGGGACGTCATCCGGCAGTCCCCTCCGGTGGCCCAGGCCATGGAGGAGCTGAAGCAGTTCATGTTTCAGTCCGTCTACTTCAACCCCCTGGCCAAGGGGGAGGAGGGCAAAGCGGAGGACATGATCTGCCTGCTGTACGAATACTATTTGAAACACACGGACAAGCTGCCCCCCGAGTATCAGGACATCCTGATGCGGGAGGGTCCCGCCCGGGCGGTGCTGGACTACATCGCGGGCATGACGGACACCTACGCCGTGGAGCAGTTCACCAGCCTGTTCATCCCGAAGGGATGGGTGGTAAAATAGAAGCGCGGAGATGCGGCGGGGCGGCCTGACCGCTTCGCGGCGCGGCGGCAAGAGAGGAAAGCTATGACAGAGTATTTGGTCCCAACGAGGCCCTCTGAGTCGGAATTCACCGAAAAGCGCTCCACCTTCATCGGCCACGTCTGGCCGGTGGAGTCGGAGGAGGAGGCCCGCGCCCATATCGACGAGATGAAAAAGAAGTACCACGACGCCCGGCACAACTGCTGGTGCTACCTCATCAAGGACGGCCCGGTGCGCTACTCCGACGACGGCGAGCCCCAGGGTACGGCGGGCCAGCCCATGCTGGGGGTGTTCCAGAAGGCGGGAGTCACCAACGTGTGCTGTGTGGTGACGCGCTACTTCGGCGGGATTCTGCTGGGGGCGGGGGGACTGGTCCGAGCCTACACCCAGGGGGCCAAGGACGCGCTGGACGCCGCGGGCATTTCCGCCGTGCGCCGCTGGGTGGAGCTGGCGGTGGAGTGCCCCTACAGCCTTTTGGAGCGGGTGAAGCTGGCCTGCGCCGCGCAGGGGGGCATGGCGGGGGAGATTGAGTACGCCGCCGCCGTCACCGTCCGCGCCCTGCTGCCCGAGGGGAGCGTGGACGCCTTTCGCGCCCAGATGACCGAGCTGTCCGCCGGGAGCGTGGAGGCGGTGGAGCTGGGAGAGGTGTTCCGGGGGATGCCGCTGGAGGGCTGATTTCACAAAACAGTGATAAAATAAGGAAAAAATGGCTATTATCAGGAGGTGAGGCCATGGCCATACCCGAATCGTTTTTGGACGAGCTGAACGGCCGGCTGAATATTGTGGACGTGGTCTCGTCTTATCTGCCCCTGACCAAAAAGGGGGCCAACTACTGGGGCCTGTGCCCCTTCCACCACGAAAAGACCCCATCCTTTTCCGTCAACGAGTCCAAGCAGATCTTTCACTGCTTCGGCTGCGGCAAGGGGGGCGGGGCCATCCGCTTTGTCATGGAGATGGACAGCCTGCCCTTTCCGGAGGCGGTGCGCAAGCTGGCGGACCGGGAGGGCATGCAGGTGCCCGAGGACGACCCCGGCGGCGGGGCCTGGCGGGAAAAGCGCCGGCGCATCCTGGAGCTCAATAAGGAGGCCGCCCGGTTTTACCGCTCCATGCTGTCCGATCCCCGGGGGGCGGCGGTGGCCGCCTACATCCGGGACAAGCGGCGCATCAGCCCCAAGTTCTCCGCCCGGTTCGGCCTGGGGGCCGCCCCCGACGCGTGGGACACCCTCATCACCGCCATGCGGGACAAGGGGTATGACAAGGCCGACCTCATCGACGCGGGGCTGGCGGTGGCGGGGAAGAGCGGCGGGGTGTACGATAAATACCGCAACCGCCTGATGCTCCCGGTGATCGACGTGCGAGGGGACGTGATCGGCTTCACCAGCCGGGTGATGGACGACTCCACCCCCAAGTACCTCAACACCCCCGAGACCGCCATTTTCAAGAAGCGGTCCATCCTGTACGGCCTGAACTACGCCAAAAACACCAAGCGCCCCAATTTCATCCTGGTGGAGGGCAATATCGACGTGATTACCCTCCATCAGGCGGGCTTTGACAACACGGTGGCCACCATGGGCACCGCCCTCACCGAGGAGCACACGCGTATGCTGGGGCGGTATACCAAGGAGCTGGTGCTGTGCTACGACAACGACGCCGCCGGGGAGGACGCCACCCAGCGCGCCATCGCCCTGCTGAAGAACTCGGACGTGGGCGTGCGGGTGCTGCGCCTGCCCAAAAAGCAGCTGCCCGACGGCACGCAGGGCAAGCAGGACGCGGACGACTACATCAAGAGCTTCGGCCCCGAGGCTTTTGAGGGCCTGATGAACCAGAGCGCCAACTCGGCGGAGTACCGGCTGAACGTGGTGCGCGCCCAGTTCGAGCTGAGCCGGGACGACCAGCGCTCGGCCTATCTCCAGGCGGCGGCGGAGGTGATCGCGGGCCTGCCCAGTCCTGTGGAGCGGGAGGTCTACGCCGGGCGGTGCGCCGGGGAGGCCAAGGTGTCCAAGGACGCGGTGCTTCAGGAGGTGGACCGTCTGCGGCAGAGGCACCGCCGCCAGGCCCGCAGGCAGGAGGAGCGCCAGAGCCTGGCCCCCGCCCGGCAGCTCCAGCCCAAGAGCCGGGACCTCCGGTACGCCAACGTCCGCTCCGCCCGGGCGGAGGAGGGGGTGCTGCGGGTGGTGCTGCTGGACCCGGAGCTGTTCAGCGAGCTGGGGGAGCTGGAGCCGGAGCACTTTTCCGCCCCCCACCTGGGCAAGGCGTACGGCCTTCTGCGCCAGCGCTGGCGGGAGGGCAGAAGCGTGACGCTCCCGGCGCTGGAGGGGCAGCTGGCCCCGGAGGAGCTGGACGGGCTCACCGCCGCCGCCCAGCAGCCCCAGGCCCGGAACACCGCCCGGGAGGCGCTGGAGGACTGCAAGCAAACCATCCTTGCGGAACACCGCAGGGGGAATATACATAGCGCGGAGGACCTGAACGGGTTACAGCAGGCGCTGAAAAAGAAAAAAGCCTATGGAGGATGAGCGACCAATGAGTGAAAAGAAAAAGACCGTGAAAAAGGCGGAGGCCGTGCCCCACGCCCAGGCCAGCCCCGAAAAGCTGGAGGCAGCCAAGGCGGAACTGAGCAAAATGATCGAGGGGGTCCAGAACGGCGAGAAGCTGCTGGAGCTCATCGACACCGGCTATAAAAAGGGCAAGCTGTCCTCCGGCGAGATGATGGAGACGCTGGACTCCATCAGCCTGGAGAGCGACCAGCTGGACAAGGTGTACGACGTGCTGGAAAACCTGGGCATCGACACCGCCGGGGACGACTTCCCCCCCGAGCTGGACGACGACATCCTGCCCCCCGCCGCCGAGCTGGAGGAGATCCCCGAGGAGGAGATCGTGGACCCCAACACGCTGGTGGACTCCTTCGCCATCGACGACCCGGTGCGGATGTACCTGAAGGAGATCGGCAAGGTGGATCTGCTCACCCCCGAGCGGGAGGTGGAGCTGGCCCAGGCCATGGGGGCCGGCGCGGCGGCCAAGGAGCAGCTGGCGGAGCTGGAACGATCCGGCGAGGACATCCCCAAAGAGATGATGAAGGAGCTGAAAAAGGCCGTCAAGGGGGGCGAGCGGGCCAAACAGCAGCTGGCGGAGGCCAACCTGCGGCTGGTGGTATCCATCGCCAAGCGGTACGTGGGCCGGGGGATGCTGTTCCTGGATCTGATCCAGGAGGGCAATCTGGGCCTCATCAAAGCGGTGGAGAAGTTCGACTACACCAAGGGCTATAAGTTCTCCACCTACGCCACCTGGTGGATTCGCCAGGCCATCACCCGGGCCATCGCGGACCAGGCCCGGACCATCCGCATCCCGGTGCACATGGTGGAGACCATCAACAAGGTCATCCGGGTGAACCGGCAGCTTTTGCAGGAGCTGGGCCACGACCCCAGCCCCGAGGAGACCGCCGAGGAGATGGGTATGCCGGTGGAGAAGGTGCGGGAGATTCTGAAAATCGCCCAGGAGCCGGTGTCGCTGGAGACCCCCATCGGTGAGGAGGAGGACAGTCACCTGGGCGACTTCATCCCCGACGAGGACGCCTCCGAGCCCTCTGAGGCCGCGTCCTTCACCCTGCTCAAGGAGCAGCTGGTGGACGTGCTGTCCACCCTCACCCCCCGGGAGGAGAAGGTGCTGCGCCTGCGCTTCGGCATTGAGGACGGCCGCAGCCGCACTCTGGAGGAGGTTGGCAAGGAGTTCAACGTCACCCGGGAGCGCATCCGGCAGATCGAGGCCAAGGCCCTGCGCAAGCTGCGCCACCCGTCCCGCAGCAAGAAGCTGAAGGATTTTCTGAGCTGAATGGAGCCGCCCCCGGCCACTGGCCGGGGGCGGCTTTCCTGCTTAGAAGCTGTACCAATCGCCTTGCCACCGGCAATTTTGGCTCGCGAATCGGAATGCTTCGACGATTGGTACAGCTTCTTAGAACTCGAATCTCACAATCTGCCCGTTGGAAGGGTGGGGCATGTCCAGCACGTACTCCATCAGGGTTCCGTGACAGACCGCGATGACACAGCGGCAGTCCCTGTATTTGTCCAGCACGGCGAAAACCCGCGCCTTCATCTGCTCCGCCGACTCCCAGCCGGGCGTTTCGCCGGCGGGATGATGCCCATGGTTGTCGTGCAGCTCCTGCCAGCGCCGGTCGGCCTCCTCCTGGGGCAGATAGGAGAAATCGACTCCGTCCGCTAACCACTCATGGAGGCCGGTCTCCACCCGGAGGTCCAGCCCCAGCTCCCTGGACAGGATGGCGGCGGAGTGGAGCGTCCGGCCAAAGGGGGAGGTGATGATGAGCTGGGCTTCCCTGAGCCGCTCGTCCCGGGCGGCGGCCTTGATCTGCCGGACGCCGGCCTCAGACAGCGTGAGCAGATGGAAGCCCTGACCCTGGTAGAGTTTGGCGTCTGCCTCCGCAAAGTCCACCTGCCCGTGGCGGATGAAGTAAAATACCGTCATTTTGCCCTCTTTTCACCGGAACACCCGGTTGAAATCCCGGGGCATCTTGGCCTTGAACGTCACCTGCTCCCCGGTGGCGGGGTGGGTGAAGGACAGCTCGTTGGCGTGGAGGCACAGACGCCCGATGGGGTTGGTGCGGGCGCCGTACTGCTTGTCCCCGGCCACGGGGTGGCCCATCTCCTTCATGTGGACGCGGATCTGGTTTTTGCGCCCCGTCTCGATGCTGATGTCCAGCAGGGCGTAGCCGCCCCCGGCCTTTTTCACCTCATAGCTGGTGACGGCCTCCTTGGCGTTTGGCCCCGGCGCGCCGGAAAAACTCAGGTGGGTGTCCGTCTCCACCAGATAGGAGCGGATGGTGTCCCGGTCGGGCCTGGGCGTCCCCTCCACCACCGCCAGGTAGCCCCGGCGGACGACCATCTCGTTCCAGCGGGACTGGAACAGCTCCTTGGTCTGGGGGTCCCGGGCGAACATGAGCACCCCCGAGGTGTCCCGGTCCAGCCGGTGGATGACGAAAACGCGCGCGTCCACCCGCCGGGCCTTCACGTAGTCGGTGACCATATGGTAGGCGGTGCGCACCTTTTCCTTGTCGTTGGCCACGCTGAGCAGCTTGGCGGGCTTGTTCACCACGATGAGGTGCTCGTCCTCATAGAGGATGGGGAAGGGCAGGGCGTCCGCCCTGGGGGCGCAGGCGGGCAGTATGCTCACCTTCTGCCCGGGGAGGAGGGGGGTGTCGAACTGGGAGACGGGCACGCCGTCCACCGCCACCAGCCGCCGGGACAGCAGGGACTTGACGTTGTTGCGGCTCTTGCCCTTTACGCTGGCGCGCAGGAAGGAGAGCAGTGCGGCGGGCTTGTCCACGGTGTAGACGGTGGTCCGGGCCTCCCGGCGTTTGGGTTGATATTCCATACCATGTCACCTGATTTCTCGTATTTGATGACATTCTACCACAGGGCGGGGGAAAAGTCCACGAAATTCCGTGGGACAGGCAAGCCGGGCCGGTTTGGCTCATAAACTTCCCAGAGGTGATGCATTGTGGGAGAAAAAGAGGGCATTCTGCTCCGGGCGTCCCGGCTGTTCGACCTGCCCGCCGACGCGCTGGCGGGGGCGCCCCGGGTGGAGGTCGTGGGGGACGGGGAGCTGCGCATGGGCCCCCACCGGGGGATTTTGGCCTACGGCTCCCAGGAGATCCACATTTCCGGTGGCAGCCTGGTGGTGGTGGTGCGGGGCGAGGGGCTGGAGCTGCGGGCCATGACGCCGGAGGAGCTGCTCATCACCGGGACCATCACCGCCGTAGAGTTCATGAGGTGAGGCGATGAAATGGCTCATTAACCTTCTGCGGGGCTATGTGGAGCTCCGGGCCGCCGGGGCCTTTCCCGAGCGGCTGCTGAATCTGTGCGCCCAGAACCGCCTTCCGTTCTGGAAGCTGCGCTGGCTGGACGAGACCAGCTTTACCTTCCGCGTGGCGCTGAAGGACCGCAGGCGGCTGGACGAGCTGGCCCAGCGGGCCATGTGCGAGCTGGAGGAAAAAGGCCGCCGGGGGGCGGCGGCGGTGGCGGAGGGTATGCTGGAGCGCCGCTGGGGCTTTGTGGCGGGGCTGGCGCTGTGCTTTCTGGCGGTGAGCTTTTTCTCCCGCTTTGTGCTGGTGGTGGAGGTGACGGGGAACGAGACGGTGCCCACCCCGGTCATCCTCTCCCAGCTGCGGCGGGCGGGCGTGCGCCCCGGGGCCTACGGCCCCGCTATCCGGGAGATGGAGGCGGCCAACGACGCGCTGCGGGGGCTGCCGGAGCTGAGCTACCTGGCGGTGAATATCTACGGCACCCGGGCGCAGGTGGTGGTCCACGAGGCGGAGGAAAAGCCCAGGCTGCTGGACGAGGACATCCCCGCCGACGTGGTGGCCAGGGCGGACGGCATCATTGAGGACATCCAGGCGGAGGCGGGGCAGCCCCTGTTCCAGGACGGGGACGTGGTGGCAAAGGGCGAGGTGCTCATCACCGGCGAGCTGGACCTGAAGGAGCCGGAGTACGGCACGGTGGACCTGGGGCGGCTGGTGGTCCGCGCCTCCGGATCGGTGAGCGCCCGCACCTGGCGCACGCTGGAGGAGACGGTCCCCCTGTCCGGGTGGGGGAAGGCGTACACCGGGGAGGAGCGCAAGGGGTACGGCGTAAAAATTTTTTGGCTGGAGCTGGATTTTTTTGAAAACAGTAGCATTTCTGGTGGAAGATATGATAAAATAACCGAGACCGAGCAGCTCAGCCTCTTTGGCCGCCCGGTGCCCGTCTGGCTCACCACCGAGACCCTGCGGCCCTACGAGCTGGAGGAGCGGGCGGTGGACCGGGAGGAGGCCGCGCTGCGGCTGGAGCAGGCGCTGCGCGTCCGGCTGGAGGAGCTGATGGCGGCTAACGCCGGGCAGGTGCTGCGCACCGACCTGGTGTCCAAGGAGGCGGACGGGCGGCTCACCGTCACGCTGCTGGCGGAGTGCCGGGAGGAGATCGGCCGCGTCGTGGAGCGGGACGGGGAGGTTGGCCGCGTTCCCGGCGCGGGCGGCGCCGGCGAAAACGGCTGAAAACAAACGAGTGTTTCACGTGAAACATTAAAAGACAAGAGGAGTTACCAATGACAGAACAGAGCATCAGCATCGAGCGGATGGAGGAGGCCGTCAACCTGTTCGGCCTGTTCGACGAGAACATCCGCCTCATCGAGCAGGAGCTGGACGTGTCGGTGGTCAACCGGGAGTCCAACCTGAAAATTTCCGGCGAGGGCGAGAACGTCATGCTGGCGGTGAAGGCCATCCAGGGCCTGCTCACCCTGTCCGCCAAGGGGGAGGCCATCGGCCAGCAGAACGTGCGCTATATCATTGAGCTGGTCCGCTCCGGCAACGAGGGTAAGATCGCCAAGCTGGCGGGGGACGTGGTGTGCGTCACCGCCAAGGGCAAGCCCATCAAGGCCAAGACCATCGGCCAGCAGAAGTATGTGGACGCCATCAAAAACAGCACCGTCACCATCGGCGTGGGCCCCGCGGGCACGGGCAAGACCTACCTGGCGGTGGCGGCGGCGGTGGCCGCCTTCCGGGAGAAGCAGATCAACCGCATCATCCTCACCCGCCCCGCGGTGGAGGCCGGGGAGCGGCTGGGCTTTCTGCCCGGCGATTTGCAGTCCAAGGTGGACCCCTACCTGCGGCCGCTGTACGACGCGCTGTTCGACATGCTGGGGGCGGAGACCTACCAGAAGTACCTGGAGCGGGGGAACATCGAGGTGGCCCCCCTGGCCTATATGCGCGGGCGGACGCTGGACGACTCGTTTATCATCCTGGACGAGGCCCAGAACACCAGCCGGGAGCAGATGAAAATGTTCCTCACCCGGCTGGGGTTCGGCTCCAAAATCGTCATCACCGGCGACGCCACCCAGATCGACCTGCCGGCGGACAAGGTGTCGGGGCTGAAGGAGGCCATGCGGGTGCTCAAAGGGGTGGAGGACATTTCCATCTGCCAGCTCACCGGGGCGGACGTGGTGCGCCACGTCATCGTGCAGCGCATCATCAAGGCCTACGAGGAGGACGAGAAGCGGAGGACCGCCAAGCGGGACAAGCGCTAAAGCTGGTCCAGGCAGATTGCGGAGAGCTGGAGGCCCAGGCGAAGCCCCTGGTAAAAGGACCACAGGCCGTGGCCCTGGACCGGATTATTCTCAAATCCGCCGGGCCAGCTCTCCGGGACAAGCTCGTGGGAATATTGGTAATAGAGGTTTTCAACGAGCAGGGGAATTGACTCTTTCATGATCTGATCTCCTCTCAATACACAGATAACTGTATATTGAGGATAACACACAGCTAAGTGCGTGTCAAGGGGGTATAGTGATGTTTTCAGAACGAATTCGGCAGCTGAGAAGGGAAAGGAAGCTGACACAGGCGGTGGTGGCGGCTGAGATTGGGCTGTCCGCTCGCGGCTACCAGGACCTGGAGCTGGGCGCGACACCCAGAGGGGATACCCTCTTGGCGATTGCGGAATTCTACGGTGTGTCGGCAGACTGGCTCATGGGCCGCACGGAGAGACGGGAGGTCAATCAATAATGCCCAAGCATGAAATCATCATCTCCGCCGACGTGCCCGGGGTGGACGAGGGACTGCGGTCCTTGATCCGAAAGGTGGTCCGCACGGCGCTGGACGCGGAGGGGGTGCAGACGCCCTGCGAGGTGAACGTGCTGGTCACCGGCGACGGGGGCATCCGCCGGATCAATCTGGACATGCGGGGGGTGGACGCCCCCACCGACGTGCTCAGCTTCCCCATGTTCAACCTCGAGCCGGGGGACAAGCCCGCCGGGGAGGATGCCGACCCCGCCACAGGGCTGATCCCCCTGGGGGACATGTGCATTTCCCTGGAGCGGGCCAAGGCTCAGGCCAAGGAGTACGGCCACGCCAACCGCCGGGAGCTGGCGTACTTAGCGGTCCACTCGACGCTCCACCTGCTGGGCTACGACCACCTGGACGAGGGGCCCATGAAGGCCCAGATGCGCGCCCGGGAAGAGGCCATCATGGAGGAATTGGGCATCATGAGGGGAGAAAGAGAATGAAAAAGCGGATCATTTTGCTGTGGGCGGCGTGACCACCTTGGGGGAAACTAAGCATACTTATATAAAAAGCTCAAGAAAGTTGAGGATCACCTATGAATATCAAGAAATCAGGCATTATCACCATCTGCGGACGGCCCAACGTGGGCAAGTCCACCCTGACCAACACCCTGGCGGGGGAGAAAGTGGCCATCGTCTCCCCCAAGCCCCAGACCACCCGCAACCGCATCTGCGCCGTCCTCAACCGGGGGGAAAGCCAGTTCGTGTTTGTGGATACCCCCGGCCTCCACAAGGCCCGCACCCGGCTGGGGGACTACATGGTCAAGGTGGTGCGCCAGTCCGTGGCCGACGTGGACGGGGTGATGCTGCTGGTGGAGCCGGCGGACCACATCGGCGGGCCGGAGCAGGAGCTGATTGCCCGCATCAAAGCCCTGGGCGCTCCCGCCGCGCTGGTCATCAACAAGATCGACACGGTGGAGAAGGAAAAGCTGCTGTCGGTGATGGCCGTGTACGGCGCGGCCCATGACTGGGACGCGGTGGTGCCCATTTCCGCCAAGACGGGCGAGGGGGTGGAGGAGCTGCTGGAGGTGCTGGGCACGTGGCTGCCCCAGGGGCCGCAGCTCTTCCCCGACGGGGCGGTCACCGACCAGCCCGAGCGGCAGATCATGGCGGAGATCGTCCGGGAGAAGCTGCTGCGGGAGCTGGACCAGGAGATCCCCCACGGCACGGCGGTGGAGGTGACCAAGTTCTCCCAGCGGGACGACACCGATATCATCGACTGCCACGTGACCATATACTGTGAAAAGGCGTCCCACAAGGGCATCATCATCGGCAAGGGCGGGGGAATGCTGAAAAAGATCAGCACCCAGGCCCGGCAGGACATGGAGTCGTTCATGGGGGCCAAGGTGTATTTGGAGACCTGGGTGAAGGTGAAGGAAAACTGGCGGGATAACCCGGCGGCCATCCAGAACTTCGGGTATACGGAGGACTGAAGCCGTGGTGGACATCGACGTCTGGATGGAGGAGCTGGCGGTCAAGCTGAAACAGCGGTTTGGCCCCCGGATGCGGTTTCTGGGCCTCCAGGGCAGCTACGGCCGGGGAGAGGCCAATGAGGACAGCGACATCGACGTGGTGACGGTGCTGGACCGGGTGGAGCTGCCCGATCTGGACGCCTACCGGGCCGTGGTGCGGGAGATGCCCGAAGGGGAGAAGGCCTGCGGCTTTCTGTGCGGCGCGGCCGAGCTGAAGAGCTGGCCCGGATACGACCTGCTGGCGGTGGCCCGGGACACCCGGGATGTGCGCGGAAGCCTGGCGCCGCTGCTGCCGCCTTTTAGCCGGGAGAATTTGGCCCAGGCCGCCGCCGTCGGTGCGTCGGGAATTTACCACGCCGCGGTCCACACCTATCTCTACGGCTCCCGCGAGGGCTGGCCGGACTTTTTGAAACAGGTCCACAAGGGGGCGTTTTTCACCCTGCGGACGCTGCACGAGCTGCGTGCCGGGGAAAACGTGCGCGCCAAACGGGACCTGCTCCCCCTGCTCTCCGGGGACGAGCGGGAGATTCTGGCGTACAGCCTGTCTCCGGGGGACGAGCCGCCGGAGGACGCCTTTGCGCGGCTTGTGCGCTGGTCCGCCGCGGCCATGGAGGAGAGCAAAGACACAAAATTTCCCTGACATATCCGTCCCGTTCCTGCCCATGCTAACAGGGTAAAGGAGGGCGGCGGATGATGAGAGAACCGTATTGGGGCCTGTTTTGGTCCACCGGAATGCCGGAGGCATGGCTGATGAGCCGGAGCGGAGAGAGAGCTGACGCGGGCCTGAAAATCGAGGGCCCGTGGGGGCTGTCCGGCCCGCCCTCCGGCGTGGAGCCCAGCCCGCCGGAGACCGGAGCCAAGGGTCCCACCTGAAATTGAAGCCGCTCCGGCCCGCGCCGGGGCGGTACATAGGAGGCGCGTGATGCACCTGACCACCAACGCCCTCGTACTGCGAGAGGTGAATTACAAGGAATCGGACAAGATCCTCACCCTGCTGACGGAACAGGAGGGTAAGCTCACCGTGTCCGCCCGGGGATGCCGGAAAAAGGATAGCCCCATCGCCGCCGCCTGCCAGCTGCTGGCCTGGGGGGAATTTACGCTGTACGAATTCCGGGACATGTGGTCGGTGAAGGAGACGGCCTCGGAGCGGCTGTTCGACGGGGTGCGGGCCGACCTCGGCAAGCTGGCCCTGGCAAGCTACTGCGCCGAGGTCACCGAGGCCCTGGCCGAGGAGGGACAGCCCGACCCCGGGCTGCTGGCGGTGACGCTCAACTGCCTCCACGCCCTGGACAAGCTGAACTGTCCCCTGGCCCAGGTCAAGACCGCCTTCGAGTGGCGGTCCATGGCCCTGGCGGGATACGAGCCCCAGATCGGCCGGTGCGGCGTGTGCGCCCGGGAACAGCCCCGGGAGCCCCATATCCACCTGGGCGAGGGTACGCTCCACTGCGCGCCCTGCCGGGACAAGCTGGGGGAGGGAGTGTCCATGCCGCTCACCCCGGCGGCGCTGGCCGCCCTGCGGCATATCGTGTGGGGGCCGCGCAAGCGCCTGCTGTCCTTCCGGCTGGACGCGGAGGGACTATCCAAGCTGTCCGACGCGTCGGAGGCCTATCTCATGACCCGGCTGGAGCGGGGGTTCCGCACGCTGGACTTCTACAAGAGAATTACATATCAGCCATCGCTGTAAATTAGAGGAACATGATTATGACGCCATTATATGAAAAATCCATCGAGACGCTGGAGCTGCCTCGGGTGCTGGCCCTGCTGGCCGCCGAGGCCCACACCGAGGAGGGCCGGGAGCGGTGCTTGGCCCTGCGGCCCCTCTGCGTCCCCGGCGACGTGAGTCGGCTGCAAAAGCAGACCTCCGCCGCCTTTGACCTGCTGGTGAAGCACGGCACGCCATCCCTGTCGGGGGTGAAGCCGGTGGCCGCCGCCCTTCAGCGGGCGGACCGGGGAGGCGCGCTGAACACCCGGGAGCTGCTGGACATCGCCCAGGTGCTGCGCTGCGCCCGCAATGTCCGGGAGTACGGCTCCGGGGGCGAGGGCAGGACCGTGCTGGACGGCTACTTTGAAAGCCTTACCGCCAACCGCTTTTTGGAGGACAAGATCACCGGCTCCATTTTGAGCGAGGACGAGATCGCTGATTCCGCCTCCTCCGAGCTGGCCGACATCCGGCGGCATATCCGGGCGGCGGCGGGCAAGGTGCGGGACGTGCTCAACCGGCTCATCTCGTCCAACCAGTCCAAGTATTTGCAGGACGCCATCATCACCATGCGGGGAGGCCGCTACGTGGTGCCGGTGAAGAGCGAGCACAAAAACGACATACCCGGCCTGGTCCACGACGTGTCCGGCTCCGGCGGCACCTTCTTCATCGAACCCATGGGGGTGGTGAACGCCAACAACGAGCTGCGGGAGCTCCAGGCCAAGGAGCAGAAGGAGATCGAGCGCATTCTGGCCGAGCTGTCCGCCGACTGCGCCGGCTTCAAAACGGATATTGAGGACGACTACCAGACCCTGGTGTCGCTGGACTGCATTTTCGCCCGGGCCAAGCTGTCCTCCCTCATGGGGGCCATGGAGCCGGCGCTGGGCGGCCAGATTGAGCTGCGCCGCGCCCGCCATCCCCTGCTGGACCCCAAGACCGCCGTGCGCAACGACCTGGCGCTGGGGGGGAGGTTCGACACGCTGGTCATCACCGGACCCAACACCGGCGGCAAGACCGTCACCCTGAAAACCCTGGGCCTGCTCACCCTCATGGCCCAGTGCGGCCTGCACATCCCGGCGGCGGACGGCTCCACCGTGAAGGTGTGCTCCGCCGTGCTGGCGGACATTGGCGACGAGCAGTCCATCGACCAGTCCCTGTCCACCTTCTCCTCTCACATGACCAACATCGTGGCCATTCTGGAGCAGGCGGACGACGAGACGCTGATTTTGTTCGACGAGCTGGGGGCGGGCACCGACCCGGTGGAGGGCGCGGCGCTGGCCGCGGCCATCATCGAGTCCGCCCGGTCCATGGGGGCCGCGGTGGCCGCCACCACCCACTACGCCGAGCTGAAGGTGTACGCCATGACCACCCAGGGGGTGGAAAACGCCTCCTGCGAGTTCGACGTGGAGACGCTGGCCCCCACCTACCGGGTGCTCATCGGCATACCCGGCAAGTCCAACGCCTTCGCCATCTCCCGGCGGCTGGGCCTGCCCGACTATATCATCCAGAAGGCCGCCGACCGCATCGACGCGGAGAACGTGCGCTTTGAGGACGTGCTCAGCCAGCTGGACATACAGCGCCAGGCCATGGAGAAGGAGAAGGAGCAGGCGGCCAGGCTGCGCCGGGAGATGGAGGAGGACCGGGCCCGCGCGGAGGAGTACCGCGCCCGCATCGAGGAGGAGCGGCGCAAGGCCACCGAGAAGGCCCAGGCGGAGGCCAGGTCCATCATCGAGCAGGCCCGGGACGCCGCCGACCAGACCTTCAAGGAGCTCAACGAGATGCGCCGCCGCCAGGAGCGCAGCCGGGAATGGGTGGACGACAACGAGCAGCGCTCCGAGCTGCGCCGGAAGCTCAACGAGGCGGACGCCGCCCTGGGGGGACGCAGGGAGGACCTGCCGCCTCCGCCGCCCACCCGGGACGCGGCGCCGGGCGACGTGGTGGAGCTGGTCAGGATGGGCACCCAGGCGGAGGTGACGGGGGTCAATAAGGACGGCACCCTCCAGCTCCAGGCGGGCATTCTGAAGCTGAAGGCCAAGCAGAGCGAGGTGCGGGTGCTGGAGGACGCCACCGCCCGGAAAAAGCAGAGCGCCAAGGACAGACAGCGCGCCGCCTCCGTGTCCCGCCCCTTCCGGGCCTCCGCCGCCAAGGCGGAGCTGGACCTGCGGGGCATGATGGTGGACGAGGCGCTGGGAGCGGTGGACCTGTTTTTGGACAACGCACTCATGGGCAAGCTGGAGACGGTGACCATCATCCACGGCAAGGGCACCGGCGCGCTGCGCAAAGCGGTGCGGGAACACCTGAAAAAGAGCCGCTATGTGAAGGAGTACCGCCCCGGCGTCTACGGCGAGGGGGAGGACGGCGTGACGGTGGCCACGCTGAAATAAAGACTGTGTCCACCCCTCGTGGACCATGGAACGTAGTGAATTATGGGTGGTTTTCACGAAAGTGCCTGTGAGAATTTGGTGAAAATGCTCTTGACGTTTGGGTGCTAAATTTGATATTCTTATGTGGTAAAAATTCGGGAGAGCAATCAGGTCGCGGTACGCTGGACCGAAACTTCTTGATGGAGGGAACCGCTCATGTATATGAAAGAGACAACCGTCAACAATCAGGTCGGCCTGCACGCCCGTCCGGCGACGTTTTTTATCCAAAAGGCCAATGAGTTCAAAAGCTCCATCTGGGTGGAGAAGGACGACCGCCGGGTCAATGCCAAGAGCCTGCTGGGCGTGCTGTCTTTGGGCATCGTGAAGGGCACGACCATCAACCTCATCGCTGATGGCCCTGACGAGGAGATCGCCATTGACGCGCTGGTGGAGCTCATCAACTCCGAGTTTGCCGAGTGATTCTACGCTGACCACAAAAAAGCGCCGCAGATGCGGCGCTTTTTTTGCTAGAAGCGCTGAGCCGTTGTGAGCAGCGGGCTAAGGCCGGAGCGAAGGGGAAAGCCCAAGGAGGGGGCCGAAGGACCCCGGATGGGTTTCCCCGGAGTCGGAGGGCTTAGATCCGCGTCGCGAACAGGCGAAGCGTGACAAAGCCAGGAACACGATTGACGCCGCTTGTCTGGACGGCGACCTGCGGCGTACTCCGGCCAATCAAACGAGGGGAAGGAGCGGGTGGTATGACATTCGACGAACTTCGGGACAAGGCCCACGCCCTGCCCCTCAAGCCCGGCGTGTATATCATGCAGAACGCCGCCAGCGAGGTCATCTACGTGGGCAAGGCCAAGGCGCTGAAAAACCGGGTGAGCCAGTACTTCCAGGACCAGTCCCGCCACAACGAAAAGACCCGGGCCATGGTCAGCCAGATCGACCACTTTGACGTCATCGTGGTCCAGTCCGAGTTCGAGGCGCTGGTGCTGGAATGCGCCCTCATCAAGCGCCATCAGCCCCGGTACAATATCCTGCTCAAGGACAGCAAGGGCTATCCGTATATCCGGGTGTCGCCGGGGGACTACCCCAAGTTCTCCCTGGTGTCCAAGCCGGAGGACGACGGGGCCCGGTATTTTGGACCCTACGGGGGCCGTCAGGCCAGCTATGCCATCATCGACGCGCTGCGGGAGGCCCTGCGCCTGCCCGCCTGCCACAAAAAATTCCCCCGGGACATCGGGAAGGAGCGGCCCTGCCTCAACTTCCACATGGGCGTGTGCGACGGCTACTGCCGCTTGGAGATGGATCAGAGCCAGTACAGGCGGTCCATCGAGCAGGCGGTGCGGCTGCTGGAGGGCCGGCTGGACGAGGTGGTGGACGAGCTCACCGCCGAGATGGAGCTGGCGGCGGCGGAGCTCCGGTTCGAGAAGGCCGCCCAGCTGCGGGACCGCATCCGCTCCATCCAGCTGCTTTCCAAGCGGCAGAAGGCGGTGGCGGGGTCGCTGGCGGACACCGACGTGGTGGGCTACCACCGGGGGGAGGCCAAGAGCTGCCTGGTGGTGCTGCATTACATCGGCGGAGAGCTGGCGGCCAAGGACTGGGAGCTGCTGGGTGTCCCTATGGAGGACGAGCAGACCACCGTATCCGCCCTGGCGGCCCAGTATTATGGAGGACGGGGGCAGCTGCCCCGGCAGATTCTGCTGCCCTGCGACATCGACGACCAGGTGGACCTGGCCCGTATGCTCACGGAGTCTGTGGGCCGCAGGGTGGAGGTGCTCACCCCCCAGCGGGGGGCCAAGATGGAGCTGGTGCGGCTGGCCAACGAGAACGCCGCCGAGGAGGTCCTCCGGGCCACCACGGCGGAGGAGCGCCGGAGCAAGCTCACCGAGGCGCTGGGGACCCTGCTGGGGCTGGAGGAGCTTCCCCACAGAATCGAGGCGTTCGACATCTCCAATACGGGCAGCGCGGACATTGTGGCGTCCATGACCGTTCACATTGACGGCAGGCCGCTGAAGCGGGACTACCGCCACTTCAAGCTGCGGGACATGCCCCACGCCGACGACTACGCCTCCATGGAGCAGGTGGTGGAGCGCCGGTTCCGGCGGTATCTGGACGGGGACGAGAAATTTGCAGACCTGCCCGACCTGCTGCTGATGGACGGCGGCGCGGGGCAGGTGAAGGTGGCCCAGGAGGTGCTGGGCCGGCTGGGGCTGGGGGATATCCCGGTGTACGGCATGGTGAAGGACGACCGCCACCGCACCCGCGCCCTGGTGGCCGGGGACGGCCGGGAGATCGGCATTCAGGCCAACCAGGCCCTGTTCGCCATGGTGGGGCGCATCCAGGAGGAGACCCACCGCTTCGCCATTGAGTTCCACCGCCAGCAGCAGGCGGGGCATCTGAAGGGCTCGGCGCTGGACGATATCCCCGGGGTAGGGCCCGCCCGGAAGGCTCAGCTGCTCAAGCACTTCAAGAGCGTGAAGGCGGTCAAGGCCGCCGCGCTGGAGGAGCTTGCCGCCGTGGTACCCAAAAACACCGCCCAGGCGGTATACGGCCACTTCCACAGGCCGGACGCCGGGAAGGGAAAGGACGAGACGCCATGAGAGTGATCACAGGGACCGCCCGGGGCCGCCGGCTGGAGGCGCTGCCCGGCCTGGACACCCGCCCCACCACCGACCGGGTGAAGGAGAGCGTGTTCAACGTGCTCCAATTCGATATTGAGGGGCGGCGGGCGCTGGACCTGTTCGCCGGCAGCGGCCAGATGGGCATTGAGGCGCTGAGCCGGGGCGCGGCGTTCTGCGACTTTGTGGACAGCGCCCCCGCCGCGCTGAACGTGGTGCGGCGCAACGTGAAAGCCTGCGGCTTTGAGGGGCGCAGCGCCTGCCACGGCAGGGACTTCGCCGCCTTTCTCTCCGGCTGCCGGGAGGGGTACGGCCTGATTTTCCTGGACCCGCCCTATGCCTCCGGAAACCTGGAGCGGGCGCTGGAACACATCGCCGCGATTGACATTGTGGTGGAAAATGGTATAATAGTGTGCGAAAGTCCGGCGGACCATCAGCTCCCCGACCTTCCGGCCCCCTACGAAAAGGGGCGGGAGTACCGCTGCGGCAAGATCAAATTCACCCTATACCGCAGGAGGACGTGCCCATGAGACGCGCCATCTATCCCGGCAGCTTTGACCCGGTGACCCTGGGCCACCTGGACATCATCAAGCGGGCCGCCGCCATTTTTGACGAGCTCATCGTGTGCGTCAGCGTCAATTCCGCCAAGGACGGGGGGCTGTTCTCCCCGGAGGAGCGGGTGGAGCTGATCCGCATGGTGACGGAGGACCTGCCCAACGTGAAGGCGGACTGCTCCCGGGAGCTGGTGGCGGAGTACGCCCGGCACAGCCGGGCCAGGGTGCTGGTGAAGGGGCTGCGGGCGGTATCCGACTACGAGTCGGAGATCCAGATGGCCATGGTCAACGCCAAGCTGTACCCCCGGCTGGATACGGTGTTCCTCTATACCCGGCCCAAGTACGCCTATCTCAGCTCCACGGTGGTGAAGGAGCTGGCCCGGTACGGGGCGGAGCTGTCCGACTTCGTGCCCCGTCAGATCATTGACCGGGTGCGGGCAAAGGTGACGCAGAGCGGGCAGGATTACCTGTAAGCGGCGGGGTTAAGATCTGCGCGGATCAGCCGGACGGCCGCTGAAGCTGTCAATACAGGGCGATACATCAAAAGGAGAGATGACTCATGGCAACTGCTGTGGATGAACTGCTGGACATGCTGTTTGATATGATTGATGAGGCGAAGAACGCCGCCTTCAGCGGAGACAAGTGTGTGATCGAGCGGGATAAGGCGCTGGACCTGATCGAGGACGCCAAAAAGCAGCTGCCGGTGGACCTGGCGGAGGCCAGGAAGATCCTCAACGCCCGAAACGAGTATCTGGCCGCCGCCAAACGGGAGGCGGAGGAGATCCGCAAGCGGGCGGAGATCGAGGCCAACCAGATGGTGAGCGAGGCCCCCGTGATGACCCAGGCCCGCCAGAAGGCCCGGGAGGTGCTGGCCCACGCGGACGAGGAGGCCAAAAAGACCTGCCGGGAGACCAACGAATACTGCGTGGACCTGCTGCGCCGCACGGAGGACGCTCTGGCCGCGGCCCACGCGGAGATGCGCCAGGTGCACAATCAGTTCCGCTCCGGCATGGGCGCGGGAACCGGAAGCGACCGGCCCTCCGGCGGCAGCCGGATGTATGACGCGGAAGCGGACCAGTGAGTGAAAAAGTAAATAGAACCCCTCAAAACCCCCGCCGCAGCTTTTGCGGCGGGGGTTTTGCCGTGCACCAAGATATGGGGGAGGGTGTGGGACATACGCCTGTGACAGTACGTATGTGCGGAAGAAAACGAATAGAAGTTCGATTAAATTTGCCGTGTTATTCCCGTAAAATGGGCAAAATCACCGAAAAAAAGTCCTTGCAATTTTTAGGAGGCTACGGTATACTGAAAAGCGTAGTGGAGTGAAATGGAGTAAATTTGCTATCAGTAGGAGAGAAATGGAGGGATTGGGATGACCGGCACCTACGAGCACAGCATCGACAACGCCGGCCGCCTGATCGTGCCCTCCAAACTGCGGGACAAGCTGGGCTCCAGCTTTTATCTGGCGGTGGGGGTGAAGGAAAACCTGACCCTCTACCCCATGGAGGCGTGGGACAAGCTGCGCGCGCGGGTGTCCGAGCTGTCCACCACCGACGCGGCGGCCATGGATTTGTTCTTTGCCAGCGCGCAGCTGTGTGAGGCGGACAAGCAGTGGCGCTTTCAGGTGCCGGCCTACTTGAAGGACTACGCCAAGATCGACCGGGACGTGGTGATCACCGGCAACAACGACCGGGCTCAGATCTGGAGCGCGGATAACTGGAAGGCCAAGACCCGGCAGCAGCTCAACCCGGAAACCATTGCCAGCCTGATGAAAAACCTGGGGATCTGACGCGATGATGGAATACACCCATAAGCCGGTACTCCTGGAGGAGTGCCTAAACGGATTGAACATTCACCCCGGCGGGATTTATGTGGACGGCACTCTGGGCCGGGCGGGCCACTCGCGGGAGATCGCCGGGCGGCTGACCACCGGGCGGCTCATCGGCATCGACCGGGACAAGGCCGCCTTGGACGCCGCCCCCGCCCGCCTGGCCGGGCATATGGACAAGGTGACTCTGGTGCGGGGCAGCTTTGGTCAACTGCCCGCCATCCTCTCCTCGCTGGGGGTGGAGGGGGCGGACGGGATGCTGTTCGACCTGGGGGTGTCCTCACCCCAGTTGGACGACGGCAGCCGGGGGTTCTCCTATCTACAGGACGCGCCGCTGGACATGCGCATGGACCAGTCCGCACCCCTCACCGCCCGGGATGTGGTGAACGGCTGGGACCAGGAGGAATTGAAGCGGATTCTATGGCAGTACGGCGAGGAGCGCTATTCCGGCCTCATTGCCGCCGCCATCGTCCGGGAGCGGGAACGCGCGCCCATCGAGACCACCGGGCAGCTGGCCCAGCTGATCCGGGACGCCATGCCCGCCAAGGCCAAGCGGGAGAAGCAGCACCCCGCCAAGCGCTCCTTCCAGGCCATCCGCATCGCGGTGAACGACGAGCTGGGGGAGCTGGAACGGCTGCTGGACAGCGCGCTGGACGCGCTGAAGCCCGGAGGGCGGCTGGCGGTCATCTCTTTCCACTCGCTGGAGGACCGGCTGGTCAAGACCGCCTATGCCGGATGGGCCAAGGGCTGCACCTGTCCACCGGATTTCCCGGTGTGCGTGTGCGGCAGGAAGCCCCGGGCAAAGCTGGTGGGCAGGAAGCCCATCACGGCGGGAGAGAGGGAGCTTGCGGAAAATCCGCGGGCGCGCAGCGCCAAGCTGCGCGTGGCGGAAAAGCTGTAAACACAGTGGATAAGATCCAGTCCCTGCGGCTTCATGGTGGGGTGTGGAGCGGATATGTGAGGAGAGTGCCCCATGGCAGCTGAGCGCAGGAACAACAGAAGATACCAGACCTATGGGAACGTGGCCTACCAGCCGGTGCCCGAGCTGGAGCCCAAGCGCCGGGAGCGCTCGTCTGCGGCGCCTGTCCGCCGTCCGGAGCCGCACCGCCGTCCCCGGCCGCAGCCCCGCCGCCGCCCGGCAGTACGGCCCAATATCGAGGTCCGGCCCCAGAGCGCCGTGGCCCCCTTTACAGTGGTGGGGCTGTTTGCGGTGCTGGCGTGCATGCTGCTGCTGGTGGTGAACTGCGCCAGGCTGGCGGTGGTGAACAACGGCATCGTGGAGCTGCGCGCCGACCTGGCTGACCTCCAGGACGAGAGCAGAGTGCTCCAAACCAGATATGAGCTGTTGTTTGATGTGGAAGAGATCGAGCGTCAATTTTTGTCCAACGGCTCCATGGTCCGCTCCAACCCGGGCCAGACGGTATATCTGGACCTGTCCGGCGGGGACAGCGTGGTTTATTACGAGGGGGCAAAGGACGGCCTGTCCGCCCTGGTCCAGCGCGCGGAGCAGTTTTTTGCCGGCCTGATGTCATAACCGGCTTGACCCGTCACATAGATTTACCCGTAGAGACAAAAGAGGGGCGTGTGGAACACACAGGGTTCCCGCGCCCCTCTCCCGTAAGCGGCGCGCCCCGCGCCGTCCGGTGAAAACCCTTGGATAGGAGGACCCCATGCAGGACACGAACCTCAGACCCCGCCGCTCGGACGGCAAAAACAATCGAAGCCTGTTCCGGCGCACCATCTTTCTGATGGCGGTGCTGGGGGTGGGGATATTCCTGCCCCTGGTGTACCGGCTCTACCAGCTCCAGATCGTGGAGCAGGAGGACTGGGAGCGGCGGGCCGCCACCCAGCAGACCCGAAGCATCTCCGTGCCCGCCAACCGGGGCACCATCTACGACCGGGAGGGCCGGGCCATGGCCATGTCCGCCACGGTGTATAAGCTGATCCTCTCACCCCGGGGGGTGGTGGGGTCCATCGACAAGGAGAAGTATAAGGACAAGGAGAAGAATCTGGACGAGACCGCCTATGAGAAGGCCCTGTACGACCTGCGGGAGACCATCGTGGACGGCATCGTGGACCTGTTTGGCTACGACGAGGAGCGGCTTTGGACGCGCATCGAGCGCACCAGCTCCGGCTATGAGGTGCTCTACTACGAGCTGGAGGAGGAAGATGCGGAAAAGGCCCGGCAGTTCATCGGAGAAAACCGGCTGTCCGGCGCCCTTCAGCTCACCCCCAGCAGCAAGCGGTATTATCCCTTCTCCTCCATCGGCTCCCACGTGCTGGGCTACATGGGCCAGACGGAGAGCAGCGGTGAGAATATGGTGGGGAAGGACGGCATCGAGGCGCTGTACGAGGGCGCCCTGTCCGGCGAGCTGGGAAGGGTGGTCACCTCCAAAAACGGCTGGGGCCAGGAGATGATCTCCGGCTATGAGATGTACTTCGACGCCCAGAACGGCTACGACGTCCACCTCACCATCGACGAGCGCATCCAGGCCATGCTGGAGCAGACCCTGGCGGAGGGCATCGAGACCTACGACGTGCAGGCGGGGGCCTTCGGGCTGGCCATCGACCCCCAGACCGGGGCGGTGCTGGCCATGGCCAGCTCCCCGGACTTCGACCCCAACAACTGGGGCGTGCTGCTCAGCGAGGCCCTTCAGGAGCAGGTGGAGCAGGTAAAGACGGAGGAGGGGGACGACGCGGCCGACGCCGCCTGGAAGGAAGCCTGGAACAAGCAGATGCGAAACCGCGTGCTCAAGGAGACCTATGAGCCCGGATCGGTGTTCAAGCCCATCACCGTGGCCATCGGGCTGGAGGAGGGGGTCATCTCCCTGGACAGCACCTACAACTGCAGCGGCTCCAAGAAATTCCCGGGGGTGGAGAAGCCCATCAACTGCCACAAGAAAGGCGGCCACGGCCAGCAGAATCTCACCAAGGCGGTGGGCAATTCCTGCAACGTGGCCCTGATGAACATTGCCGAGGAGATCGGACCGGAGATCACCTGGAAATACTGGCAGGACTTCGGCTTGATGGAAAAGACCGGCATCGACCTGAGCGGCGAGGAAAAGGGCATTTTCTGGACGGAGGAGCACTTCAAGAGCATCAACGCATCGCTGGAGCTGGCCACCAGCTCCTTCGGCCAGCGCTTCAAGGTGACCCCTCTGGAGATGATTACCGCCTTCGCCGCCGTCATCAACGGCGGGCACCTGCTCCAGCCCTATGTGGTGCAGTCCATCACCGACGGGGACGGGAATACCACCTTCTACCACGAGACGGTGGAGGTGCGCCAGGTCATCAGCGAGTCCACCTCTGAAAAGATGCGGGGCATCCTGGAGAGCGTTGTGGCCAACGACTCCGGCCACAACGCCTCCCAGATCGGCTACCGCATCGGCGGCAAGACGGGCACCTCGGAGCTGCTGGACCGGAAGAACGAGCCAGGCTACAACAAGGACGTCATGTGCTCCTTCATGGGCTTCGCCCCGGCGGACGATCCCCGGGTGCTGGTGCTGGTGGTGTACGACACGCCCAAGCGTTCCAGCGTCGGCTCCAGCTACACCGCGGGCGGCACCTACATCAGCGGCGGCAATATCGCCGCGCCCATGGCGGGGGCGCTTATCGCCAACATCCTGGACTACATGGGCATCGAGAAGCAGTACAGCGCCGACGAGCTGGCCGGAGCCGCCGCCCCCATGCCCTACGTGGTGGGCAGCGAGCTGACGGTGGCCAAGGGCGCGGTGCAGAGCGCGGGCTTTGAGTGCCGCACGGTGGGCACGGGCAATGTGGTCACCCATCAGGTGCCCGCCGCCGGCGTGTCCATCCCCGGCGGGTCCAACGTGATCCTCTACCTGGGGGAGGAGGCCCCCGACGGCCAGGTGGCCACCCCCGACCTGGAGGGGCTGAGCCCTGCGGCGGCCAAGACGAAGCTGGAGGAGCAGGGGCTGTTCATGCGGGCCACCGGCGTGGTGGACTACACCGACTCCTCGGTGGTGATGGCCGCCCAGTCGGTGGACGCGGGGACCATGGTGACCCCAGGTACGGTGATAGAGGTCCGCTTTGTCAGCGATATTGAGTATGGCGACCATGCCTGAGCGGAGCGCGAAGGCGCCGGTGGCCGTGGTGGGCCGGGGTGGGACCATCACCGCCGCGCTGCTGCGCACCCTGGTGCCCGGGCCGGTGGTGGAGCTCACCCCCTGCCAGGCGGCGTTCTATGAGGGCCGGTGCCGGGCGGTGGTGGTGGAGAACTTCGAGCCGCCCCCGGAGCGGACGCTCAGCGGCTGCGCCGCCGCCCGGTGGGCGCTGGCCCCCCGGTCCGGCGTCACAGTGGTGGGGCTGGATGACCCGGAGGGCCGGCGGCTGGCCGCCAGCAGCGGCGCGGTGTACGGCTACTCCGACGGGCGGCCCCAGGCCGACCTGACGGCGAAGAATGTGCGCCTGCGGGGAGAGCGGCTGGAGTTCGTGGCCCTGGCGGGGGGCGAGCTGGCCCGGGTGCGGGTGAGCGCCGGACCCCGACCCCGGCTGTATGACCACCTGGCGGCGCTGGCGGGGGCGCTGGCCCTGGGGGTGCCCCTGGGGGAGGCGGCCAGGCGGCTGAGCGGCTGAGCACACGCGAAATACAAAAGAGAGTGCGGAGGAGAAAACTATGGTACGGATATTACTGGCGGCAGCGGCTGCCTTTGTGATCTCGGCGGCGGTGGGCTGGGTGCTCATCCCCATCCTGCGGGCCCTGCACGCGGGCCAGTCCATCAAGGAGATCGGTCCCAACTGGCACAAAAACAAGGAGGGCACCCCCACCATGGGGGGCATCATGTTCATCGTGGCGGCCGCCGCGGTGGTGCTGGCCTTCGGCTGGCAGGACATGGCCGGGGGGAGCTGGCAGGCGCTGTATGTGCTGGGCTTCGCCCTGGTGTGCGGCGCCATCGGCTTCATCGACGACTACGCCAAGATCCGCAAGCACGAGAACACCGGCCTCACCGCCGGGTGGAAGTTCCTCTTGCAGCTGGCGGCGGCCATCGCGTTTTTGACGCTGCTCAACAGCACCCACCACCTGACCCCCAACCTGTATATCCCCTTCGTCAACGTCTATCTCCCCCTGAACTGGGGGGTGTATCTGGTGTTCGCGGCCTTCGTCATCGTGGGCTGCGTCAACTCCGTCAACCTGACCGACGGGCTGGACGGCCTGGCGGGCAGCGTGACGCTGGCGGTGTCGGTGTTTTTCGCGGCGCTGTCCCAGTGGTGGGACAAGGGCGCGGTGGGGGTGTTCGCCGGGGCGCTGGCGGGGAGCTTGCTGGGCTTTCTGGTGTATAATTTCCACCCCGCCAAGGTGTTCATGGGGGACACCGGCTCCCTGTTCCTGGGAGGCGCGGTGTGCGGCATGGCCTTCGCCCTGGACGCGCCGCTGGTGCTGGTGCCGGTGGGGGTCATCTACATTGCCGAGACCATGAGCGACATCATCCAGGTGGGCTACTTCAAGCTCACCCACGGCAAGCGCATCTTCCGCATGGCTCCCCTCCACCACCACCTGGAGCTGGGCGGGTGGAGCGAGGTGCGCATTGTGCTCACCTTCACGGGCATCACCGTGGCCTTCTGCCTGCTGGCCTTTGTGGGGGTCATGTACCGGTACGCAATCTGAGAATTGGTACAGCTTTTGAGAAATCAGGATCAAAATGGGGGCCTCCGCGGCGCTCGGGAGCGGCGCGGACCGGCCGCCGACATGTTTCACGTGAAACATCAGTTTTAGAAAAACGAAAGGGGTGAGTCCCATGGCCAGGAAAGCCAAACGAGATTTGACCATCGAACAAAAGCTGGCCCGGGGGCCCATCGACCTGCCCTTTCTGGCGCTGGTGATGCTGCTCACCGCCGTGGGGCTTATCATGGTGCTGTCCGCCTCCTACGCCTCGGCCATGCTCAACCTGACGCCCAAGGTCACCGACACCGGCGGGGACCCGCTGTACTACTTCAAGCGGCAGTTCGGCTTTGCGATGCTGGGGGTGGGGGCCATGTTCGTCATCTCCAAAATCGACTACCAGCACTTCCGCTGGATGTCCGTGTTTGCGCTGGGGGGGTCCATCGTGCTGATGGCGCTGGTGTTCGTCCCCGGTATCGGCAGGTCCGGCGGCGGCGCGCTGCGGTGGGTCAGCATTTTCGGCATCCGCTTCCAGCCCTCGGAGATCGCCAAGGTGGGCGTCATCATGTTTTTCTCCGCGGGGCTGTCCAAGCGCACCGGCCAGGTTGGCCCGCCCAAAAAGTGGAGCAAGCGCACCTTCACCGGACGGATGGCCGCCCGGCTGGACCGGGTGGGCCTGCTGGAGCTGATCCCCTACGGGCTGGTGCTGGCGGTGGTGCTGGGCATCATCGCCATGCAGCACCACATGTCCGCCATGGTGCTCATCGTGGTGGCGGCGGCGTCGGTGCTGTTCGCCTCGGGCATTTCGCTGGGCTGGTTTGCCGCCGGCGGGGCGCTGGTGAGCGGTGCGCTGGTGTGGATCATCACTCAGACGGAGTATATGACAGAACGCGTCACCATCTGGCGGGACCCCTTCAGTGACCCCAAGGGCGACGGCTTCCAGCCCATCCAGTCCATGACCTCCATCGGCTCTGGCGGCCTTTTGGGGGTGGGGCTGGGCAACAGCAGGCAGAAGTACGCCTTCCTTCCGGAGGAGCACAACGACTACATCTTCGCCATCGTGTGCGAGGAGCTGGGCATGGTGGGGGCGTGCGTCATCATAGCGCTGTTCGCCCTGCTCATCATCCGGGGGTTCTGGCTGGCCCTCCACGCCAGGGACCGGTTCGGGACGCTGCTGATAGTGGGCATCACCTCACTGACGGCGTTCCAGACCTTCTTCAACATCGGCGTGGTCACCAACTTCCTGCCCCCCACCGGCATTTCGCTGCCGTTTTTCAGCTATGGCGGCACGGCCCTGGCCATTCAGCTGGCGGAGATGGGCATGGTGCTCAGCGTATCCAGGCAGATCGCCGCCCCCAGGGCGGAGTAGGAGGAAAGGGGGCCCCGCGAAAGCGCCTTTCAGCTTTCGTGGGGAGAGGACGATATGAAGATAATCTTTACCTGCGGCGGCTCGGCGGGGCACGTGAACCCGGCCCTTGCCGTGGCCCAGCAGTTCGAGGCCCGCCACCCCGGCTGTGAGATTCTGTTCGTGGGGGCGGAGCGGGGGATGGAGCAGCGGCTGGTGAGCCAGGCGGGCTACCCCATCGAGACGGTGAAGGTGTCCACCTTTGAGCGCGCCTGGAGCTGGAAGGTGCTCAAGCACAACGTGGGCAGCGCCTTCAAGCTCCCCGTGGGACAGCGGGAGGCGGCGGCCATCCTCAAACGCTTTCAGCCTGACCTGGTGGTGGGGACGGGGGGCTACGCCTCCTACCCGGCGGTCCACGCCGCGGCGAAGCGGCGTATCCCCTGCGCCATCCACGAGTCCAACGCCTACCCGGGCCTCACCACCCGGGCGCTGGCCAACAAGGTGGACCTGGTGATGGTGGGCTTCCCCGAGGCGGCGGAGTACTACAAGGACGCCAAGCGGGTGGCCGTCACCGGCACCCCGGTGCGGGGGGAGTTCTTCACCCTGGACCGGGAGCAGGCCCGGCTGCGGCTGGGGCTGCTGGACAGCCAGCCCTTGGTCATCTCCTTCTGGGGCTCCCAGGGGGCGGGGCATATGAGCGGCAAGACGGTGGACTTTGTGGAGCGCTGGGCCGCTGAGGGACGCCGGTTCCACTACATCCACGCCGCCGGGCGGGACTACGAGGACATGACCGCCGAGCTGGCCAAGCGGGGCGTGGCGGTGGCGGACGGCGAGGTGCGGCCCTACATCGACGACATGCCGGTGGTGATGGCCGCAGCCGATCTGGTGATCTGCCGGGCGGGGGCGTCCACCATCGGGGAGCTCACCGCCCTGGGCAAGCCCGCCATTCTGGTGCCCTCCCCCTTTGTGGCGGCCAACCACCAGTTCAAAAACGCCAAGGTGCTGGCCGACCGGGGCGGGGTGGAGCTGGTGGAGGAAAAGGACTGCACCGGGGAAGGGCTGTACCGCACGACGCTGGAGCTGCTGGCGGACGGAAACCGCCGGGCGGCCATGGGGAGGGCGCTGAAGGAGCTGGCCGCTCCCCACGCGGCGAAGGATATCTACGAAAACCTCGTCAAGCTCATAAAATAACGGCGCAAAGGCCATCCGCATAGAATGAATCGAGATTTCTTCTATGGGGAGGCTTTACCATGAGCGTGATGTATCTACGGGGTGGCGCCCCCTTGGAGGGCAGTTTGGCCGTCCACGGCGCGAAAAACAGCGTGCTGCCCATTCTGGCGGCCTGCCTGCTGGCCCGGGAGCCGGTGACGCTGCACAACTGTCCCCGGCTCACCGACGTCACCGCCGCGCTGGGCATACTGCGCCAGCTGGGGTGCCGGGCGGAGCAGGAGGGGCACACCGTCACGGTGGACCCCGCAGGGGCGTCGGGCTGCTCCATTTCGGAGGATCAGATGCGGGCCATGCGCTCGTCCATCATCTTCCTGGGGCCGATGCTGGCCCGGATGGGAGAGGCCCACCTTACTTATCCCGGCGGGTGCGAGCTGGGCCCACGGCCCATCGACCTGCACCTGAGCGCCATCCGGGCCATGGGGTGTGCGGTGAGCGAGGATCGGGGCATCCACTGCCAGGGACGGCCCCAGGGGGGCGAGATCCAGCTGTCCCTGCCTAGTGTGGGGGCCACGGAAAACGCCATGCTGTGCGCGGTGGGGGCGTCCGGCCCCACCACCATCGCCAACGCCGCCCGGGAGCCGGAGATCGGTGATCTCCAGAGCTTTCTCAACCTGCTGGGAGCCCGCGTGAGGGGGGCGGGGAGCTCCACCATCACCGTGGAGGGGGGGCGCATCCTCCACGGCGGGGAGTACGCCGTGATGGGGGACCGCATTGTGGCGGCCACGCTGCTGTCCGCCGCCGCCTGCGCGGGCGGCCGGGTGCGGCTGAGCGGGGTGGATTGGCGGCATCTGGCCACGGTGCTCTCCGTGTTCCACCAGGCGGGGTGCCGGGTGGAGAGCAGGATGGAGTACGTAGAGCTGGTCCGGGACCGGGACGTGCCGCTGAAGGGAGCGCCCACCATCCGCACCGCGCCCTACCCAGGTTTTCCCACCGACGCCCAGGCCCCCGTCATGGCGGCGCTGGCCGCGTCTCAGGGCTGCACGCTGTTTGTGGAGACCATGTTCGACAGCCGCTACCGCCATGTGCCCGAGCTCATCCGCATGGGCGCGGACATCACCACCGAGGGGCGTGTGGCCCTGGTGCGGGGGGTGGAGCGGCTGCGCGGGGCCCGGGTGGAGGCCAGCGACCTGCGGGGCGGGGGAGCGCTGGCGGCCGCGGCCCTGGGCGCGGAGGGAGTCACCGCCCTGACGGGCTTGAACCACATCGACCGGGGCTATGAGGACTTGGAGGAGATGCTCCGCGCCCTGGGAGCCGATGTGGAGCGCCGGGAAGCGTGAGGACAGCCGCGCAGGGGAGCTTGGACCGAAGCGAGGACAAAAGCCGGCCCGCCGGGTGACGGCAGACGGCTTTTGCCCGGGTCGGAGGGAAAGCGACCTGCGGCGCGGCCAGTCCGAGCGTGACAATATAAGAAGCGTGAGGACAGCCGCGCAGGGGAGCTTGGACCGGAGGGAGGACAAACGCCGGCCCGCCGGGTGACGGCAGACGGCTTTTTGATCGAGGGAAACGGAGGTGACCACCATGGCAAGACAGCGCAAGCACAGCCGGCCCAGCCGCCGGCGAGGCCGCTTCGGCGGGCTGTATAAGGTGCTGTCCGCTCTGCTCATCGCTGGGGCGGTGGTGGTCGCCTGCGTGGTTTTTTTCCGGGTGAACGCCGTGGAGGTGACGGGCAATGTGCGCTATACCATCCAGGAGGTGGTGGACGCCTCCGGCGTCAAAACCGGGGACAATCTCATAACCCTGTCCAGAAGCCGGATCTCCACAAGCATACGCGCCCAGCTGCCCTATGTGGAGAGCGTGAGCATCCACCGCGCCTACCCGGACAAGCTGGTGATCCGGGTGACGGAGCGGGTGGCGTCGGCCTCGGTGGACTCCGCCGAGGGGCGCTGGCTCATCTCCTCCCAGGGAAAGCTGCTGGAAAAGGACAACGGCAGCGTCAAGACCGTCCAGATCATCGGGCTGACGGCGGTGAGCCCCTATGCCGGGGGAACGCTTCAGACGGCGGAGGATGAGCAGATCACGCTGGACTATGTAAAGCAGCTGCTGTCGGCGGCGGAGACCCACGGGATGCTGGAGCAGTGCACCCAGCTGGACTGCTCTGCGGCCACCTCCATGACGCTGTATTACGGCATTTATCGCATCAAGATGCCCCGGGGCGGGGACTATGATTACCACGTGCGCCTGACGCTCAAGGCGTTGGAGGAAGGGCTGTCCAGCGGAAAAATGCAGCAGGGGCAGAGCGGCCTGCTGGATCTGACGGTGGTGGAGAACAAGGCGCGTTTCATCCCAGACCACTAAAAAATTTCTCCAATACGCAACTTTCTATTGACCCCATAGGGAAAAAAGGGTACAATACAACAAGATATAGCTTTGCGCTTGAGATGGATAACAATTCGTTGTTTTACATAGGAGGATCATGGGTTATGGCTTTTGTAATGGATTCCACCGCCAGCCACGAGGACATTTTAAAGGTCATCGGCGTGGGCGGCGGCGGCAATAATGTGGTGAACCGTATGGTTCGTTCCGGAATGCAGGGTGTGGAGTTCATCGCGGTGAACACCGACCGGCAGTGCCTCAACGCTTCCGAGGCGACCCAGAAGCTGGCCATCGGTGAAAAGCTCACCGGCGGCAAGGGCGCGGGAGCCAACCCGGAGGTGGGCCGCGAGTCCGCCAAGGAGAGCAAGGAGCAGATCACCGCCCTGCTGGAGGGCGCGGACATGGTATTTGTCACCGCAGGAATGGGGGGCGGCACCGGCACCGGCGCGGCTCCCGTGGTGGCGGAGATCGCCAAGGAGAAGGGTATCCTCACCGTGGGCGTGGTCACAAAGCCCTTCAATTTCGAGGGCCGCCGCCGCATGGAGCAGGCCGCCCAGGGCATCGAGGAGCTGCGCCAGAAGGTGGACTCCCTGGTGATCATCCCCAACGACCGCCTGCAATACGCCACCGACGAGAAGATCACCTTTGCCAACGCCTTCGCCATTGCCGACGACGTGCTGAGGCAGGCCGTGCAGTCCATCTCGGACCTCATCAAGACTACGGGCCTCATCAACCTGGACTTTGCCGACGTCACCGCCGTGATGAAGGACGCGGGGCTGGCCCATATGGGCGTGGGCCGGGCCGCGGGCAAGAATAAAGCGGAGGAGGCCACCCGCATCGCCATCAACAGCCCCCTGCTGGAGACCTCCATCCAGGGCGCCCGAGGCATCATCGTCAACATCACCGGGCCTATGGACATGGGCTTGGAGGAGGTGGAGCAGGCCGCCGAGATGGTCAAGCAGGTGGCCGACCCGGACGCGCTGTTCATGATGGGAACCGCCTTCGATGACACGCTGGAGGACGAGCTGCGTGTCACCGTCATCGCTACTGGCTTCGGCATGGTGGACAACCCTGTTCCGGCTAAGGAGGGGGAGCAGCCGGCTCAGCCCAAGGCGCGGCCCAAGGAGGCGGAGGACAAGCCCAAGTGCGTCCCCGCCGGCGTGGGACCTGTGATGCCGCCCAAGCCGCTGTCCGAAACCGCCGCCGAACAGGTGGAGGCGGACCCCTTTGACGACATTTTCCGCATTTTTAACAAACGCTGAACCATGCCCCTCCCGACGGCTGCCGGGAGGGGTTTGCGCCTATCGGGGAGCCAGACGGAGAGGAGGGGACGGCCTTGGAGTACATACCCGCCAAGCATCTGCTCCATCGGAGCCGCTCCACGCAGTGGTTCGGCACTGACCACACCATGAACATCTACCGCGGGTGTTGCCACGGGTGCCTGTACTGCGACAGCCGCAGCGACTGCTATCAGATCGGGGACTTCGGCACGGTGCGGGCCAAGGCGGACGCCCTGCGCATCCTCCGGGACGACCTGGCCCGGAAGGTGCGGCCCGCGTTCATCTCCACGGGATCCATGAGCGACCCCTATAACCCCTTTGAGGAGAAGCTCCGGCTCACCCGGCACGCGCTGGAGCTTATGGACGCCTACGGCTGCGGGGTGGCTATCGCCACAAAAAGCGGCCTGATTACGCGCGATATCGACGTTTTGACCGCCATTCAGGCCCACTCTCCGGTGGTGTGCAAGCTCACCGTCACCACCACGGACGACGCGCTGGCCGCCAAGCTGGAACCTGGCGCGCCGTCCCCCAGCCGCCGCCTGGCGGCGCTGAAGGAGCTGTCCGGGGCGGGGCTGTTCGCCGGAGTGCTGCTCATGCCGGTGCTGCCCTTTCTGGAGGACAGCGCGGAGAACGTGCGCGCGGTGGTGGAGGGCGCGGCCAGAGCGGGGGCGCGGTTTGTCTACCCCGCCTTCGGCGTCACCATGCGCCAGGGCCAGCGGGAGTTCTTCCTGGACGGGCTGGAGCGGGCCTTCCCCGGCCGGGGGCTGCGGGAGCGCTACCTGCGCCAGTACGGGGACCGCTACCAATGCGCCTCCCCCCGGGCGGGAGCGCTGTGGGAGGCGTTCACCGCCGCCTGCCGGGAGCGGGGGATTTTGTACGACATGAATTCCATCATCCGGGCGGCCACCCTGAGCTATGGGGACCGGCAGCTCACATTTTTTGACTGACAGGGGGGAGGGCCATGGGCGTGAGAGGGCGGTTCGCCCCCACCCCCAGCGGGCGGATGCATTTGGGAAACCTGCTGGCGGCGCTACTGGCGTGGCTGGACGCGCGCTCTGCCGGGGGAGAGCTGGTGCTGCGGATTGAGGACCTGGACACGCAGCGCACCAGCCCGGAATTGGCCGCGCAGCTCATGGACGACCTGCGCTGGCTGGGGCTGGACTGGGACGAGGGCGGGCTGACGCCGGAGTACATGCAGAGCCGCCGCACCGCCCGCTACGAGGAGGCGTTCCGGGTGCTGGAGGAGCGGGGGCTGGTCTACCCCTGCTACTGCACCCGGTCGGAGCGGATGGCCGCCACCGCCCCCCACCGGGACGACGGCGCGGTGGTTTACTCCGGAAAGTGCTTTTCTCTGACGGAGCGGGAACGGGCGGCGCTAGAGCGCCAGGGCCGCAGGCCCGCGTGGCGGGTGCGCTGCCCCTGCCAGGTTGTGGTGCTGGAGGACGGCAATTGCGGGCCTTACGCGGAAAATCTGGCCCGGGACTGCGGGGACTTTATCGTCCGGCGGTCCGACGGGGTGTTCGCCTACCAGCTGGCGGTGGTGGTGGACGACGCGCTCATGGGGGTGAACCACGTGGTGCGGGGACGGGATCTGCTGTGCTCCGCGCCCCGGCAGGCGTGGCTCCATGAGGTGCTGGGGTACCGGCCGCCCCGTTTTTTCCACACGCCGCTGCTGCTGGCCCCCGACGGGCGGAGGCTGGCCAAGCGGGACCGGGACCTGGATATGGGCGCCCTGCGGGCGCGGTACGGACCGGAGGAGCTCACCGGACTGCTGGCCTTTTACGCGGGGCTGACGGACAGGCCGGAAAAAGTGACAGCCCAAGAGCTCGTTCCCCAGTTCTCCTGGGCGAAAGTGCCGAAAAATGACGTTGTGGTTTGTTTATCTTGACAGATATCCCGGCAGAGCGTAAAATGGGAAAAATTAAGAAATAGGAGGATAACATATGGCGCAGATGGATTGGAACGACAAGTTCGGCAAGCGGGGCCTCACCTTTGACGACGTGCTGCTCATCCCGGCGGAGAGCAATGTGCTTCCGGCGGATGTGGACCTGCACACCCGGCTGACGAAGCGAGTTACCCTGAACATTCCGGTGATGAGCGCGGCCATGGACACGGTGACCGAGTCCCGTATGGCCATCGCCCTGGCCCGGGAGGGCGGCATCGGCGTGATTCACAAGAATATGTCCATTGGCCAGCAGGCCGAGCAGGTGGATATGGTGAAGCGCAGTGAGAACGGCGTCATCACCAACCCCTTCTGGCTGGGCCCGGGCCACACCCTGGCGGAGGCGGACGAGCTGTGCGCCAAGTATAAGATTTCCGGCGTGCCCATCTGCGAAAACGGCAAGCTCATCGGCATCATCACCAACCGCGACATGAAGTTCGAGACTGATATGAGCAAGCTTATCGACAACGTGATGACCAAGGACCATCTGGTCACCGCCCCCGAGGGCACCACCCTGGACCAGGCCCGGGAGATCCTCCGCAAGCATAAGATTGAGAAGCTGCCCATTGTGGACGAGCAGTTCCATCTGAAGGGCCTCATCACCATCAAGGACATTGAGAAGGCCCAGGTCTATCCCAACTCCGCCCGGGACGAGAAGGGGCGGCTGCTGGTGGGCGCGGCCATCGGCGTTACCCCGGACGTGCTGGACCGGGTGGCCGCTCTCGTAGAGGTGGGGGCGGACGTGCTGTGCCTGGACTCCGCCCACGGCCACTCCCGGAACATTCTGGAGTGCGTTATGCGCATCAAGTCCCTGTACCCCGATGTGCAGCTGGTGGCCGGCAACGTGGCCACCGCCGAGGGCACCCGCGCCCTCATCGAGGCGGGTGCCGACTGCGTGAAGATCGGCATTGGCCCCGGCTCCATCTGCACCACCCGCGTGGTGGCGGGCATCGGCGTGCCCCAGGTCACCGCCGTGTTTGACGCGGCCCAGGTGGCGGCGGAGTACGATGTGCCCATTATTGCCGACGGTGGCATCAAGTACTCCGGAGATATTGCCAAGGCTATCGCCGCGGGCGGCAATGTGGTGATGCTTGGCTCGCTGCTGGCGGGCTGCGAGGAGTCCCCCGGCGACACCGAGGTATACCAGGGCCGCCAGTTCAAGGTCTACCGGGGCATGGGCTCCCTGGGGGCCATGGCCAAGGGCTCTAAGGACCGCTACTTCCAGCAGGACAACAAAAAGCTGGTGCCCGAGGGCGTGGAGGGCCGCGTGCCCTACAAGGGACCGGTGTCCGAGACCATCTATCAGATGATGGGCGGTTTGCGCTCCGGTATGGGCTACTGCGGCTGCGCCACCATTGAGGAGCTGCGCACCCGCGCCCAGTTCACCCAGATCACCGCCGCCGGCCTGAAGGAATCCCACCCCCACGACATCTATATCACCAAGGAAGCCCCCAACTACACCATCAATCCCCAATAAAAGTGCGCAAGCCCTCCGGCGAAGCCGGAGGGCTTTTCCATTGCGAAACAGGAGCCGTCCGGCGTAAACCGGGCGGCTCCTTTGAGGTTTGGCTTATTCCAGCACCGCGCCCCGGGTGGCGGAGGTCACCAGCTTGGCGTACCGCGCCAGATAGCCGGTTTTGATCTTGGGCTCGGGGCACACCCAGGCGGCTTTCCGGGCGGCCAGGGCGCCGGCGTCCACCAGCAGCTCCAGCTTGCAGGAGGATATGTCAATGGCGATCTGGTCGCCCTCCTCCACCAGGGCGATGGGACCGCCCTGGGCGGCCTCGGGGCAGATGTGGCCGATGGCCGCGCCCCGGGTGGCTCCGGAGAACCGCCCGTCGGTGATGAGAGCGACGCTCTCGCCCAATCCCATGCCGCAGATGGCTGAGGTGGGGTTGAGCATCTCCCGCATCCCGGGGCCGCCCTTGGGGCCCTCGTAGCGGATGACCACCACGTCGCCCTTCCGGATTTTTCCGGCGTAAATGGCGTCGATGGCCTCCTCCTCCGAGTTGAACACCCGGGCGGGGCCTTGGTGGCGCATCATCTCAGGGGCCACGGCGGAGCGCTTCACCACGCAGCCCTCGGGGGCCAGATTGCCCTTGAGCACGGCGATGCCGCCGTCGGGGGAGTAGGGGTCGTCGATGGGACGGATGAGGGCGGGGTCCCGGTTGACTACGCCCTCCAGGTTTTCCGCCAGGGTTTTGCCGGTGCAGGTCATGACGCTGGTGTCCAGCAGGCCCTTTTTCGTGAGCTCCATCATCACGGCGTGGACGCCGCCCGCGCCCTCCAGGTCCTCCATGTAGGTCTCACCGGCGGGGGCCAGGTGGCACAGGTTGGGGGTTTTGGAGGAGATTTCGTTGGACAGGTCCAGGTCCAGCTCGATGCCGCACTCGTGGGCGATGGCGGGCAGGTGGAGCATGGTGTTGGTGGAGCAGCCCAGGGCCATGTCCACCGTTTCGGCGTTGTGGAAGGCGGCCTCGGTCATGATGTCCCGGGGCCTGATGTCTTTTTTGACCAGCTCCATAATCTGCATCCCGGCGTGCTTGGCCAGCCGCAGACGGGCGGACCACACGGCGGGGATGGTGCCGTTCCCCCGCAGGCCCATGCCGATGGCCTCGGTGAGGCAGTTCATGGAGTTGGCGGTATACATGCCTGAGCAGGAGCCGCAGGTGGGGCAGGCGTTCTCCTCGTACTCCGCCACCCCGGCCTCATCCAGACTGCCGGCGTAGTAGCCGCCCACGGCTTCGAACATGTGGGACAGGCAGGTGCGCCGGCCGTCGTTGAGCTTTCCGGCCAGCATGGGCCCGCCGGAGCAGAAGATGGTGGGGATGTTCACCCGGGCGGCGGCCATCAGCAGCCCCGGCACGTTTTTGTCGCAGTTGGGGATCATCACCAGCCCGTCGAACTGGTGAGCCATGACCATGGCCTCGGTGGAGTCAGCGATGAGGTCCCGGGTGACCAGGGAGTACTTCATGCCCATGTGGCCCATGGCGATGCCGTCGCACACGGCGATGGCGGGGAACTCGATGGGGGTGCCCCCGGCGGCGCGCACGCCCGCCTTCACCGCCTGGGCGATCTTGTCCAGGTTCATGTGGCCGGGGACAATCTCGTTATAGGAGCACACCACGCCGATGAGGGGGCGCTCCAGCTCCTCCTTGGTGTACCCCAGGGCATAGAACAGGGAGCGGTTGGGGGCGGTGGGGACGCCTTTTTTCACGTTGTCGGAACGCATAGCGCAAATCTCCTTTATGGGAAGTCCCCGGCATGGCCGGGGACTTCCGCGTGGTTTAATTGGAAGCGGTATCCAGGTCGGAATCCCCGCCCCTCGTCAGCGCAAAGTCCGCTCAACTTCGTTTCCGCCTGCGGCGAAAACTGCGTTCGCTTCCTTGCGCCTCCTCTCCAGATCGCAACCGCTTTGCTGGGTCGCGATCTGGGGCCGCCCTTCGGGCGGCTTTTTAATTGGAAGCCGTATCCAAGTCGGAATCCCCGCCCCAGATCATGTTTTTCCTGAGCTCGCCGCCCACGATCTCCATTTGGTGCTTCTTGAGCTGGGCCCGCTTGGAGTTGAAGAAGGTGCGGCCGTTCTTGTTCTCCGCGATCCAGCGGCCGGCGAAGGTGCCGTCCTGGATGTCGGAAAGCACCGCGCGCATACGGGCCTTGGTCTCCTCGTGGGGGATGACCCGGGGGCCGCTGACGTACTCACCGAACTCGGCGGTGTCGGAGATGGAGAAGTTCATGGCCGCCACGCCGCCCTTGTTGATGAGGTCGATGATGAGCTTCATCTCGTGGATGCACTCGAAGTAGGCGTTTTCCGGCTCGTAGCCCGCTTCCACCAGCACCTCGAAGCCGCAGCGCATCAGGTCCACCACGCCGCCGCACAGCACGGTCTGCTCACCGAACAGATCGGTCTCGGTTTCGTCGTGGAAGGTGGTCTCCATCACGCCCGCCCGGGCGCCGCCGATGCCCGCGATGTAGGCCAGGGCGATCTGGTAGGCGTGACCGGTGGCGTCCTGCTCCACCGCCACCAGGCAGGGCACGCCCTTGCCCGCCACGTAGGTGGAGCGCACGGTGTGGCCGGGGCCCTTGGGGGCGGCCATGAATACGTCCACTCCGGCGGGGGGGACGATCTGCTGGTAGCGGATGTTAAAGCCGTGGGCGAAGGCCAGGGCCTTGCCCTCGGTCATGTAGGGGGCGATATCCTTGTGATAGACCTCGGCCTGCACCTCGTCGTTAATGAGCATCATCACGATGTCCGCCCACTGGGCGGCGGCGGGAACCGTGCGGACCGCCAGGCCGGCCTTCTCGGCGTTGGCCCAGTTCTTGGAGCCCTCGCGGAGGCCGACGCACACGTCGCAGCCGGAGTCCTTCAGGTTCAGCGCGTGGGCGTGGCCCTGGGAGCCGTAGCCAATGATGGCGATTTTTTTGCCCTTCAGCCAGCTCAGGTCGCAATCCTTCTCATAATACATTTTTGCCATGGTAAAACACTCCTTCATATTTTAAAAAGTGAAGCTTTATGGATATGCTTTCCAACTATCATAACACAGCGCCGAAGAAAAGAATGATAACTGTGATACAATTACAGGATGTTCTTGCCCAGGTCGAATTCCTCCCGGACCTTATTGCCGGAGTTGTTGCGAATAGTCGCTTCGCCCCGCTCCAGGGCCACCATGCCGGTGCGCACCAGCTCAAGTATGCCGAACTCGGCCAGCAGCTTTTCCAGCGCGTCGTCCTTGGACTCCTGGCCGATGATGGCCAGGGTGAGGCTCTGGGTGGACACGTCGATGATGGACGCCCGGAAGATGTTGGCGATCTGGATGACCTCGTTGCGCACCTCACGGCTCTCCGCCTTCACCTTGATGAGCACCAGCTCCCGGCGGATGGACTGCTCGGGGGGCAGCAGACGCACGGAGTAGACGGAGAACTGCTTGCGCAGCTGGTTGATGATCTGTCCGATCTGCTGCTCGCCGCACATCACCTCAATGGTGATGCGGGACACCGCCGGGTCATCGGTGGTGCCCACCGCCAGAGATTCGATGTTATACCCCTTCCGGGAGAACAGCCGGGATACCTGGCTCAATACGCCCGCGGTGTTCTCCACCAGCACGGACAGGGTGTGGCGTTTCACGATGGTATTCATGGCTTTCTCCCTCCTCAGTGCAGTAAGAACTCGGTGACTGGGCTGCCGCCGCTGACCATGGGGTGGACCATGGCGTCCATGTCGATGGCGCAGTCGATGACGCAGCCGCAGCCCGCCGCCAGCGCCTGCCGGAAGGCGTCCTCGAACTCCGCCTGGGTTTTGACGCGGAAGCCCTTCAGCCCATAAGCCTCCGCCAGCTTCACGAAGTCGGGGCCCCGGTCCAGGGTGGTTTGGGAAAAGCGCTTGTCGTAGATGAGATTCTGCCACTGCCGGACCATGCCCAGGGTGCGGTTATCGAAAATAATGGTGATGATGGGGAAGCGGTAGTGTTCCACGGTGGCCAGCTCGTGGCAGTTCATGCGGAAGCAGCCGTCCCCGGTGCAGTGGACCACCACCTTGCCGGGATTGCCCGCCGTGGCCCCCATAGCGGCCCCCAGTCCGAAGCCCATGGTGCCAAAGCCGCCGCTGGTCAGGAGCTGCCCCGGCCGGGAGAAGTGGTAGTACTGGCAGGACCACATCTGGTGCTGGCCCACGTCGGTGGCGATGATGGCGTCGCCGTTGGTGAGGGCGGAGACAGTCTCCAGGATTTCGTGGGGGTGGAGGATGCCGTCCTTCTTGTGGGGCAGCTCCTTGCGGGCGAACACCTGGGCCCTCCAGGCGGAAAAGTCGTGCTGGGGGAGCTTCTCGTTGAGCAGCTCCAGCACTCGCCGGGCGTCCCCGATGATGTGGTGGTAAGTCTGGACGTTTTTGTCGATCTCCGCCCGGTCGATGTCGATGTGGACGATTTTGGCGTTCTGGGCGAAGGATGGGGGGTCGGTGGCCACCCGGTCGGAGAAGCGGCAGCCAATGGCGATGAGCAGATCGCACTCGGCGGTGGCCATGTTGGAGGCGTGGGAGCCGTGCATGCCCACCATGCCGGTGAACAGCGGGTGGTTCCCCGGACAGGCCCCGCCGCCCATGATGGTGGAGCCCACCGGGGCGTCCAGGGTCTCAATGAACCTGCGGAACTCCGGCACCGCCCCCTTGGAGCGGATCACGCCGCCCCCCACCAGCACCATGGGCCGTTGGGACTGGGCGATGAGCTCCAGCAGCTTGTCGATGTCCCCTCGGTTTGGCTCGGGGCTTTTCAGATCTCGGTTGGACCGGCGCAGCAGGGTGGCCAGCCGTCCGTGATTCGGGTGCTCGGCCAGAGGGAGGTATTCGTATTGCCCCTGGATGGCGGTGATGTTTTTGGCGATGTCCACCAGCACGGGGCCGGGGCGGCCGGATCGGGCGATGGCGAAGGCCTCCCGGATCACATCCGCCAGCTCGTTCACGTCCTTCACCAGGAAGTTACACTTGGTGATGGGCATGGTGATGCCGGTGATATCCACCTCCTGGAAGGAGTCCTTGCCGATGAGGTTTTCGCTGACATTGCAGGTGATGAACACCACGGGGGAGGAGTCGTAGTAGGCGGTGGCGATGCCGGTGACCAGGTTGGTGGCCCCGGGGCCGGAGGTGGCAAAGCACACGCCCACCCTGCCCGTGGACCGGGCGTAGCCGTCGGCGGCGTGGGACGCGCCCTGCTCGTGGGAGGTGAGGTAGTGGTGAATTTTCTGGCTGTAGCCGTGGAGCTCGAATTCGTCATAGATGTTCAGAATAGTGCCGCCGGGATAGCCGAATACCGTATCGACGCCCTGCTCCAGCAGGCATTCCATCACGATCTGAGACCCTCGCATCAACATATTGGGAACCTCCTTATGGGAAATGAAAAAAGCATGACCCGTCCAAAACTAGGACGAAGCCACGCTCCGCGGTACCACCTAACTTTCCCCCGAGGGGGACGCTCAAAACCCGGTAACGGCGGGCTGCCGTCCCGGCCTACTGAAGCTGACGCGTTCGGCCGGACTGCTCACAGGGGACGTTCATCCCACCCGCTCACGAAGGCTCGCACCGGCCGCCTTCTCTCTGGGCTTGCGCGCGGGGACTACTGGCCTGATCATCGCATATTTTTGCGTATTGAAATTATAATAATGCTTTAGAGTGGTTTTGTCAATGTAAAAGTTTTGGACCGCGGAAATTTCACCGGCCGGCCAAAGCAGGGGAGGCGTCGGGGCGCCTTTTTGCGGAAATGACGAAGAGGCGGGAAGGGGTTATCCTTCCCGCCTCTTGGAGCTGCTGTCGTCACGCTGCGAAGCCTCCGCGGCGCGGGCTAAGCCCTCCGACTCTGCAAAAATCCTGTGGGGCCTGCGGTCCCTGCTGATTTTTGCGCCGCTTCGGTCTTAGTCCGCTGCTCCCGGCTTCTCCGCGCTCAGTGGCAGCCGCAGTTGGTGCCGTGGTCGCCCAGCTTGAAGGAGGCGCACTCGGTCTCGCCGCAGGTGCACACGCTGTTCTGGCAGTGGCCCACCTGGATCTCGTTGAGGGTGCAGCGCTGGTCCTTGTGATAGGTGCAGCTGTTCACAGTGCACTTGATGCTGGGATTGGTCTGGTTGGTCATGGTCGTTACCTCCTTGTATCGGGAATATGATCGGATACAAGGGGGAGTATGCCCCGGAAGGGGAGCGGCTATTCAGGCTTTTTCGAAGGCGGTTCGGCGGGCGCGGAGCCTGGCTGGGGGCCCTTGGTCTGAGCGGTGGGCCTGTGCTGGAAGCGGGGGATGAACCGCTTGGCAAAGCCGCCCTTGCCCCGTCCCTGCACGTAGAAATAGCCGATGGCGGAGAACACCACCGCGCCGATAAAGTTGACGAACAGGTCCTTCATGGTGTCGATGATGCCCACGTCCAGATAGCCGCCCAGTCCCAGCGGCATCTGAGTGCCGTCCTCCAGCACCAGGATCACGTCCTGAATGCCCTTGACCACCACGGCGGTGGTGCCGCCGGTGGGGTCCAGATTGACGGTGGAGATGGTGTTGATAATGGTGTCCTTCTGCATGTCAAACAGCATCCACTGGTCCATGGAGAACTCAAAGAACTCCCACAGCACGCCGATGGTCATGGAGAAGCAGAAGGCAGTGACCGCCATAAAGAAGGGGGACAGGTGAAGGGATACCTTTTCCTCCCGGTTGAGGATGTCCACCAGGGCGAAGCCGATGGCGGCGCAGAGAAAGCCGTTCATGGTGTGGAGCATGGTGTCCCAGCCGGGATAGTTGGTATAATAGGACTGGATCTCGCCCAGAATTTCGGCGGCGTAGATGAACAGCAGAATGATGACTTCCAGCGTGTCGGGCAGGTCGATGTGCAGCCGCCGCTCGAACATGGATGGTAGCATGAACAGCACCAGGGTGAGCACGCACAGCAGCACGTTTTCAAAGTTTCCGTTGAAGAACTGGGCCACCAGCATGAGCACCACCGACAGCCGCAGGATAAAGTAGATGGTGTATACCAGCTTTTTGTTTTCGATATGCCGCCACTCCTGGCCTTTTAGCTTTTTTTTCTGTCGCTTTGGCATTTTGCGCTCCTTTCCTGTGCGGCCCGCCGGTTTTATCAGCCGGATGATGTCAGGCCGGGCCCCCTGGCGCATAGTATGTACCTGGAGGTGAAAAATATGGACTTGCGGAACAATCAGATCACGCTGGGCGAGCTGTGGGACGACCCGAAAAGCCGGGCGGTGTTCCAAAGGCGCATCCCCATGCTGGCCAAGCACCCGGTGCAGGGGGCGGCCCGGACGGTGACGCTGGAACAGCTGCGGGACTTCATCACCGGCTGGGTGCCAGGGATGATGGTCAACGGGGTGATGTCCGACCTGAAGAAGCTGTAGGTGCGTACATCCCCTGATTCAAACAAGCATACCAGAAAATGGGCCCGCTGTCAATTGACAGCGGGCCCGCTTTACCAATCTTAACGCCCCTCAGCGATTTTCTGCCCCGTGGGGGTGGCGGCCAGACCGCCCTCGCCAGTTTCCCGGAGGGAGGGGGGCATGGCGCGGCCCACCGCCGCCATGGCGTCCATGACCTCGTCGCAGGGGATGCCGCCCTCCAGCCCGGCCAGGGCCATATCGGCGCAGGAAAGGGCGTTCACCGCGCCCATCACGTTTCGCTTCACACAGGGGACCTCGACCAGCCCGGCCACCGGGTCGCACACCAGCCCCAGCACGTTTTGCAGGGCCATGGCGCAGGCGGCGGCCATCTGCCGGCCGGAGCCGCCCCGGGCGTGGACCAGAGCGGCGGCGGCCATGCCGGAGGCGGAGCCCACCTCCGCCTGACAGCCTCCCTCCGCCCCGGAGATGGAGGCCCGGGTGGCGATGACCTGGCCGAAGCCCGCGGAGACGTACAGGCACTTCACCATGTCCTCGTCGCTGAGCCGGTCCTTGCGCTGGAGGGGGATGAGCACTGCGGGCAGCACGCCGCAGGCCCCGGCGGTGGGGGCGGCCACGATGCGGCCCATGCAGGCGTTGTGCTCTCCCAGCTTCAGGGCGGTGGAGATGACCTCCTGGAGGAAGGGGCCGCAGATGGAGCGGTCCAGGGCGGCCATCTGGGCGCCCTGCCCGCCGGAGAGGCCGCAGGGGGAGCGGCGGGTGGGGTCGTAGTCCAGAACGGACTGCTTCATGGTCTGCCACAGCATGGTCATTTTGGCAAGACTGTCCTCCCGGGGCACATCCCGGTCCTGACAGTCGTTGTCCAGCACGGCCTCCCACAGGGGTTTGTCCGCCGCGGCGGCCAGCAGAGCTTGCACAGAGCCAAACATACTCAGCCCTCCTCCAGATTCAGATAGATGCAGCGCACCACGCCGCCCAGCAGGTCGATGTCCTCCAAAATCTCGTCGCTCACCGGCTGGTCGCACTCAATGACGGTGACGGACAGGCCGCCCCGGCGGTCCCGGTAGAGCTGCATGGTGGCGATGTTGGCCCCCTTGCGGGCCAGACAGGTGCTGACCTCGGACACCACGCCCGGCTCGTCCCGGCCCCGGATGACCAGGGTGGGCAGATCGCCGGAGAAGGCGGCCTCCAGGCCGTCGATGGAATTGACCCGGATGCGCCCGCCGCCCAGAGAGGAGGCGGACACCGTCACCGTGCGTCCCCGGGAGCCGGTGAGGGTCATCAATGCGGTGTTGGGGTGGGCGTCCCGCAGGGTGACGGGGTGGACGGAGACCTCCAGCCCCGCCTCCTTAGCGAGCTGGAAGCTGAAGGGGATGCGGGGATCGTCGGGGGCCATGCCCAAAAGGCCAGCCACGATGGCCCGGTCGGTGCCGTGGCCCGCCCCGGTGGCGGCGAAGGAGCCGTGGAGGGCGATGTCCGCTCGGGCGGGCTGAAAGCCCAGCAGCTTGCGGCCGATGTACCCGATCCGGGCTGCCCCGGCGGTGTGGGACGAGGACGGGCCCACCATAACGGGACCCATGATATCGAAGATGTTCATAAAATGCCCCCTCAGAAATTCTGCTTGGATAGCACGGCGGACGATCCGCCGCAGGCTGTCGTGAAGAGAAACGCGCTGCCGCTAACAGAGAATGCGGTAGGTCTGAAGCGTGAGGTGCTTGCCGGAGTCCGTTGTGATATCCTCACACCCGCCCTTTTCAACATGGAATTTCTCAATCAGACGGATGCTCGGAGTATTTCTCACATCGGCCTCGTAGATATAATACCGGTACTTCCCGGTTTGGTTCAGGTGGTCCAGAAGCCTGCGCAGAGCCTCGCGGCCATATCCCGCCCCGTGGGCGGAGCGTTTCAGCCAGAGGCCGACCTCGGGCGTGTCCTCCTTGAGGCCAAAGACCTCCATGCTGCCCAGAAATTCGCCGCCCTGGGTGAGGATGACCAGCTCAAGCATCTCTCCCTGCTCCATGTCCCGCACAAAGCCTGACATCACGCGATCCGCGGCCTCAATATGGGGAAAGCTGTCCGGATATTGATATTTTGTGATCTCATCCGTGAATTCCCGGTAATAATCTGCCAAAAAAGCCTTGCTGAACGGACGTATGGCCAGCCGCTGTGTGTTCAGTACGAATTCCACGATCAACCCTCCCCGCATCAAAATCAATGCTGTTATCCTCATCATACCACAGCCTGTGCGGAGATTCAAGGCATGTCTGGAAGAAAAAGCAAGGCCCAGGGACAAACCCCGGGCCTTGCCTGCTTATTTCACGATCTGCGCCTTGATGAGGTTGGTGGTGCCGCTGCTGCTCAGGGGCACGCCGGCGGTGATGACCACCGTGTCCCCGGCCTGGACCAGTCCCTCCTTTTTGGCGGTGTCTACGCACAGGGAGAACAGCCGGTCGGTGGAGTCCACATTGCCGGACAGGAAGGGGACCACCCCCCAGGAGATGGCCAGCTGCCGCCGCACCCGCTCCTCGGTGGTGAGGGCGGCCACGGCGCACCCCGGGCGGAACCGGGAGATCATCCGGGCGGTGTAGCCCGACTGGGTGGCCGCCAGAATGGCGGTGGCCCCCAGGTCCATGGCGGTGAGGCAGCTGGTGTGGCTGATGGCGTCGGAGATGTTGCTGGTGTGGTCGAACACCCCGTTGCGGAAGCGCTTCCAGTAGTCGATGCCCTCCTCGGCGGCCTCCACGATGCTCACCATGGTCTGGAGGGCCTCCACCGGGTGCTTGCCGGAGGCGGTCTCGCCGGACAGCATCACGCAGCTGGTGCCGTCGAACACGGCGTTGGCCACGTCGGACACCTCCGCCCGGGTGGGCCGGGGGTTGCGGATCATGGAGTCCAGCATCTGGGTGGCGGTGATGACCACCTTGCCCTTGTGGATGGCGGACTTAATCATCTTCTTCTGAAGCACTGGCACCTCGTAGGCGGGGATCTCCACCCCCAGGTCGCCCCGGGCCACCATCACGCCGTTGGCGGCGTTGGCGATGGCGTCCAGATTGTCCACGCCCTCCCGATTCTCGATCTTGGCGATGATGCCGATGTCCTGGCCGCCGAAGCCGTCCAGCACGGCGCGGATCTCCGCCACGTCGGAGGCGCGGCGGACGAAGGATGCGGCCACAAAGTCGAAGTCGTTCTCCACGGCGAAGCGCAGGTCCTCCTTGTCCTTGTCGGTGAGGGCGGGCAGGGCGATGGATACGCCGGGGATATTGATGCTCTTGTGGTTGGACAGCGGCCCGCCGGTGACCACCCGGCACCGGATGTCCTGGCCGTCGATCTGCTCCACCTCCAGATCCACCAGTCCGTCGTCGATGAGCACATGGCACCCGGCCTGGAGCTCCTGGTGGAGGTTGGCGTAGGTGACGGACACCTGCTGGGCGTCGCCCTCCATATCCCGGGTGGTGAGGGTGAAGGCGGCGCCGTCCTGGAGCTCCACCCGGCCGCAGGCGAAGGAGCGGATTCGGATTTCAGGGCCCTTGGTGTCCAGAATGGTGGCCACAGGGCGGCCCAGGCTGTCCCTCACCCGCTTGAACCGGGTGAGCAGGGCTCCGTGGGTCTCGTGGGTGCCGTGGGAAAAGTTGAAGCGGGCGGCGTCCATGCCGGATAAAATAAGCTGCTCCATGACCTCCTCGCTGTCGGAAGCGGGGCCGAGGGTGCAGACGATTTTGGTTTTTCTCATGCTTGTTGTTTTCCTCCGTTTCTGAAAACGCGATATGTTGATGATTTCTGATTCCTCCCACATCATATACAAAGCGGGGGAAATGTCAAGGCGTTCTCCAAAACTTTGCAGAATATGCCGAACTTTTCAAGAATAGGGGGGAGAAGTTTGGGCAAAAAAGGACGGAGCGCGGAGCGCTCCGTCCTGCGTTCAGCCGTCGTTTTCCTCCTGCGCGGGGGGCTCCAGCTTGGACACCAGCGCCCACTCCACCCGGCGGTCAGCGAAGCTGCGCACCTGAATGCGCAGGCCGCAGGCATCCACCTCCAGCTGGGCGCCGTCCTCCGGGATGACGGACAGCTGGGCGAACACCAATCCCCCCAGGGTGTCCGATTCCTCCTCCTCGGGGAATTCCATCTCCAGGGCCTGGGCAATCTGCTCCAGGGGGCAGGAGCCGGACGCCTTCCACACCCCCGGCTCCACCTGTTCGATGTCCTTTTCCTCCTGGGGGTCGAACTCGTCGTAGATATTGCCCACGATCTCCTCCAGCAGGTCCTCCATGGTCACCAGGCCCGAGGTGCCGCCGTACTCGTCCACCACGATGGCCATATGTACCTTTTTGCTCTGCATGTCCCGGAAGAGCACGTCTGTGCGCACCGACTCGGGCACAAAGTAGGCCGGGCGCAGCAGCTGGGTCAGGGGCTTGGGCTGCTCCTCCTGGGCGCTGAGCAGGAAGTCCCGGGTGTTCAGGATGCCCACGATGTGGTCGGCGTCCTCCTCATAGACCGGGAAGCGGGACCGCCCGGAGCTCAGAATGGTGCTGAGCACCTCTTCGCCGGTGTCCTGCACCCACACCATCACCATGTCGGTGCGGTGGACCATCACATCCTCGGCGGTGGTGTTGTTGAACTCAAAGATGTTCTCAATGAGCTCCTTCTCGGAGGTTTCGATGGCCCCGCGCTCCTCGCCCAGGTCCACCATCATGCGGATCTCGTCCTCGCTCACGTCCTCCTGGTCGGCCCTGGGGTCGATGTGGAGCAGGCGCAGCACGCCGTTGGTGGACTTGGACAGCAGCCAGATCACCGGCCGGAACACTGCCGCCACGGCGGACACCGCTCCGGCGGTGAACCGGGCCACGCCCTCCGTCTTTTTCATGGCGATGCGCTTGGGCACCAGTTCCCCCAGCACCAGGCTGAAATAGGACAGCACCAGGGTGATGAGCACCACCATCAGGTTGTTGAGGGCGTGAGGGTCCAGGGCGGTGACGCCCTTTTCCTCCATCAGCCACGTTACCAGCGGGTCAGAAAAGCTGTCCGCAGCGAAGGCGGAGGACAGAAAGCCCGCCAGGGTTATGGCGATCTGGATGGCGGAGAGGAAATGGTCGGGCGCCTGGGTGAGCTTGAGCAGCCGCTGCGCCTTTTTGTCGCCCTCCTCCGCCTGGTGGCGCAGCTTGGTCTCGGACAGGGAGATAACGGCGATCTCCGCCGCGGCGAAAAAGGCGTTGATGAGAATGAGGATGACCAGCAAAAGCAGCTTTGGTAAGAACGGGTCGTCGGACAAGATGGATGACCTCCCATATGATGTGCGGCCTGTTGGATTTGCCGCTCTATTCTATGCGGCGCAGACCTCAATAGACTACAGTATAGCAGACTTTCGGGAAAAAGCAAGGCCGCCCAGCGGGCGGCCTTGAAAAAGACAGCGTTCAGTCCAGCAGCTTCAGCAGCTCCTCCTTGGGCCGGGCGCCCACCGCCTTGTTGGCGACCTGGCCGCCCTTGAATACCAGCAGAGTGGGGATGTTCATGACCCCGAACTGCATGGCCAGCTCGGGCTGCTCGTCCACGTTCACCTTGCCCACAGTGATGTCGGACCGCTCAGCGGCGATCTCGTCCACCACGGGGGACACCATGCGGCAGGGGCCGCACCAGGGCGCCCAGAAGTCCACCAGGACGGTCCGGTCCGACTGGAGCACCAGCGCTTCAAAATTCTCCTTGGTGATGGTCTGTACGGACATGGCTTTGTTCTCCTTTGTCAATTGAATTTATAGATTTTCTGGGCCACCCGGTAGAGCTGCACCGACAGCCTGCGCCCCTGGTAGCCGGGGATATTGGTGCCGACGTTGGTGGCCTTATAGCGGCAGCGCCGGTAGAGGGCGGCGTTCTTCTGGCGCAGATACTCCCACAGCTCGGTGCGCAGGCCCAGGGCCTCCGGCGTATCCGAGATGACGGCGAAGATAGACGAAATGGACATCATCATGGACAGGTAATTGAGCATATACCGGCCCAGCTTGGGCTGCACGGCTTTGAGGGCAATGACGTCGTGGGCGCCGATCATGTGCTTGGTGACGCGCACCTGCTGGTCGATGCGCCCGGCCATCACCGATTCGTTGACGCTCTGGTCCGCCCGGCCGATGAAGTATCGGTACAGGTCCAGGTCCATATAGTACAGCGTCTTGACATAGGGCAGGGGCTGGTAGACGAAGATATTGTCCACGTAGAAGGTGTGCTTGGGCAGCTCCAGCCCGCAGTCCCGCAGCAGCTGGGTGCGGTAAATCACCGAGTGCATCAGCAGATACTGGGAGGTACGGAAGCGGCGGATGGAATCCCAGGTGATGATCTGATCGGCGGGGAACACGTTTTTGTACCCCATAACCTTTTGGGTATTGTCCTCCACGTGCTCATAGACATAGTTGGCCACGAGCATGTCCACGGGGGCGGGCATGGAGGCGAATTCCCGCAGCTTGGCCATCACCTTGCCCAGCGCGTCGGTATCCAGCCAGTCGTCGGAGTCCACCACCTTGTAATAGAACCCCCGGGCGTTGCGGATGCCCTGGTTCACTCCCTCGCCGTGGCCGCCGTTCTCCTGGTGAATGGCCCGGATGATGCTGGGGTGCTTGGCCGCCCACTCGTCGCATTTGGCGGGGGTGTCGTCTTTGGTGGAGCCGTCGTCCACCAGAATGATCTCCGCGTCCTCCCCCGCGGCCAGCAGGGTTTCCACACAGTGGTCCATATAGGCGGCAGAATTGTAGCAGGGGACGGCGAAGGTGATTAGTTTCTCCATTGCGTTCTCTCCTCACACATAAGTATGCCCGGCAGGGCGGAAATTTAGAGCAGCTCGTCGCTCAAAGCCAGCGCTCGGGCCGCGATGGCGTCCATATTGTAGTATTTGTATTCCGCCAGACGGCCCAGCAGGCGCAGGTTGGGATATTGGTCCGCCTGAGCTTTGTATTTGGCGTACAGGGCGTTGTTGGCGGGGTTGATGATGGCGTAGTAAGGGATCTCGCCCTCCGCCCCGGTGTAGGCTTTGGAATACTCCCGCATGATGGTGGTGACGCCGGGCTTTTCCTGCCCTGTGAGGTGCTTGAACTCGGTGATGCGGGTGAAGTCCCCGTCCACGGTGTAGTTCACGGTGCCGTGGGTCTGGAAACAGTCCTGCTTCAGCGTGTCGTAGGCGAAATCCAGCGTGCGGTAGGGCAGGGGGCCAAATTGGAAGCCAAACAGCTCGTCGGTCTGGCCGGTGTAGATGACGGGACCGGCAAAGACCTGTCCGTCCAGCTTGATGGCGCCGTCTGCCAGCTCCAGGCGGGAAAGGGCGTCCACCCCCGTCTCCACCGTGATGCCCGGGTGGTCCAGCATCGTTTCAAACATGGGGGTGTAGCCGTGGAGGGGCATCCCCTGGTAGGCGTCCTGGAAATAGCGGTCGTCCCGGCTGAGGCGCACCGGCACCCGGGCGGTGGTGCTGGGGTCGATCTCCTCGGGGGTCTGGCCCCACTGCTTCATGGTGTAGTGGACGAACACGTGCTCATACACGTAGTCCGCGATGGCGGCGATCTCTGGGTCGGAGTTCTGGCGCAGCTCCAGGATGGTCACCTGGCTCTGGGCGGGGTAGGCGTTCAGCAGCTTCTGGCCCAGACGCTCCCCCTCCTCCGGGCCGAAGGCGTTTTTCAGCGAGTCCAGATTGAAGGGCACGGGGAAGAAAAAGCGCCCGCCCGTCTTTTTCCCGGCGGGGACCGCTTCCGGGTTGTCCCTGGGCAGATTGGCGATGACCCGGTGCTGATAGCGCCGCCATTGGGTGAACCGGGAGAGGTAGTCGAACACCCGCCGGTCGTTGGTGTGGAAAATATGGGGGCCGTACTGGTGGATGAGGATTCCAGCGGCGTCTGGGCAGTCATAGGCGTTGCCGCCCACGTGGGGACGGCGCTCCAGCACCAAAACCCGCTTGCCGCCATCCTCCGCCAGCCGCCGGGCGGCCACCGCGCCGGCGTAGCCCGCGCCCACAATCAGAACATCATATGCCATCAAAACGTCACATCATTTCTGGAATAAAGTGCCGAGGCGGACAGCCTGCCCCGGCCTAGGGCATTATACCATAAAGGAACTTGGGAGGGAAGGGCGAATTTATAAAATTTGATAAAAATTCCTGGCATTTTTTCTTTAAGACGGGAAAACTGGGCGACGGGCGAACAGGATTTGCCGCAGAATTGGGATTGTCAGACGGTTCGAAATGTGATACAGTAGTAAAAACCGCAAAGAGAACAGAAAGAGGGAGATCGGATGGAAAGCACCGCCGTCATTCAAAAATTCCGCTCGGCGCTGGGGGGGTTCAACCGGCAGGATGTGCAGCAGTACATCGAGCAGCTTGCCGCCGCCCACCGCCAGGATCTGGACGCGCTGCAGCAGCGGCTGGACCAGGCGGAGGACAGGGCCGCCCAGCTGGAGGCCGCTCTGTCCGGCGCGGAAAACGCCAAGAGCGGCGCTGCGGCGGAGGAGGCCAAGGCCCGTGCCTGCCTGGAGGAGTCCACCCGGACGCTGGCCAAGCTGCGGGGGGAGCTGTCCCAGACCGAGTCCAAGCTGGCGGTGGCCAAGCAGGAGCTGACGCGCCTCCAGGCCCAGGTGGGCAAGCTGGAGCCCATGGCGGACAGCTACGTTCAGCTGAAGGACCGGGTGGCCACCGTAGAGCTGGACGCCCACCGCAAGGCCCAGGACACCGTGAGCCAGGCGCAGGAGGAGTCGGAGCGCATCCGCACGGAGACCCGGGATTGGCTGGAGGGCGTGCTTACTCATTATGATGCGCTGCGCCGGGGGATGGACGGGCTGTTGGAGCAGGTGGCGCTGCTCAGCCGGGGCACGGAGAGCCTGGGGGCGCTGGATGACATCGCGCGGGAGCTCCGGGAGCGGGGCGGGCAGAAATGAGCGTGCTGCGCCTGCATACCGGCAGGCTGGCCGGCCATTTGTCCCAGCTGTGCGCCGGGGACCGGGTGCTGCTGAGCGGGACCATCTACACCGCCCGGGACGCCGCCCACAAGCGGCTGTTTGAACGGCTGGATGGGAACCAACCCCTGCCTTTTGAGCTGAAAGGGGCGGTCATCTACTACGCGGGGCCCACGCCGGGCCAGCAGGGGATGGCGGTGGGGGCCTGCGGCCCCACCACGGCGGGGCGGATGGACGCCTTTGCCCCCCGGCTGCTGGACCTGGGCCTGTCGGCCATGATTGGCAAGGGGGAGCGCAGCCAGGCCGTGACGGACGCCATCGTGCGCAATGGGGCGTGCTATTTCGCCGCCGTGGGCGGCGCGGGAGCGCTCATCGCCCGGTGCATTGAGACGGCGGAGGTGATCGCCTTCGACGATCTGGGGTGCGAGTCCGTCAAGCGCATGACGGTGCGGGAGCTGCCCCTCACCGTGGCCATTGACGGCCGGGGGAACGACCTGTTCCGCCTGGGCAGGGCGGAGTACCGCCGGGACAATTAAAAATCCCTCCGTTCTCGTGAGAGCGGAGGGATTTTTCTGTATTTGCGTTGAGCTTTTACGCTTGCAGAACGAGCCCGCTCAGCCGCCGAACACGGCGATGAGGAAGCCCGCCGCGATGGCGGAGCCGATGACGCCCGCCACGTTGGGGCCCATGGCGTGCATGAGCAGGAAGTTGTTGGGGTTGGCCTCCCGGCCCACGTCCTGGGACACACGGGCCGCCATGGGAACCGCGGACACGCCCGCGGAGCCGATGAGCGGATTGATCTTGCCGCCGGACAGCACATACATCAGCTTGCCCACCAGCAGACCGCCGATGGTGGAGAACATGAAGGCGACGACGCCCAGCACCACGATCATCAGAGTCTGGAAGGTCAGGAAGCGGGTGGCCACGGTGGTGGCGCCCACGCTGATGCCCAGGAACAGGGTGACGATGTTCATGAGGGCGTTCTGGGCAGTGTCGCTCAGCCGCTCGGTGACGCCGGTTTCCTTCAGCAGGTTGCCGAACATCAGGCAGCCGATGAGGGGCGCGGTGGAGGGGATGAGCAGGATGACGAATACGGCCACGATGATGGGGAACACGATCTTCTCCACCTTGGACACCACACGGGCCTGCTCCATCTTGACCTGGCGCTCCTTCTCGGTGGTCAGCGCCCGCATGAGGGGCTTCTGGATCATGGGAATCAGCGCCATGTAGGAATACGCGGCGATGGCGATGGGGCCAAGGAGATGGGGGGCCAGCTTGGAGGTGGTGAGGATGGCCGTGGGGCCGTCCGCGCCGCCGATGATGCCGATGGAGCCCGCCTCGGGGCCGGTGAAGCCCAGCAGCATGGCGCCGAACATGGCGAAGAACACGCCCAGCTGGGCGGCGGCGCCCAGCAGCAGGGAGGAGGGCCGGGCGATGAGGGGCCCAAAGTCGGTCATGGCGCCGATGCCAATGAAGATCAGGCAGGGGTACACGCCCGCCTTGACGCCAATATACAGGATGTCCAGCAGGCCGCCGTGGTGGGCCACGTCGGTGAAGGACAGGTGCTCTACGATGCTCTCCTCCACCTTGTCCTTGTTCTCGCCGGTGTAGCCGGCCAGATACTCCTCCACGGAGATCTTGCGGATGCCGTCGTCGGTGGTCTCGTACAGGGCCACGTTGTTGATGGGGTCATAGCCAGCCTCATTGACGTAGGCGTCCCACATCTCCATGTGGTACAGCCCCGCGCCGGGGATGTTGGTGAGCAGCGCGCCGAAGGCGATGCCCACCAGCAGCAGCGGCTCGAACTTCTTGCCGATGCCCAGGTAGAGCAGAACGCAGGCCACAGCGATCATGACCAGGTACTTCCAGCCGTCGTTCAGGAAGAACCCGGCGAAGCCCGATTCGTTGACCAGCTTGGACAGGGTTTGTAAGATATCCATACAAGCCCCTCCTTACGCCAGCACGATCAGCGGCGAACCGGTCTCCACATGGCTGCCCTTCTGCACGACGACCTGAGCGACGGTGCCGTCCTTGGGGGCGAGGATCTCGTTTTCCATCTTCATGGCCTCCAGCACCACCAGCAGCTGGCCCTCCTTGACGGCGGCGCCCTGGGCGACCTCCACGCGGAGGATGGTGCCGGGCATGGGGGAGTTCACCGGCTCGCCCGCGGCGGTGACGGAGGGGGCGGCGGCAGCGGGAGCGGCAGGCGCGGCGGCAGGGGCCGCAGCGGGAGCCGGAGCGGCGGCGGGCGCGGGGGCGTAGGCCTCGTACTCGTCGGTGAGCATGGCCTTGCCCTGCTCCACCTCCACCTCGTAGGTGCGGCCGTTCAGGGTCACTTTATATTTCATTTCACTTGACCTCCTTAATGGACTTGAAGCGCAGCTCGTTCAGCGGCTTGCCCATCTTGTCGGCCACAATCGCCATAATCATGGCGGCCTCCTTGTCGGGCACGTCGAACAGCTTGACCTCGCCGGCGGAGCCGGGAGCCGGGGGGGCAGAGGGCACCGCAGGAGCGGCAGGCGCAGCGGCCTGGGGGGGGGCGGAAGCAGAAGCGTTGTTCCGGGTGCCCGCCATGGCCTTGCCCATGAGGATCACCACGCACATCAGCAGGACCAGCCCCACGAACACCACGGCATAGCCCAGCACGGCAGCGATTCCGGCGTCACCGATGCCCAGCCTGCCGGCGGTAAGAGCGAGAGTATTCATACCGCTCCCCCCTTACGCCTCGGTGATGGTATAGGTGGCCACGTTCTCTTCCTTGGCCAGGCGGTCCTTGAAGAACTTCTCGGCCTGGTCGGGGAAGCAGATGTAGCTCATCATGTCCTCCTCGGAGCGGCACAGGGCGCCCAGGGCCTCCTTCGCGGCCTTGAACTCCTCGCCGGTGCGCTTGGAGTCCTCGATCCGGCAGTCGGTGGGCTGGCCGCCCTCGCCCAGGATCTTGGCCTGAAGCTCGGCGCTCACCTCGCCGGGGGCGGTGCCGTACTCGCCCTTGAAGTAGTTCTTGATCTCCTTGGAGATCTGCTTATACCGCTCGCCCATGAGCACGTTGGTGACGGCCTGATTGCCCACCATCTGGGACAGCGGAGTGACCAGCGGGGGATAGCCCAGGTCGCGGCGGACGTTGGGAATCTCCACCAGGGCCTCGTCGAACTTGTCCATGGCGTTCATGTCCTTCAGGTTGGCGATCATGTTGGACAGCATGCCGCCGGGAACCTTATACACCAGGGCCTGGGAGTCGGTGGCCATGCTCTTGGGGTTGATGAGGCCGGAATCAACGTACTTCTGCTTGATGGGCTTGAAGTAGTCATTGACCTTGTTGATGACCTCCTCGTTGAGGCCCGTGTCGATGCCGTACTGCTGCAGGGCATAGAACATGGTCTCGGTGGCGGCCTGGCTGGTGCCGTTGGAGAAGCAGGAGGTGGCGGTGTCGATCACATCCACGCCGGAGTCGATGGCCTTCATCAGAGTCATGTAGGCCATGCCGGTGGTGCAGTGGGTGTGGAGGATGATGGGCATTTCACCGATGGCGTCCTTGATGCCCTTGATGAGGCCCTCGGCCTCGTTGGGGCTCATGGTGCCCGCCATGTCCTTCAGGCAGATGGTGTCAAAGCCCATGTTCTTCAGCTCTTTGCACATCTCCACGTACTTGGCCACGGTGTGCACCGGGCTCTGGGTGTAGGAGATGCAGCCGGACGCCACGGTGCGCTTGTTGGCGTACTTCTTGGTGGCCTCCAGGGCGGTCTTGATGTTGCGGAAGTCGTTGAGGGCGTCGAAAATGCGGATCACGTTGATGCCGTTCTTGATGGACAGCTCCACAAACTTCTCCACCACGTCGTCGTGGTAGTGCTTGTAGCCCAGCAGGTTCTGGCCGCGCAGCAGCATCTGCAGGCGGGTGTTGGGCATGTTCTTGCGGATATTGCGCAGCCGCTCCCAGGGATCTTCGCCCAGGTAGCGCAGGCAGGAGTCAAAGGTGGCGCCGCCCCAGCACTCCACCGAATAGTACCCGGCCTTGTCCATGGTGGACAGGATGTCGGCGTAGTCGGCGTAGGGCAGGCGGGTGGCCATCAGGGACTGGTTGGCGTCACGTAATACGGTCTCCGTGAACTGAACCTTTTTCTTCAAATGGAAACACCTCCATATTTTCTCTTGGCTTGAACCGCGTGTTCGGGGGAAGAGGACGCCGCGCCACAGCACGGCGCCCTCTTTCGCCCAGTGATTTTAAATCTTATGACAGGCGCGCCGGATGTTTACGCCTTGGGGCCGGCCTCCACCAGGGCCTTGCCGGCGTCGTTGCCGGTGTACTTCACGAAGTTCTTCACGAAGCGGCCGGCCAGATCCTTGGCCTTGGCATCCCACTCGGCGGGATCGCCGTAGGTGTCCCGGGGGTCCAGAATGGCGGGGTCCACGCCGGGCAGGGCGGTGGGCACGGCCAGGTTGAAGTAGGGGATGGTCTTGGTCTCGGCCTTGAGGATGGAGCCGTCCAGGATGGCGTCGATGATGCCGCGGGTGTCCTTGATGGAGATGCGCTTGCCGGTGCCGTTCCAGCCGGTGTTCACCAGGTAGGCCTTGGCGCCGGACTTCTCCATCTTCTTCACCAGCTCCTCACCGTACTTGGTGGGGTGCAGCTCCAGGAAGGCCTGGCCGAAGCAGGCGGAGAAGGTGGGAGTGGGCTCGGTGATGCCGCGCTCGGTGCCGGCCAGCTTGGAGGTGAAGCCGGACAGGAAATAGTATTGGGTCTGCTCCGGGGTCAGGATGGACACGGGAGGCAGCACGCCGAACGCGTCGGCGGACAGGAAGATGACGTTCTTGGCGTCGGGGCCGGCGGACACGGGGCGCACGATCTTCTCAATGTGGTTGATGGGATAGGACACGCGGGTGTTCTCGGTGACGGACTTGTCGTTGAAGTCGATCTTGCCCTCTCCGTCCACAGTGACGTTCTCCAGCAGGGCGTTGCGCTTGATGGCGTTGTAGATGTCGGGCTCAGAGTCCTTATCCAGGTTGATGACCTTGGCGTAGCAACCGCCCTCGAAATTGAACACGCCGTTGTCGTCCCAGCCGTGCTCGTCGTCACCGATGAGCAGGCGCTTGGGATCGGTGGACAGAGTGGTCTTGCCGGTGCCGGACAGGCCGAAGAACAGGGCGGTATTCTCGCCGTTCATGTCGGTGTTGGCGGAGCAGTGCATGGAGGCCATGCCGCGCAGGGGCAGGAAGTAGTTCATCATGGAGAACAGGCCCTTCTTCATCTCGCCGCCGTACCAGGTGTTGAGGATGACCTGCTCACGGGAGGTGATGTTGAAGATGGCGGCGGTCTCGGAGTTGAGGCCCAGCTCCTTGAAGTTCTCCACCTTGGCCTTGGCGGCGTTGTAGGAGACGAAGTCGGGCTTGAAGTTCTTCAGCTCCTCCTCGGTGGGGGCGATGAACATATTCTTGACGAAGTGAGCCTGCCACGCCACTTCCATGATGAAGCGCACGGCCATGCGGGAGTCGGGGTTGGTGCCGCAGAACACGTCCATCACGTACAGCTTCTTATTGGACAGCTCCTTGACGGCCAGAGCCTTGCAGGCCTCCCAGGCTTCCTGGGAAGCGGGCTTGTTGTCGTTTTTGAACTCGTCGGAGGTCCACCACACGGTGTCCTTGGAGTTTTCGTCCATCACGATGAACTTGTCCTTGGGGGAGCGGCCCGTGTAGATGCCGGTCATCACGTTGACCGCGCCCAGCTCGGTCATCTGGCCCTTTTCAAAGCCCTCCAGGGTGGGATCCATCTCTGCCTCGAAGAGCTGCTCATAGGTGGGATTGTAGACGATTTCCTTGATCCCAGTAATGCCGTACTTTTCCAGACCGTAGGTTTCCATAGATAGTTCCTCCTCAAAAAATTAAGTGTATCAATGCAGCGCCTGCCCCCTGAAAAAGAGGAAGGGCGCGGGCTGATGGTACTGGCGGGAAACCCATCTCCCACCAATTGAACAGTATAGCATAACTTCCCGCTCAATTCCACGACATTTTGCGCCACTGTGTTAAAGTTTCCACAAAATCGGCGTTTTGACCAACCGCTTTCCCGCTGTATCCGGGGGATGAGAGCACTTTGACGAAAGGGAAACGGATGGGGCTGGGGAGGCCATCCAATGTCTGGGAAATATGCCGGGACAAAGCAAATCCCCGCCCTCCGAACGGGAGGGCGGGGGCTTTGGCGTCACAGCTTACTCAGCGGAGATCGCGCCCATGGGGCAGGTGCCCTCGCAAGCGCCGCAGTCGATGCAGGCGCCGGCGTCGATGACCATGTGCTCGTCGCCCATGGAGATCGCGCCCACGGGGCAGGAGGACTCGCAAGCGCCGCAGGAGACGCAGGCGTCACCAATTTTACGTGCCATGTAACATACACCTCCAACAAATGATGTGTTTTGGACCGACTATCATTTTACCACATCTCAGAAAAATTGCAATATGAAATTTTGACGGGGAGAAATGTATAATTTCGCGCAAAATTTCCCATCCTTGCCAAGTGACGATATTCCACGCCGGGACAATGGGAGTGATCGTGTGGAGCGGCTGAGCATATTTCAAAGATTGCGGGGTTTTTTTATGATGGATCGGGACAAGGGGCGCCAGCAGCCCCAAAATACTGCGGGCAGGCCGGGGGGCGACCCCCAGGCTCTCTACCGGGAGGAGCGGCCCCGCCCGAGGGAGGGGGCGGACACCCGCCTCACCGACCGCTTTTCCCGGGACCTGACCCGGATGGCGGCGCTGGGGGCGCTGGACCCCCTGGTGGGCCGGGAGCAGGAGGTGGGCCGGATCATTCAGATTCTGGCCCGCCGCACCAAGAACAATCCCGCGCTCATCGGTGAGCCCGGTGTAGGCAAGACCGCCGTGGCGGAGGGGCTGGCTCTGCGCATGGCCTCCGGCGCGGTGCCCGAGCCCCTGCGGGGCAAGCGGCTTTTGAGCCTAGACCTGGTGTCCATGGTGGCGGGCACCAAGTACCGCGGCGAGTTCGAGGAGCGGGTGAACCAGGTGCTCTCCGAGGTGCGCCGGGCGGGGAACGTGATTTTGTTCCTGGACGAGCTGCACAACATCGTGGGGGCGGGGTCCGCCGAGGGGGCCATCGACGCGGCCAATATCCTCAAGCCCGCCCTGAGCCGGGGGGAGATCCAGGTCGTTGGCGCGACAACCTTGGAGGAGTACCGCAAGTATATCGAGAAGGACGCCGCGCTGGAGCGGCGCTTCCAGCCGGTGAAGGTGGCGGAGCCCACCCCCGACCAGGCCAAGGCCATCCTGCGGGGGCTGCGCCGCCGGTATGAGGAGCACCACGGCCTGACCATCTCCGACGAGGCCATCGACGCGGCGGTGGAGCTGAGCCAGCGCTATCTGCCCGACCGCTTCCTGCCGGACAAGGCCATCGACCTCATCGACGAGGGGGCGGCCCGGATGCGGGTGGAGGAGGAGGTGCCCATTACCCTTCGGGCACTGTCCGACCGGGCGGAGCGGGCGGCCAGGGAGAAGGCCCAGGCCATCGCCATGCAGGACTTTGAGCGGGCGGCCATCCTCCGGGACGCGGAGGCGGATTTCCGCCGGGAGCTGGACCGCAAGCAGACCCGCCAGAAGGGCGGAGCGCCCCGGGAGCTGTCCAGAGAGGACATCGCGGGGGTGCTGGCCCAGTGGACGGGCATTCCCCTGGAGTCCATCACCAAGGGGGAGGCCAAGCGCCTGCTGGAGCTGGAGGGAGAGCTTCACCGCCGGGTGGTGGGGCAGGACCGGGCGGTGTCCGCCGTGGCCGCGGCCATCCGCCGGGGGCGGGTGGGGCTGAAGGAGCCCAACCGCCCCATCGGCGTGTTCCTCTTCCTGGGCCCCACCGGGGTGGGGAAAACGGAGCTGTGCCGGGCGCTGGCGGCGGCGCTGTTCGGCAGCGAGGAGGCGCTCATCCGCTTCGACATGTCCGAGTATATGGAAAAGCACGCCGCCTCCCGGCTGGTGGGGTCGCCCCCGGGCTACGTGGGCCACGAGGAGGGGGGCCAGCTCACCGAGCAGGTCCGCCGCCGCCCCTGGTCGGTGGTGCTGTTCGACGAGATTGAGAAGGCCCACGACGACCTGCAAAACATCCTCCTCCAGGTGATGGAGGACGGCCAGCTCACCGACGGTCAGGGGAGAAAGGCGGACTTCCGCAACACGGTGGTGGTGATGACCTCCAACGTGGGGGCCCAGAAGCTGGTGAGCAAGTCGCCCCCGCTGGGCTTTGCCGGGGGAAATTCCGACGACAAGCGCCGGGAGGCGGTGATGGAGGAGCTGAAGGGCCGGTTCAAGCCGGAATTTCTCAACCGCCTGGACGAGGTGATCCTCTTCGAACGGCTGGAACGGCGGGACCTGGAGCGCATCGCCCTGCGGCTGCTGGGGGGCGTGCGGGGCCGCCTGTCCGAGCTGGGGGTGGACCTGGACGCCAAGTGGGAGGCGGTAACCCTGCTGGCCGACCCCGGCGCGGAGCGGGAGCAGGGGGCCCGGCCCATCCGCCGTGCCGTGCGCCGGAGGGTGGAGGAGCCCGCCGCCGAGCTGCTGCTGTCCGAGCGGCTGGGGGCGGGGGACACCCTGTGCCTGGCGGTGGAGCGGGAGGACATCGTACTGCGCACGGAAAAGCGGGAGGTCTGAAACAGCGCCCCGCCGGAATCCCGGCTGAGAAACAAAATACCCGCGAAAAGGCCCCGGCGCGAGAGCGCCGGGGCCTTGGCTTATTCCTGATGGTCGTGCTCGTGACAGCAGGAGCAGTCGCCGTTACAGAACTGCTCGGGCTCATAGGCAATGCCGCTTTTATCGTAATAGTCCTTGATGGCGGCGCGCACCGCCTCCTCCGCCAGGACAGAGCAGTGGATTTTATGGGCGGGCAGGCCGTCCAGCGCCTCCACCACAGCCTTGTTGGTGAGGGCCAGGGCTTCCTCCACCTTTTTGCCCTTGATGAGCTCGGTGGCCATGGAGCTGGTGGCGATGGCGCTGCCGCAGCCGAAGGTCTCAAATTTCACGTCCACGATGACGCCGTCCTCAATTTTGAGGTACATCTTCATAATATCGCCGCACTTGGCGTTACCCACCTCGCCCACGCCGTCGGCGTTCTCGATCTCGCCCACGTTGCGGGGGTTGCGGAAGTGGTCCATCACCTTTTCACTGTATAACATATTGACGTTCTCCTCTCTGTAATGCTTTCCAAACAGGGGACATATCCCGGAGATAGCCCACCACCTCGGCGGTGGCCTTGGCGATGGCGTCCACCTCGTCCATGGTGTTGTCCCGGTCCAGGGTGAGGCGCAGGGAGCCGTGGGCCACCTCATGGGGCCGGCCGATGGCCAGCAGCACGTGGCTGGGGTCCAGCGAGCCGGAGGTGCAGGCCGACCCGGAGGAGGCGGCCACCCCCTTGCCGTCCAGCAGCAGCAGCAGCGACTCGCCCTCGATGCCCTCGAAGCAGAAGCTCACGTTGCCGGGCAGCCGCCGCGTCCGGTCGCCGTTGAGGGCGGCGTGGGGGATATGGGACAGCTTTTCGATGAGGGCGTCCCGCAGGGAGGCCACATAGGCGTCGTTTTCCGCCATGTGGGCCACGGCGTCGTCCAGAGCGGCGGCCATGCCCAGGATGGCGGGCAGGTTTTCAGTGCCGGCGCGGAAGCCCCGCTCCTGAGCGCCCCCGTGGATCAGAGTGAGCAGCGGGGTGCCCCGGCGGACATACAGCGCGCCCACGCCCCGGGGCCCGTGGAACTTGTGGCCGGACAGGGAGAGCATGTCGATGTTCTGCTCCTTCACGTCGATGGGCAGGTGGCCCACGGCCTGTACGGCGTCGGTGTGGAAGGGGACGCCCCGCTCCCGGCACAGCGCGCCGATCTCGGCCACGGGCTGGATGGTGCCGATCTCGTTGTTGGCGTACATGACGGACACCAGGGCGGTGTCCTCTCGGATGGCGGCTGCCACGTCGGACGCCTTCACGATGCCGCTCTCGTCCACGGGGATGAGGGTGACCTCAAAGCCCTCCTTGGCCAGCTGGTCCATGGTGTGCAGCACGGCGTGGTGCTCAATGGCGGTGGTGATGAGGTGCTTTTTGCCCCGCCGGGCGCCGATCCTGGCGGCGCTGGTAATGGCCTGGTTGTCCGCCTCGCTGCCGCCGGAGGTGAAATAGATCTCCCCGGTCTGGGCGCCGATGGCGCGGGCCACCGCCTCCCGGGCGGTTTGCAGGGCCTGATTGGCCTGCTGCCCCGGGGAGTGGAGGCTGGAGGGATTGCCCCAAAACCGCTCCATGCCGTCCAGCATGGCCTGCTGGGCTGCGGAACAGGTCTTGGTGGTTGCGGCGTTGTCCGCGTATATCATGTGTCTGCATCTCCTTATCGTGAAGCATCCGAGCCGCTGCGGGCGGTGGGCTTGAAATCCTAACCTGTAACGATCAGCCCAAATCATACCGTAAAAAGCATACCTTGTCAATAGGAATTGTGGAAAATTTTACGGAAGCGCGCCTTTAGAATGCCCCGATGGGGGAGAATTATTGCGCGGAGGAACTCCGGGGGATCAATTTGCGGGGCGGAGCGGCTGTGCGGGGGCTTTCCTTTTGCCGGTGGGTGTGGTATAATCCTCCTAAAAGGGAGGGAAGCGTGATGGCTGCGCAGGAGCAATTACAGAGCTGGATCAAGAACAGCGAAAACATCGTCTTTTTCGGCGGCGCCGGTGTATCCACCGAGAGCGGCATCCCGGACTTCCGCAGTGTGGACGGCCTGTATCACCAAACATACGACCAGCCGCCGGAAACCATCCTCAGCCACACCTACTTTGAGGGGCGTACCGGGGACTTTTACCGCTTTTACCGGGACAAAATGCTGTGCCTGGGCACCAAGCCCAATGTCGCCCATCTGAAGCTGGCCCAGCTGGAGCGCTGTGGTAAGCTCAAGGCGGTGGTCACCCAGAACATCGACGGCCTGCACCAGCTGGCGGGCAGCCGGACGGTGTATGAGCTCCACGGTTCGGTCCACCGCAATTACTGCACCCAATGCCGGGCCTTCTACGGCGTGGATTTCATTGCCCAGGGGGAGGGCGTGCCCCTGTGCCCGGTGTGCGGCGGCGTGGTGAAGCCCGACGTGGTGCTCTACGAGGAGGGGCTGGACCAGGACACGGTGGAGGGCGCGGTGCGCGCCATCGCCGATGCGGATGTGCTCATCGTGGGCGGGACCTCTTTGGTGGTCTACCCGGCGGCGGGGCTCATCAACTATTACCGGGGGAATAAGCTGGTGCTCATCAACCGGGACCCCACCCCCTATGACAGGGAGGCGGACCTGGTGATCCACGACTCCATCGGCAAGGTGCTGGGAGGGATTGAGGTATGAAGCCGTCCAAAGCGGAAAGGGCGGGCCGTGTGCTGATCGCCCTGGGCAAGAGCGTGTGCTATCTGGCGCTGTTTATGGGCGTGCAGGTGCTGGTGATGCTGCCGACGCTGGTGGCTGCGGGCGTCCAGTCGGCCATGGGCAATTGGGAGATGGCGGATCAGCTGGAGCGCATGGTGTTCGAAAACCTCACGCTGTTCAGCGCGCTGTCCGGGCTTTTTACCATCGGGGTGGTCCTGCTGTTCTACCTAGCCCGGCACAAAACGCTGGGAGACTCCTTGTGGCTGCGCAGGGTGAAAGGGCCGGGTTTGCTGTCCGGAGCGGCGCTGGCTCCGGCGCTGTACCTGGCGGTGACGCTGGTGCTGATGGCTCTACCCGAGGCGTGGATGGAGAGCTATGCCGAGGCGTCCTCCAGTGTGAGCAGCGGCGATCTGGTGAGCATCATCGCGGTGGTGCTGGTGGCCCCGGTGGTGGAGGAGTTCATCTTTCGGGGGCTTATGATGACCCGGCTGGCGCAGGCCATGCCCGGCTGGCTGTCCGCCGCGCTGTCCGCCGCCATCTTCGGGGTGTGCCATGGACATCCGGTCTGGTTTGCCTATACCTTCGTGCTGGGGCTGGCGTTCGGGCTGATGGACCTGCGGCTGGGCTCCATCTGGCCGTCCATTCTGGCGCACATGGCGTTCAACGCCATCGGTCAGGTGTTCAGCATTCTGACAGAGGACGACGCGGTGGTAGCGGCGCTGGCCGTACTGGCGCTGGCGGGGCTCGTCGTTCCGATCCTGTGCCGGAAGGAAGTCGCCGCCCTGTTCCGGCCAGCGCCCGGCGCCGCAGCCTCCGCCGGGGAGCTTCCGGCGGAGCCGGAGCGCTACGAATACGACCCCTGGGACGAATGAGCCGCGCCCCGCTTCTAAAATGGAAGCGGGGCGTTTTGCTGCCACAGATTTATCGAAAAACAATAAATAATACTTGACAAACGATATGACACATGGTAAGCTCTGGGACAAGAGGTGGTTGAGATGGAGCAAACTCCTGTTCAGAAGCTGGCCCGAATCCTGTGGATGATGGCGATTGCGGCCTTTGCCTGTAATATCGTGGTGCTGTTTTTTGTGCCCGGCCTGGCGATGATGAAAGGGCTGACTGGGTTAACGCCCTATGAAAATCCGCTGGAGCTTCCGGCGCGGTTTCTGGTGGTCTTTGCCCTGTGCTGGTCGCCGGAATATTGGGCGTTCTCGGAAGAGCCCTACGCGGCGGTGCTGGCTCTGTTTTTGCTTTTCTGCGGCGTGTGCACCGCCGTCATTCTCTGGCAGGGCAAGCGGGTGCTGGACACCATTTTGAAGGGAAATCCCTTTGTCATGGACAACGCCAAAAGCATGAAGCGGGCGGCCGTCTGCTGTTTTCTCATCTCCGGGGCGGCACTTCTGCGGCTGATCTGGGGCTTTGCCTACTACCGGAGCGTGGCGCCCATACTGACCTACAACGCCCTGTTCGTTCCCGTATTTCTGATGGCCGGGCTGCTGTGCATGGTCATGTCCGCCCTGTTCCGGCAGGCCGCCGGGCTCAAGGCGGAAAACGACCTGACCATCTGAGGGGGCGGAGCATGGCGATTCTGGTAAACCTGGACGTAATGATGGCCAAGCGGAAGATGTCCCTGGGGGAGCTGTCCCAGAAGGTGGACGTGACCATGGCCAACCTGTCTATTTTGAAGAACAACAAGGCCAAAGCGGTGCGCTTTTCCACGCTGGAGGCCATCTGTAAGGCGCTGGACTGCCAGCCGGGGGACATTTTGGAATTTGTGCCTGACGGCGAGAGCTGACAACCGAGACAAAAACCAACCGCGTGACCGCCTCCGGCCATGGGGGCGGTTTTTTACACCCCAAAGGAGGAAAAACACATGAAAAAATGGAAAGAAACGGTGCTGATTGCAATTCTGGTCATGGCGGCGCTGTGCGCCTGGCGGTTTGCCCACTCGCCTGAGAGCGCGGCTGCGGCCTTTCGCTGGGGCCGGGCGGACTTTGAGCGGGCGGCGGCGCAGGCCCTGACCGCCGGGAGCGGGGAAGAGGTAAAACTGCCCGCCGGTGTGCACAGGATCGCCGTGGAGCCTGATCCAACCGGGAGAGAGAACTGCGTGGAATTTGAGATGGGCGGGGCGGGGATGGGATCGTCCACCGCCTATTGGGGGGTGACGTTCAGCCGGGGCGGGCCGGTGGGCCTTGACGGAGTGGCGCTGGACTATGTGCCGCACGGGGGCGGCTGGCTCTGGGAGGAGTCCGGCGGGGACAACTGGAGCCGCGTCATCAGGCTGGAGGAAAACTGGTACCTGTATGAAATGCATTTTTAGGAGGGGACGGCAATGAAGCGGTTTCTTACCGAGATTCTGCTGGTTCTGGTGCTGCTTGCGGTTTGCGGCGGGCCCCGGGAGGGGAGGGAGCTGCGGCAAATCGGCAGGACGCTGGACGTGGACCTGTCCGCCGGGACGCTGGTGCGCTTTGAGGACAGCCACGGCGGCTTCCACGGGGACGGGAAATCAGTGGCGGAGATCGCCATAGACGATCTGGAAGGGGAGCTGGCGGAGGCCCCCGGCTGGCGGCCCCTGCCCATGACGGACAGCGCGGCTCAGGCGGTGCGGCTGTGCGAGGAGGAGGGAGCGCTGGTGGAGGAGGGGGTTTACTACCTCTACGACCGCCACAGCGACAGCGCGGACCCCTATGACGACTCCCAGCTTCACGAGCGGCATTCCTGGAATTTCACCGCAGCGGTATACGACAGCGGGAACGGGCGGCTGTATTTCTACGAATTTGACACCTAGGAGGAATTGCAATGAAAAAAGTGGTCTGTGCGCTTGCGGCGGCGTGCCTGCTGAGCGGCCTGTCCGGCTGCGGCAGGGAGATTGAGGCTGATCTGGTGTTCGTCAACCAGTCGGATGCGGTGATCGTGGAGGTGGTGACGGCCTTTCAGGATCAGAGCGGGGGCACCCGGAACGCCGACAGTTCTCCACTGAAGCGAGGGGAATCCTTCGGATTTGAGGCCGGGGAGTACCCGGTGACGGTGTATGTGTACGACAAAGCTGCGGGCGATGTGATGGAGGGGGCGCTGGCCCAGCTCACCATTCAAGAGGCCCCGCCCGAGGGGGAGCGGTGGTACGTCGCCGCCCGGGACGGGGCAGGAGGTCTGACTTTATCCACCGGCACCCGGTTCCCGGACTCGGACGAGAGATAACACAGACGCGGCGCCGGTCTCAGTCTGCGGGCTCACGGCCGCTTTTGGCTGACGCGCGCCTGGGACAGCGGCGAAACCGCACCTTGCTTTTTCTGAGCCGAAGCGGTATAATGAGGGCAGATTGAGAGAAAAGAGGTGCGGCCATGATCGCGTCCGAGCGGCAATTTCACATCAACTGCAAGGCCGGAGAAGTGGGGCGATACTGCCTGCTCCCCGGCGACCCGGGGCGGTGCGAGAAGATCGCCCGGTACTTTGACGATCCCGTCCACGTGACCACCAACCGGGAGTACGTCACCTACACCGGCACCCTGCTGGGAGAGAAGGTGAGCGTCACCTCCACCGGCATCGGCGGGCCGTCTGCCTCCATCGCCATGGAGGAGCTGGCCAACCTCGGCGCGGACACCTTTATCCGGGTGGGGACCTGCGGCGGTATCAAGCTGGAGGTGACCAGCGGCGACATCGTCGTCGCCACCGGCGCGGTGCGCATGGAGGGCACCAGCCGGGAGTACGCGCCCATCGAGTTCCCCGCCGTGGCGGACTACGAGGTGCTCACCGCTCTGGTGGACGCGGCCAGGGCGTCGGGCCGGCGCTTCCACACCGGGGTGGTGCAGTGCAAGGACTCCTTCTACGGCCAGCACGCGCCCCAGGTTATGCCCGTGTCCTACGAGCTGCAAAGCAAATGGGAGGCGTGGAAGCGCCTGGGGGTGCTGGCGTCCGAGATGGAGAGCGCGGCGCTGTTCACCGTGGCGGCCCACCGGGGGGTGCGGTGCGGTTCCGCCTTCCACGTGATCTGGAACCAGGAGCGCAACGCCGCCGGACTGGACCAGACCCGGGACGAGGACACCGAATCCGCCATCCGGGTGGGCATCGAGGCGGTGAAGCTGCTCATCCAAAGAGATCGGGCGTCGGGCCGATGAGGGTATCGTAAAATTCCGCTCTGGCCTCGGCCTGGGCGGGGGTGCGCCGCTGCCCGGGCTGAACGTCGTCGCTCACCGTGTTCAGGGCCATGAGGGCCAGATTGCTGCGCATCAGGTCAAACAGGGAGGCCAGGATAGCCAGCTCGTCCGCCGTCTTTCCCTGCCCGATGTAGACGGAGAGGGCGGCGGCTATGGCCACCAGGTTGGCGCCCTGTCCCTGAGAGTGGTTGAAATTGCGGCATGGCACACCGAAGCCCCCCTTTGCCCCAGTGTATGCGGGAATGGAGAAATGGGCAATAAAAACCGCCGGGAATGGAAAATTCCCGGCGGTTTTTTGCTGTTACAGTTTTTTCACATACCGCAGGTCGTGGCAGGGCGGGCTGTTTGGGAAGGGAATGTCGGCGCTGGTGCCGTCCCAGGCGAAGCCGTGGGCGGCGTAGAACCGCCGGGCTCCCTCGTTTTCCTGGAGGACAAACACAAAGGCGTTTTGAAAGCCCTCCGCCTTCATCCGGCGGCACGCCTCGTCGAACAGCAGCCCGCCGTAGCCGTGCCCCCGCTGGAGCGGGTGGGTGTAGAAGGAGGCGATCTCCCCCCAGTCGGCGTAAGCGGCGTTGTCGAATTTACAGACGTCGCCCGGATTGTAATTCACCGTTCGGGCCTTGCAGTAATTCAAGCAGGACACCGGTTCGCCGCCCCGGTAGAGCAGCAGGCCGCGCACGCCGTTTTGAGTCTCGTAATTCCGGCGGAACGTCTCCACCCAGCGCTCGTCGGTGATCTCCCGGGCCATGTAGTCGGCGGGCACCGCATCCGCATAGGTGTCCCGCCAGCCCAGCGCGTGGATGAGGGACATGGCGTGGAAATGCTCCTCGGTGCAAGCGTCCACAAATCGCAGTTCGTCCATAAAACCTCCCAAAGTGAGCGGCCCGCCCCAATCGGGGCGGGGCCGCAGGTCGGCGGCAGTTCCCCTTACCCGCCCTCGCTCTCGGTCAACGCTGTGGTAGTACGGTGTCAATACGGGCCAAAGCTCTGTCACAGTGCGGCTGTGCGCGGTTTGGGCGTAACGGTAACGTGGAGGGATCGAACCCCCTCGCGCCAGCCCTTTGGCGCTGCCAATGGTCCGGCTCATTCTCAGCCGGGAGAGATCGCGTTCGCCCCGAAAGCTACCGGCTGCCGCCGTGTCAGATCAAGTCTGCGGCCCAGTTTGCGGCCTGGATGGCATTGTCCAGCTGGCGAAGATCCTTGGCCAGGGCATCCGCCTGCGCCTGCACATCCTTTACGCTGACCGCGCTGAGCACCTTAATTTCAGTGTGGGTGGCGCGGCGGGCCAGCTGGCTGGCGTTATAGGCCAGATCGTGGTAAGCGCTGAGCTTCAGCTTCAGCGCGTCCCGTCGGGCCAGCAGCGCGGTGAGGCTGACGCCGTCTACCGTGGTGCGGCAGTTGGTCAGATTGATCCGGGTGATGAGCGCTTCCAGGTTCTGGACGCAGCCGTTCAGCTCGGCCAGCAGCTCCACAGGGTCCTCGGCAGGGGACTCTCCCTCCTGGACAATGGCGTTATTGCTCAGCCGCTGGTGGAGCTGCTGGATGCGGCGGTTCAGATCGGCGCGCTCCTGCAATGCTTCCGCTAATTTCATGGCGAGTCCTCCTCACACGCCCGCGCCTGCGGGCTCTTTTTCTGCTTGGCGCTGCTTGGCCAGCGCCTTGGCGTTGGCCAGCATGAGCTTGATGCGGTTTTCCTGGTTGATTTTGGTGGCGCCGGGGTCGTAGTCGATGGCCACAATGTTGGAATAGGGGTAGTCGTCCTTCAGCTTGCGGATCATGCCCTTGCCCACGATGTGGTTGGGCAGGCAGCCGAAGGGCTGGGTGCACACGATGTTGGGCACCCCTTCGTGGATGAGCGCCAGCATTTCGCCGGTGAGCAGCCAGCCCTCGCCCATCTTGTTCCCGTCCCCCAGGTAGCCCTGAACCAGCTGGTGCATGTCCTCAAAGGTGCCGGGGGCGCGGAAGCGGGTTTTTTGGAGGGCCTCAATCATATCCCGCTGGCAAGCCTCGATATAGCCCTTGAAAATTTGGCAGAATTTCTTTTTGATCCACAGCCCGCCGTAGATGTTCACATCCACCTCGCGGTTGAAGATTTTGAAGATCATGAAGTCGGTGAGGCCGGGCACCACCGGCTCCGCCCCCTCGGAGAGGAGAAAATCCTCCAGATTGTTGTTGCCAAGCGGGGAGAACTTCACGTAGATCTCGCCCACCACCCCCACCTTCACCTTCTCCTCGCGGGAGACGGGGATGGCCTGAAAGTCGGCCAGAATGGCGTCGAAGTTGGCGCGCATCTGCTTCCGGCTCATGCCGCGGCCCGCCTGGAACTCGTGGATGAGCGCCTCCTGCCACTTGTCCAGGGTCCGGTCGGTATCGCCGGGGGAGAGCTCATAGGGCCGCACCTGGTTGGCGGCGTTTACCAGCAGATCGCCGTACATCATGCCGTAAATGAGCTTGCGCACCAGGGGCAGCGTGAGGGAAAAGCCGGGGTTTTTCTCCAGCCCGGATAGGTTCACCGAGATGACGGGAACAAATTCCAGCCCCGCCTTTTCCAGCGCCTTGCGCAGCAGGTGAATGTAGTTGGACGCCCGGCAGCCGCCCCCGGTCTGGGTGATGAACAGGGCCACCCTGTGGGGGTCATAGCCGCCGTGCTTGATGGCGTCGATGAGCTGCCCGATGACCAGCAGGGCGGGGTAGCAGGTGTCGTTGTGGACGTATTTCAGCCCCTCGTCCACAATGCCCCGGTGGTTGGTGGTGAGCATATCCACCTTGTAGCCCTCCAGGATGAGCAGCTGCCGGAACATGCCGAAGTGGACGGGGAGCATCTGGGGCATGAGGATGGTATATTCCTCCTTCATCTCTTTGGTGAAGAGGAGGCGTCCGTCCTTGTCGTATTTCAATTCAGCCATGGAAAAACTCCTTTCGCGGGGGTCAATCGTCCCGAACGGCCCAATAGAGGCGCCCCATGGAGCGGGTCATGCCCAGGGACTGCTGAAGGGCCAGGGACGCGTCGTTTCCGTCGAACACCTGCCCATAGGGGACGCGCCCATGGGACAGCTCCAGCCCGATCATGTAAGACTGGAGCAAGGTGGCCAGCCCCCGGCGGCGGTAGGGGGGCAGCACCTCCAAAAGCCCTACGGAGCCCTCGGCGTGCCGGCCGATAAAGGCCATAAGCGTGCCGCCGTCAAAGGCGCCGTACAGCTCGCCGCGCGCGATGAGCCAGGACAGGTACTCCTCGTCGGTGAGGGTGTAGTTGGCCAGTACGTCGGGCAGGTGGGATTGGTCCAGCTGCCGTATGTCCGCCGCCGCGTCCGGCAGGGGCGGCGGCGTGGTGCGCAGCCAGCCCAGCTGCCAGCAGGGATTCAGCCGGGTGAAGCCAAAGCGCTTTTCCAGCTCGTCCCGGTAGAGCGCCTCGTGGACGGTGATGAAGCTGGGCTTCGGCGGGATCAGGGCCAGCAGGGCTTGAGCGGTTTCCAGATCGTCCGCAAACATGGTGAAGCCCAGATCCTGCCCGTCCTTTTCGTAGTTATGGAAGGCGGCCAGCGCGCCCCGGGGCGTGGCGGCGAGGAGCCTGCCCTCCCCCCGGCGGACGGCCTCCGTCAGGTCCAGGTAGAGCACCGGGTCCCGGTTCAGCGCCTCCTGGCAGATGGATAGATCACACATAGAACGGGCTCCTTCGTCGTGTTTTCACGCTCCGATTGGGCGCACGGCCGGGTCGCTTTCACTCCGACTCGGGCAAAACTCGCCTCCGCTGTGCGGCGGCTGGACTTTTTCCCTCGCTTCGTTCCAAGCTCCCCTGTGCGCCTATCGTCGCGCTCGTTCCTCCATGGCGGCCATCAGGGAGCGCACGCGGATCTTCACCGCGCCCAGGTTGCTGATGTCGTCGATTTTCAGCTGGGTATACAGCTTGCCGCCGTCCTCCAGGATGGAGCGCATTTCGTCGGTGGTGATGGCGTCGGTGCCGCAGCCAAAGCTCACCAGCTGCACCACCTGCATGTCCGGCTGGGTGCAGACATACCGGGCGGCGTTATACATGCGGCTCTGGAAGGTCCATTGGTTGAGCACCTTCCGGGGGGCGTAGCCCTCCCGGGCGCTGAGCGCGTCCTCGGTGAGCACCACGAAGCCGAAGGAGGTGAGCAGCTCGTCGATGCCGTGATTGATCTCCGGGTCGATATGGTAGGGCCGGCCGCACACCACCACAATGGGCAGGCCGTGCTCCCGGGCGTACTCGATGTACTGCTCCCCCATGGTGCGCACGTCCCAGAGATAGGACTGATACTCGCTGTAGGCGTTGTGTACGGCATTCCGGGTCTCCCGACAGGGGATGGAGAATTCCTCCTCCATGAGCTTGACGGCCCGCTTCTCGAAGTCCTTGCGCCGCCACAGGCCCACGTAGGGGGTGAGGAAGCGGGTGGTTTTCAGGCTGGGCACGTTGGCGGCCAGCAGCTCGGGGTAGTAGGCCACCACGGGGCAGTTATAGTGGTTGTCCCCAATGCCCTCGTCGTTGTTGTAGGACATGCAGGGGTACCAGATGGCGTCCACCCCCGCCTCCGCCAGGGCCTCCACGTGGCCGTGGAGCAGCTTGGCCGGGTAGCACACCGTGTCCGACGGGATGGTGCGCTGGCCCTTGATGTATAGCTTGCGGGAGGATTCGGGGGAGAGCACCACCTCAAAGTTCAGCGCGGTGAAGAAGCCGAACCAGAAGGGAAGATTTTCGTACATGTTGAGCCCGAAGGGAATGCCGATCCTCCCCCGGGAGCCGTCGCCCTGGCCCTTGCCGCAGTAGCGGCGCAGGCTGCGGTACTTGTAGGTCATCAGGTTGGGCAGCTGCGCCTTCTTCTCGCCCAGGGGCCGGGAGCAGCGGTTGCCCGAGATGAACCGCCGCCCGCCGTCAAAGCTGTTGACGGTGAGGGAGCAGTGGTTGGTGCACAGATTGCAGGTGACGGGCTTGGCGGAATGGGTAAAGGACGCCAGCGCCCCCTCGTCCAGCAGCGAGGAGCGCTCCAGCCCCAGATCCCGGGCGGCCAGGGCGGCCCCAAAGGCCCCCATGATGCCCGCGATGGCGGGCCTCGTGACCTCCCGGCCCAGCTCCTGCTCGAAGGCGCGCAGCACTGCGTCGTTGTGGAAGGTGCCGCCCTGGACCACGATGTGCCGGCCCAGATCGTCGGCGCTGGCGGCGCGGATGACCTTGTAGATGGCGTTTTTCACAATGGAGATAGACAGCCCCGCGCTGATGTCCTCCACGCTGGCGCCGTCCTTTTGGGCCTGCTTGACGGAGGAATTCATGAACACCGTGCACCGGGAGCCCAGGTTCACCGGCTTCTGGGTGAACAGCCCCAGCTTGGCGAACTGGGCGATGTCATAGCCCAAAGCCTTGGCAAAGGTCTCGATGAAGGAGCCGCAGCCGGAGGAGCACGCCTCGTTGAGCATGATGGAATCCACCGCGCCGTTGCGGATTTTGAAGCACTTCATGTCCTGCCCGCCGATGTCGATAATGAAGTCCACGTCGGGGTTGAAGTGGGCGGCGGCGCGGTAGTGGGCCACCGTCTCCACCAGCCCAAGGTCGCAGGAGAAGGCGTTTTTGATGAGGTCCTCTCCGTAGCCGGTGACGGCGGAGCCGCGGATCTTGACGCGCTCCCCGCACAAGCGGTAAATCTCCCGCAGCTGCTCCAGGACGATGGCCACGGGGTTGCCCAGATTGGAGTGGTAATAGGTATACAAAAGTCCGCCGTCCGGGGCGATGAGGACGATTTTGGTGGTGGTGGAGCCCGCGTCGATGCCTAAGTAAGCGTCCCCCTGATAGGCGCCGATGTCCAGCTGGGGCGGAGTGGAGGCGTTGTGCCGGGCGGTGAAGGCGTCGTAGTCCGCCTGGCTCTGGAACAGCGGCGGCATGGTGTCCACCACAGAGACGGCGGTGCGGCTCTCTTCCAAAAGGCGCAGCAGCTCGTCAAAGGGGCGGGGCGCGTAGTCCGAGGCGCACAGCGCCGCCCCCATGGCGGCGAAGCAGTCGCCGTCTTCGGGGAAAACGGCGTGATCGGCGTCCAATTGCAGGGTGTCCACGAACCGCTCCCGCAGGCCCATGAGGAAGTGCAGCGGCCCGCCCAGAAAGACGATCCTGCCCTTCAGCTCCCGGCCCTGGGTGAGCCCCGCCACCGTCTGGTCCACCACCGCCTGGAAAATGGAGGCGGCCACGTCCTCCTTGCGCCCGCCCTGGTTGAGGATGGGCTGGATGTCGCTCTTGGCGAACACGCCGCACCGGCTGGCGATGGGGTAGATTTTCTCGTGCTTGAGGGACAGCTCGTCCAGTTCGCCCACGGTGACGTTCATCAGCGTGGCCATCTGGTCGATGAAGGCTCCGGTGCCGCCGGCGCAGGAGCCGTTCATCCGCTCCTCCAGCGCGCCGCCGAAGAAGATGATCTTGGCGTCCTCGCCCCCCAGCTCGATCACCGCGTCGGTGTCCGGGATATAGGCGTTCACCGCCGCGGCGGTGGCGTATACCTCCTGCACGAAGTCCAGCCCGGCGGCCTTGGCCACCCCCAGTCCGGCGGAGCCGGTGACCACCAGGCGCACGTCCTTGCCCCGGAGCATGTCCTCAATGGAGCGCAGGGTCTCACAGGCCCGCTCCCGGGCCTTGGAATAGTGCCGCTCGTAGGAGCGAAACAGCAGCTTGTTATTCTCGTCCAGCACCACGACCTTCACGGTGGTGGAGCCGATGTCAATGCCAACGCGCAGAATCATGGCAGTCCTCCTGATGTTGAAATCCATAATTCAAAAAACCTAGACGATATTATAGCGAGTTGATATGCTTTTTTCAATAGCATATTTTTGAACGGCTGCCGGCTTTCGACAAAAAACCGGCCCGCTGCAAAAAAGCGGGCCGGTTTGTCATATTTTGGGAGTAAATGGCTGGACGCCGCACTTCTCGGGGAAATACACCTGATACCAGATGAGGAAGGACAGTACGGTGTAAAGCTTGCGATGGGTGCGCTCCCTGCCGGAGTAGTGCCGTTCCAGCAGGTCCAGCAGGTAGTCCCGGTCGAAAAACTCCGCCGCAAAGGGCTGGCTGATGAGGTCCTTGGCCCAGTTGTAGTGCTTCTCCTCCCGCAGCCAGGCGATAAAGGGGACGGGGAAGCCCTTTTTGTCCCGCTTCACCCAGTCGTCGGGGAGCAGGGGCACCGCCGCCATGCGCAGGGGGTACTTGGTCATGGTCTTGCCCCGCATTTTCTGGCTGCTGGGGATGGCCCGGGCCACCGCCCACACCTCCCGGTCCAGGTAGGGCACCCGCAGCTCCAGAGAGTGGGCCATGGTCATGCGGTCGGCCTTGCGGAGTATGTCCAGCGGCTGCCACAGGTGCAGGTCCAGATACTGCATTTTGGTCAGGTCATCCGCGCCCTCAATGGCCTCAAAATAAGGCTCGGTGACGTCGTGCCAGGTGAGAGAGGAGCGGTAGGCGGGGGTGAGGACGCGGTCGGCCTCCTCGCTGCCGAAGATGAACGCCTGACCCACGAAGGTCTCGTCGATGGGCTTGGCGGCCTTGGTGAGAAAGCCCTGGCCGTGGAACTGGGGCAGGCCGGACACGGCCTTGGCCACCGCGCGGCGCAATGCCAGGGGGGTCTTGCGGTACAGCCGGTAGGGCTTGGTGGTGTGGTAGGTGATATAGCCGCCGAACAGCTCGTCCGCCCCCTCGCCAGACAGCACCACCTTCACGTCCTTGGCCGCCAGCTGGGACAGGAAATACAGCGGCACGGTGGACAGGTTGGCGTTGGGCTCGTCAGCGTAATACTGGATGGCGGGCAGGGCGTCGAAAAACTCCTGGGCGGAGATGGTTTTGGAGATGTTGCGCAGGCCCAGTTCCTCACACAGGGCCTTGGCCTCGCCGGTCTCGTCGAAGTCCTTGTTGGCGAAGCCCACGGAGTAGGTCTTGTCCGGCCGGGACAGCGCGGCGATGACGCTGGAGTCGATGCCGCCGGACAGGAAGGAGCCCACCTCCACGTCGCTGATCTCGTGGGCCTTGACCGATTCGGCCACCACCTCCCGGATCTGGGCGGCCCGCTGTTCCAGGGGCATGTTCTCCGGGGCGAAGGTGAAGGCGTTGTAAGATGCGAACTCGGTGCGCCCCTCCCGGTGGAGGAAGTAGTGCCCGGGGAGCAGGCGGTACACCCCCTTGAAAAACGACTCGTTCAGCGCGGAGTACTGGAAGGTGAGGTAGAGCTTCAGCGCGTCGGGGTTGAGCTCCTTTTTGAAACCGGGGTGGGGGAGGAAGCTCTTGCACTCCGAGCCGAAGAAGAACAGCCCGCCCATCTGGGCGTAGTAAAAGGGCTTGATGCCGAAGGGGTCCCGGCCGCCGAACAGCTCCTGCTTTTCCCTGTCCCAGATGACGAAGGCGAACATGCCCCGCAGCTTTTTGAGCACGTCCGGCCCCCACTGCATATAGCCGTGGAGCACCACCTCGGTATCGCAGTCGGTGAGGAACGTGTGCCCGGCGGCGGTCAGCTCCTCCCGGAGCTGGCGGAAGTTATAGGTCTCGCCGTTGTAGGCGATGATATACCGCCCGTCGGGGCTGACGATGGGCTGCCGTCCCTTTTCCAGATCAATGATGGACAAACGGCGGTGGGCGATGCCGCAGTGCTCGTCCACATAATGCCCCTCGCCGTCGGGGCCGCGGTGGCGGATGGTGTTCCCCATGGCGCGCAGGGCCTTCTCGTCAGGGGGGGCGGAGCGGGACACAAAGCCGGTAAAACCGCACATAGTAAAGAATCCTCCAGTTCGTCGGATGAAAATTCCAAAAGGCTTACCCTTTAAGATAAGGCTTTCCGGGGAAAATGTCAACCGCTGGGCATAAAAATATCCGGTCCGGGAGGGAAAAACTGGACAAGCGGAGGCGGCTGTGATACTATGTAAAAAGCTATATTTCAGGAGGAACTTGGATGGAGCGACAGTGGAAAAGGCATCTGCCGGCCGGATGCGCCGGGCTGGGCGTTTTGGCGCTGGCGGCGTGCGTGGGCGTGTGCGCCGGGCTGGAGCGGGGCACGTCGGGGGACCGGCTGGGCGCGGCGGCGGTGCTGCTCCTGTGCGCCGCGCTGGCGCTGGGGCTGCTGCGGCTGGAGGGCTGCCGCTGGGAGACCATGCTCGTCATGGTGCTGCCCGTGGGGGCGGCCATGCTGGTCCGGGCGCTGTGCATGGACTACGCCAGCCTGGATTACAAAAATTTTTTGAGCCAATGGTACCAGTATTTCAAGGCCAACGGCGGCTTTTCCGCCATCGCGGGCAGCGTGGGGGATTACAATATGCCGTACCTCTACTTCATGGCGGCCATCTCCTATTCCAGCGCGCCCGACCTGTACCTCATCAAGCTGTTTTCCATCCTGGGGGATGTGGGGCTGGCCTGGGGCTGTCTGCGGCTGACCCGCTCCCTTGTAAGGGAGCGGCAGGGGAGCCGCGCTCCCCTGATCGCCTTTGGGGCCGCCCTGCTGCTGCCCACGGCGGTGCTCAACGGGGCCTATTGGGGCCAGTGTGACGTCATTTACGGCGCGCTGTGCATCCACGCCGCCGCCCTGGCGCTGGAGGAGAGGGGAACGGCGTCCACGGCGCTGATGGGGCTGGCGTTCTCCTTCAAGCTCCAGAGCATTTTTGTGCTGCCCCTGTGGGGGGTGCTGTGGCTGGCGGGGAGGGTGAAATTTAGGCAGCTGTGGGCCTTCCCGCTGGCCTATCTGGCCTCCATCGTCCCGGCCATAGCGCTGGGCAAGCCCCTGGGGGAGATTCTGGGCATCTATTTCAAGCAGCTGGGGGAATACCCCAGGCTGACGCTGAACGCCCCTTCCGCGTACCAGTTCATCCCCTATGGAGCCCGGCTGAACGAAAAGCTGGCCTCCGCTCTGGGCATTCTGGCGGCGGGGGTACTGGTGCTGGCCCTGCTGGCGCTGGGCTTTTGGCTGCGGGGGCGGCTGGACCGGGAGACGGCCATGACCATGGCGGTGATCCTGTGCGTGGGGGTGCCGTTTCTGCTGCCCCACATGCACGAGCGGTACTTTTTCCTGGCGGATGTGTTCACCCTGTGCTGGGCCTGCGCCGGGGTGCGCCGGACCCCGGCGGCGGTGCTGGCGTGCGGGTCGTCCCTGGCCAGCTACTGCGTGTATCTGCGCCTCAAATATAACTGTGTGCTGCGGCTGGGAGCGCTCACCTTTGTGATGCCGCTGGAGGCGCTGGCTATGCTGGCGGCGGCGGTGTTCGCGGCGGCGGCGCTGGCGGGACAGCTCCGGACCATCAAGCGGCGGGAGGAACTGAGATGAAATTCGTATCTTGGAATGTGAACGGCCTGCGGGCCTGCCTGAAAAAGGGCTTTGTGGACTCCGTGCTGGGGCTGGACGCCGACTTCATCTGCCTTCAGGAGACCAAAATGGAGCGGGGACAGGCGGAGGTGGAGCTGCCCGGCTATCACCAGTTCTGGAACTCGGCGGACAAAAAGGGCTACTCCGGCACGGCTATATTCGCCCGAACCCAGCCCCTGTCCGTCGCCTATGGCATGGATCTGGACAAGCACGACCACGAGGGGCGGCTCATCACCCTGGAGTACCCCGATTTCTGGCTGGTGGACTGCTACACCCCCAACGCCCAGCGGGATCTGGCCCGGCTGGGCTACCGCATGGAGTGGGAGGACGACCTGCTGGACTACCTGAAGAGCCTGGACCGGACCAAGCCGGTGGTGTACTGCGGCGACCTGAACGTGGCCCACCAGGAGATCGATCTGAAAAACCCCAAGACCAACCGGGGGAACGCCGGCTTTTCCGACGAGGAGCGGGGGGCCATGACCCGTCTGCTCGCCTCCGGCTTTACCGACACCTTCCGCCTGCTCTATCCGGACAAAGAGGGCGCCTACTCCTGGTGGAGCTACCAGTTTCACGCCCGGGAGAAGAACGCGGGGTGGCGCATCGACTACTTCATCGTGTCCCAGCGGCTGGGGGAGCGGGTGGCCGAGGCCGCCATCCACCCGGACATCCAGGGCAGCGACCACTGCCCGGTGTCGCTGATTTTGAAATAGTTTCCAGTGAAAAGCCTCACTCTTTCTCAGAAAAACGGGCAAGCTAGCATGGCGAAGGAGTGATAAGCTATGAGAATGGACAAAAAAGCCATTTTGCCCATCGCGGGAGCCACCATGGCGGCGGGCGCGGCCATCGGCATGATGATGATGCCCAAGAAGAAAAAGCACTCTGCCCAGAAGGCGGCGGGGCGGGCCATCAAGGCCGTGGGCGAGGTTGTGGAGCACTTCAACGGCTCGTTCAAAATGTGAGGAACGCCCCGCCGGGCTGCCCGGCGGGGCGTTTCATATGGTGAAGCGGATGGCCTCCGCCTCCGGTCTGGCGGGGTCCAGCAAAAGGATCTCCCGCTTTTTGTCCATGGCGTAGTTCAACGTGTACTGCGTGCCCCCCGGCGTGCCGTCGAACACCGCCAGCACGGCGGCGGAGCGGTCCACCATGTACCGGTCCCGGCGGAGCATGCAGTAGCGGTCGTAGTTCTGCTGCACCACCGTTTCCAGATCGCAGGCGTCCAGGACGGCCCTCCAGCGGCGGCGCAGCCGCTCCGGCCATTTCTGGGCCTGGGTGGGGCAGGGGATGGCCCCCTCTATGGTCACATCCGGAAACTGCCTGCGCAGCGCCAGCGCCGCCTCAGCGAAATACAGGTCGCACCCCATGGCCATGCCGGAGATGAAGTGGCGCCAGCCCCGGCGGTACAGCCCGGCCAGCTCCCGCTCCAGGCTGAGCTTTAGCGCGGCACAGCGGGGGTCGCCCTCGTTCAGCCCCCAGGGCAGTTTGTCCGGCCGGTGGCCGGTGAAGCAGCAGGTGCGGGTCTCATCCAGCGCCACGCCGGTCCCTCCTCTCCTTGGTTGATACAATTGTACTATGGATTCCTGGAGATGTCAAGAGGGAATAGAACGCCGGTTTTAAAGATTTGCGGCGGAATCCGGCAAAAAACGCTTGCAATTTCGCTCCGGCTGTCATATAATAGCTTCCGGAACAATTGAATGAATGTCTTCAGGGCGGGGTGAGATTCCCCACTGGCGGTATAGTCCGCGACCCGCGCAAGCGGTTGACCCGGTGAAACTCCGGGACCAACGGTTACAGTCCGGATGGAAGAAGACGCGTGACCCCTCTTGAGGTAGTGTCGCGCCTGGAAGACAGTGCTTTCAGGCGTTTCAGACTATCTTAGGAGGTATTTTTATGTTTAGTGACCCTGGAAAGCTCTGGGCGGCGGTGGCGGACAACGTGACGTTTCTGCTGATGTGTCTGGCGGTGTTCGCGGGCATCTTCGCCCTGGCCATCCTGCTGGAGCGGCTGTGGCTCAAGCCGGAAAAGCAGTCCCCCGCCCGCCGCGTGGCCTACATCGGCATATTCGCCGCCATTGCCGCCCTGCTCATGTATATTGAGTTCGCCCTGCCCTTCGCTCCTGGCTTCTATGAGCTGGACTTCAGCGAGATCCCGGTGCTCATCTGCTCCTTCTCCCTGGGCCCGGTGGCCGGGGTGGTGTGCGAGTTTGTGAAGGAGATGCTCAAGCTGCTGCTCAAGGGTACATCCACCGCTTTCGTGGGCGATCTGGCCAACTTCGTGGTGGGCTGTTCCTTCATCCTGCCCGCCTCGGTGGTGTACTTCGCCAAAAAGACCAAGACCGGCGCCATCATCGGTATGGGGGTGGGCACCGCCGCCATGACGGTGTTCGGCAGTCTGTTCAACGCGGTCTATCTGATTCCCGCCTTTTCCGTGCTGTTCGATATGCCGTTGGAGGTCATCATCGGCATGGGCACCGACATCAACCCCGCCATCGTCAGCGTCAACACTCTGGTGCTGTTCGCCGTGGTACCCTTCAACCTGCTGAAGGGCGGGCTGGTTTCGGTGGTCACCTTCTTCCTCTACAAGCACATTGAGCGCCTGCTGCGCATGAAATGAGTAAAACAAATCCCCCTCCGGCTTGGCCTACCCCTGACAGGGGTATCTAAAATCCGGGGAAGCACCCCGGCAGGAATCACGCTGAGATTTCCTGCCGGGGGATTTCTTTGTCTTGCGGAATGTCCCCTCCGATACAGCCAATGTCATTGTAGTGGATTTCAATGGTCTGTGTGGCTTTCTTTGACCATTTGGTGCTTTTCTCATGCACCACGATCTTCTGGATAAACAGCCGCAGCAGCTCCGGGGTCAGTTCCGTAATGTCCGTGTAGCGTTTGGCCTTGGCGATGAAACCCTCGGTGCTGGAAACCGTATCCCGCAGCTTCTGGATGGCACTTTTCTTCGCTGGGATTTCCTCTGCCAGTCTTGTCTGCTCCTCTGTGTAGCCGCCGGACAGCGTCTGGAACTGCTCCACCGAGATATGGCCGAGTACCCGATCCTCGTACAGTTTTTTGAAGATGGCGTCCAGCTCCGCTCCACGTTTCCGCATAGCGGTCAGTTCCCGCTCCTGCCTGCGGATCTCCCGCTGGATCTCAGCGGACTGCCTGCTGCCGATGTACTCCGCGAACTCCCTGGTGTGTTCCCTGGCCATCGCCGTCACCCGTCTAAGATCCTCCAGGATCACCTCGTCCAGCACACACTCCCGGATGTAGTGGGCGGTGCAGACTTCAGCCCCCTCTTTCTTGTAGGTGCGGCAGGTGAAGTTGTTCCAGGTGGGTTTCATCGTGTGCGCCCGGTGTAGCACCATCGTGGATCCGCAGTCCGCGCACACCACCAGCCCGGAGTACTTATTCTGCTCGTTCATCTTGGTGGGGCGGCGCCGGTTCTGCCGCACGCGCTGGACAATATCCCAGACCTCCTGCGTCACCAAGGCGGGGTGCGTTCCCTCAAATACCAGACATTCCTCTCTGGGGTGTTCCACCTTCCGCTTGTCCTTGTAGGACTTGCTGCTGAATCTCATGTTGACGGTATTGCCCAGATACAGCTCGTTTTCCAGCATATTCGCAATCGTGCTGTCTGTCCAATGACAGGGCTTTTCCAAGTCCAACGACACGTGACCGACCCCAAACTTCTGATAGGCATAGGTCGTGGGGCATAAAACCTGTTCCTCGCTTAATTTTCGGGCGATCTGACTCGGCCCACGGCCTGCGGCGCACATGGCGAAGATACGGCGCACGACTGCGGCGGCTTCCTCATCCACCACCAGCTTTTTGCTGTCATGATCATCCTTTTTGTAGCCATAGGGCGCTCTTGTGCCCAGCCGTTCCCCGCGTTCAGCCTTGGCCTTGAGAACGGCCCGCACCTTGCGGCTGGAGTCCCGCACATACCATTCGTTGAACAAATTCTTAAACGGCATCAGCTCGTTGCTTTCGCTGCTGTCGGTATCCACGTTGTCGTTGATGGCAATGTAGCGGACGCCGAACATTGGAAACCGTTCCTCGATATACAGCCCGGTATGGAGTTGGTTCCGGCCCAGCCTGGACAGGTCTTTCGTGATGATGATGCCAATCTCGCCGTTTTCCATGTCGGCCATCATCTGCTGGAAGCCTGGACGCTGAAAATTCGCGCCTGTGTGTCCGTCATCCACATAAAAGCAAGGGTTTGGGAAGTGGTGGTCGGCAGCATACCGCTGCAAGATCATTTTTTGATTTTGAATGCTGTTTGACTCATTTTCTGTATTGTCATCCTGACTGAGACGGCAGTACAGAGCGGTTTTCTTCTGGTTTGACGTTATCATCTTGCCCTCCTTTATCAGTCAAACCGTTCAGAGCATTGCGACATGACTATACTCCAAAACGGCCCGGATATCCAGTGTTTTTCCCAGACAGTGCCGGGATTACGCGCACAGTTTTTGCTGCTGGATTTCCAGGTCGATCAGGGCTTTCAGTTTTTCTTCCGGCGAACAGTGTCCGTTTATCGGGAACACGGACACCACCTGGATGGTTCTGCCGTGGGAAACCTGGATACGTTCCATCCTGATTTCTTGCTTGTCATTTGGCTTGTCTATGGTCAGAAGCCTCCCTTCTTGACAGTTTCGCCAGTTTGTAATTTTGAACCTGTAAGAACATATCCGATTATGATTTTTGTGATTGTCTGAAAACCGCTTCTGGCGAATTCACCGAGAGCGGCCTGCGGAGTTGCACACATTGTCGCCTCCCATACGAGTTCGGGTTTTGTGAATTCACAAAACCCGATTTTCGCCACGCGCGCCCACGTTGGGCCTGACGGACCAGGTGGGGCAGGGACTCCAGCGCAGGCAGAGGCGGGCCACATAGGGCCTCCTGTGGGCAAACGGAGGGCTATTTCTGACTGGAAAGCAGATAGACTTCCTCACATAGCTTATCCGTTAGAAAAAGCAGTTTTGAGGCGGCTTCGGCATCCATGCCTCCGGCCCGTTGATGGCGGGTTATCTGCTTCACGTTGGAGTAGATCCTGTTGACGCTGGCGTGCAGGGCGTGATTCAGTTTCGGTGAACGGCCCTTGAACTCACCGCCTTGAATCAGGCGGCAAAAATAAGCCGTGCTGTGTAGTCTGGTCATTTCTATGTACCGTTGAAGCCGCTGGTACTGTTCCTCTGTCATACGGACAGATAGGTTTCTGCTGTAGTCCCGTGTGGAGACGCGAGCTTTCCGCGTTTTCCGATTATGCCGCATGGAGATACCCCTTCTTCCTCAGTGCATAGAGCCGTTCATACACGGCACTCAAAAGATAAATAATGTGGCGGAGTTGCTCCGCCGTACCATATCCGCTGTTGAAATCGCGGGCGATTGCGTTGATTTCACGCCCCGCCTCGTCCATGAAGCGGATGGCTTCCCAAGTTTCCTCCTCCCGGTGCAGGACAGGGCGGTTGGTTTCCAACTGCGCCATCAGCCACGCATTGGCGGACAGCCCGGCAGCCGCGCTCTTTTTCTTCAGCAGTTCATAATCCTTGACACTCATACGGACGCAGGTACGGTGTGATTGTTTGTTCGTATTTTTCACTCCCATCTCGCTTTCGGCAATATTGCCAGAAGCGGTATTTTGTAGGGGAATCCATCCCTCTGGTAGTGTGGAGTAAGGTTTGGCAATGTTGCCAAACCTTACTCTCGGTCTGTGGTGCTGGGATCGCAGCACTGTCAATTTGATCTTGGCCCAGATGGACTTCGACAATCTTGTCAGAAGGACTCGGAAAAAATCGGGTTCGGCAACATTGCCGAACCCGATTTTCAGCATAGTGGACTTCCGGCAATCTTGCCGAAGATCGGCAAAAATCGCTTCTGACAATATTGTCAGAAGCGATTGCTCAGAAGCACTTCTGAAAACGTTGTCAAAAGGTTCGCTCCAACCTTTCGGCAATGCTGCCGAAAGGTTACCGCCCGCATGCGGCATTGGAGTCAGGGGATTTCCCCTGCAAGTGGCGTTTTGACATCAAAACGCTATGCTTGCGCGCCCTCACCGCCCTCGGCGGTGAGGGCTTTGGCCCCGCCAGCGGCGGGCTTCTCAATCGGCAGGATGATTGAAATTGGCGGGCGAGGCCCGCACTTTCCCTGCCTGGGAGATCACGTCCTCCTCGCCGTTCTCGTCCAGCCAGACACAGGAAGCGGCACAGTCCATAAACCAGTCGGAGCGCAGCAGGGACAGGATGATGTCCCACATGGTTGCGAAGTCATCGCCGTGGCCCTTGTCTCTAAAAGCGAGAGCATCTCCATCAGAGACGCAGGGGAGGCCGTGAGCAGCGAACAGGCTTTTTATCGTCTGCCGCACAGTTTTCAGGGTATAGCCCCGCCGCTCTACGGCAGCTCGGTCAAAAGAAAATTTTACTTTCATTCTGCAATCCCTCCTTGATATTTGGTAGGCCACATTATATAGGCCCGCCCTGGCAATATCCAGAGGAGTCGACAGACAGTTTGATGTGGTTGCGGTGTGTATCAATATACGCGCTGCCTTTTCAAAAAACAGGCCCGATGCGTATCAGTGTACACATCGGACGGGCTACAACTGCCAACTGTCATTCTGCAGCGCGGTCAGGAAGTCAAGGACACTGGCATCCACAGCAGCGTCCGGCTCTTTGCCGCTCTCCGCCGCCTGGGGAACGGAGGAAACAGTTATGTACTTCAGCTCGTCCTGGAGGATGGAGCGCAGCGTGTCCTCCAGGTTCTTCCGCTTATGGTAACCGCAAACTGCCTCGCAGACAGCGCTGGTCTTGTTCTTTTCCTGAGATAAAATTTCCCATGCCTCCCGCTGCCTGGGGTTGTCCAGCGACAGGACGATGTGGAGACGCCGTTTTCCACCCCTGCGCTCACTGCTCATTGGTCTGCTGCTCCTTGGGCAGTATCTCGTTTTTCAGGAGATCCCCGATGGACTGAAACGTCTGGGCCAACTCATAGGATTCCTCTGCGCTATCCACAATTTCTTCCAGGGTCATGCGAGTACATTCCACCCAGTAGCGTACATTTTTCAGTGTTGGCGTCAAAAGAACAGATTTTTCATAGGCATTGCAAAACAGGGCCGCAATTTTGTGCCTGTGTGACGATTCTACATCCAACTGGTTGATTTCCCGCACAGCTGACAGCATCTCAACGGCTGCGGCTTCCTGCTCCTCCGGCGGTAGCTGCTGAACGGCTTTCAAGATTTTCCAGCCTCGGTTGATGGACAGTTCTTTGTTTTCCAGAGCATTTTTCTGCGATTGGGGCGCATTTTCGGCTAACTGCGCGATTCTGCCCATCGCCTGCTCCCCGATGCCAACGGCCTGGGCCAGTTCCTTGCGGGTGTCGATGGGCTGGAGCGCTTTTGGCGAATTCACCGAAAGCGCTCTCTTACCTGATTTGTTACCGCCAGCCGCCGATTGGTTCGCCTTTGCCTTGGCCTCGATCTCCGGCTTCAGCCGGAGGGCAATCTGGCCCAATTCCCATTTGTCCAGGTTGCGTCGACCTTTCTGGGTGTCCAGCGCCCACTGTTTCGCCTCCAGCAGATCAGCAAACGAAAACACCAGCATTTTGTAGGGCAGGCCATGCTTTTCGCAGATGCGGAGCCGGTTGTGTCCGTCAATGACCACCATGTCCTCGTTGATAACGATGGGCGCGTAGCAGCCATTTTCCAGGATATCGTGTTCCAAAGAAGAAAACTGCTCCTCGCTTAACGGCGGAAGCAGTTGTTCCATCTCCGGCAGAACGACAGGGGTTCGCTCAGAGCTGCTGTATTCAGTTTTTGTGTTTTGCATCGTACATCTCCTTCAGTTTGATTTTGCGGGCATCGCCGTAAATTGCCGTTCTACCCAATCCGGTTCCTGACAGGCAACCCTGCTCGGCGCTGTGTCGTATGGCTTCCCTTGGCCCGCTCCCTCAAACTGAAATCATGGCAGGCTTCCCCGAAAAGTATCCGATTGGACGGTCATTTACTTTTACCCCAGGCACAAAACGTGCCTGGGGTACAGCGATAAGCCAGTAAATGGTGTCCAATCTCTTTCGGGAAAGCCTGTTATAGTGAGGACAATTATTTAAAAAGTCTTTTCCAATCAATTGCCGTTGTACGTAGTATAACGCTATTGGGTGAATTTGTCAAGATGATAGAAACACAGATTTATGGCATAACAGCTGATAATGTGGAAAGTTTTTATTGCGGAAATCACAAAATTCATGTATGATTAGAGTTGAATATGGCGAAACCGCACAGATGGAGGAATAGTCATGGCTGACAGGAAGAAGGAACAGGAACGCGATGAGCTCCACCGAGCAATCTGGGCGATTGCTGATGAACTGCGCGGAGCGGTAGACGGCTGGGATTTTAAGAACTATGTTTTGGGGACGATGTTCTACCGTTATATATCTGAAAATTTGGAGAGCTATATCAACCGTGGCGAGTGGGATGCGGGAAACACAGATTTCCGATATGCAGATATGCCTGACGCCGAGGCGGAGGAGGCGCGGGCCGGACTGGTGGAGGAAAAGGGCTTTTTCATCCTACCCAGCGAACTATTCTGCAATGTCAGAAAGAACGCGCCCCAGGATGAAAATCTGAACGAGACGCTGGAGGCGGTTTTTCGTCATATCGAGGAATCCGCCAAGGGCAGCCAGTCCGAAAGCAGCTTTGCGGGCCTGTTTGACGACTATGACGTGAACAGCAACAAACTGGGCGCGACAGTGGCCAAACGCAATGAAAAGCTGGTCAAGCTGTTGAACGGCGTGGCGGACATGGACCTGGGCGACGTGAAGGATCATGACATCGATGCCTTTGGCGATGCCTATGAATATCTCATGACCATGTACGCCTCCAACGCAGGAAAATCCGGCGGCGAGTTCTTCACGCCCGCCGATGTGTCCGAGCTGCTGACCCGCCTTGGAACCGTGGGCAAGACAGAGATCAACAAAGTCTACGATCCCGCCTGCGGTTCCGGCTCCCTACTGCTGAAGGCGGAAAAGGTGCTGGGCCGGGACGCCATCCGCAACGGTTTCTTCGGGCAGGAGATCAACATCACTACCTATAACCTGTGCCGCATCAATATGTTCCTCCACGATGTGGGCTTTGACAAGTTCGACATCGCCTGCGAGGACACTCTGACCGCACCCCAGCACTGGGATGACGAGCCTTTTGAGTTGATCGTCTCTAATCCCCCGTACTCCATCAAATGGGCGGGGGATGATAACCCCATTCTGATTAACGACCCCCGTTTCTCTCCTGCTGGAGTGCTGGCGCCGAAGTCTAAAGCAGACCTGGCCTTTATCATGCACTCCCTGTCCTGGCTGGCCTCCAACGGAACGGCGGCTATTGTCTGCTTCCCCGGCATCATGTACCGGGGCGGCGCGGAGCAGAAAATACGCAAGTATCTGGTGGACAACAACTTCATCGACTGCGTGATCCAGCTCCCGGCCAATCTGTTTTTCGGGACAAGCATCGCCACCTGTATTATGGTCCTGAAGCGAGGCAAGGTGGACAACAAGACGTTATTTATTGATGCTTCTGGCGAGTGTGTCAAAGTAACGAACAATAATAAGCTGACAGCAAATAATATTGAGCGCATTGTATCTGTATTTGCTGCCCGTGAGAAAGAGGTCAAGTATTTTTCTTACTTAGCGGACTATGAAGACATTGTAGGAAATGGCTATAATCTCTCCGTTTCCACCTATGTGGAGGCGAGGAATGTCAGAGAGAAAATCGACATCGTGAAACTAAACGCTGATATTGAAGCGATTGTTGCAAGGGAAAATGTATTGAGAGAGGAGATTTCCAAGATCATCAAAGAAATTGAGGGGTAGCAAGATGACTGAGCAAGAGGTATACATAAAAATCAAGCCTCTGCTTGAAGGTTTGACAGAAGGACTTTATTGGGATTTCAAAAAAGCACTCACCGAGAATACGCCAGCGATCATCAAGGATATTCTTGCGTTTTCTAATAGCGATTATGATGGAGACAGCTACATTATCGTTGGTGTTAGCGAAACTACGTCAGCGGAGGAACTGACAAAAATAGCACTGACAAAGGCAGACCGAAAAAGGCTTAACACCGATGCAAATAATCTCTATTTGCCAGGAAAATGGAATATTGGCGGATTATCTGCCGCCGACTTAGATAAGATGAAACAATTTAGCGCAACACTTTCCGAACAACTTTCAAGCAATATGCTTATTAGTCAGCCCAAATGTGAATATGTCCCAATTCAAATCAACAAAAGCCGATGGCTATATGTCATTATCATTCATAAAACACCTGGCGTTTTTATCAGCAAGAAAGATATACCACATTCTTATGACGAGCATAAAACGGCAGTCAAGCAAGGTGTCCTATATGTACGTATCGCGGATACGACATTAGGAGGAAGGACAGATGTGGCCTCAGCGACCGAGCATATACGGATTTGGAAAAAGTATATAGACTGGTTGGAAACACAAAACAGGCCGCAAGATGGAGAAGGTGTGCAGAATAATGATGAAGCTTGATCAGTTAATACAAGACTTTTGCCCTAACGGGGTGGAATACAAAAAACTCGGGGAAATTGCGACCATTTCAAGAGGCGGAAGTCTCCAAAAGAAGGATTTTTGCGCTGAAGGCGTCCCTTGCATTCATTATGGACAAATCTATACCAGGTACGGCCTATTTGCTGATAAAACATTTACTTTTATCAGTGTGGATTGCGCCAAAAAGCAAAAGCTGGCTTACCCTAATGATATTGTTATGGCTGTTACAAGCGAAAATATCGAAGATGTATGCAAATGCGTAGCCTGGTTAGGGGATGGGGCCGTTGCTGTCAGTGGACACACAGCAATCGTTCACCATAATCAGAATGCAAAGTACCTGGCCTACTACTTTCATACCCAAATGTTTGCCGCGCAAAAAAGAAAACTTGTCCATGGTACCAAGGTAATGGAAGTTACGCCGGATGCCCTCAATTCAGTAATTATCCCCGTCCCCCCTCTGCCGGTGCAGAGTGAAATTGTCAAGATTCTTGACAATTTCACGGAGCTTACAGCGGAGCTTACAGCGGAGCTTACAGCGAGAAAGAAACAGTATGAATACTATCGTGATAAGCTGCTGACCTTCGATGTCCTCGGGGGGGGGGCAGGTGACGTTATATGGCGGACGCTCCACAGCGTGGTCAAAACCTGCTGTTCTGGGGGAACCCCCACAAAGGGGAATAGTGACTATTATGAAGGTGGTACTATTCCTTGGATTAGGACACAAGATGTTCATTTTAATGAAATCTATGGAGTCGATACATTCATCACAGAAGCGGCGGTTAGGGAAACATCCGTAAAATGGATACCAGCGGATTGTGTTATCGTTGCAATTTCGGGAGCGTCTGCTGGACGATGTGCTATCAATAAAATTCGTGCGACAACAAACCAGCATTGCTTAAATATGGAAATTGATCCCTCCAAGGCATTGTATCGGTACGTCTATCATTGCGTTTGTAATAAGTATCAAGAATTGCTTGGGAAAAAACAGGGAGCCAGGGGCGATCTCAATTCTTCGTTGATATTGGAAACTGAAATCCCCGTTCCTCCACTCCCCATCCAACAACGCATCGTCAACGTCCTCGACAACTTTGACGCTATCTGTTCTGACTTAAGCATCGGTCTGCCCGCCGAGATTGAGGCCCGCAAAAAGCAGTACGAATATTATCGCGACCTCTTGCTCTCCTTTGATTGTTCACAGCTTGTTCATGTAGAGAGAGAGAGGCCAGCCGGCGCGCCGGGACGTGATTAGGCTGCTGCAATATGTATTTGGGTATGTGGTGCTACCGTTGCGGGAAGTAGCAGACGCTTTCCGCGGCGAGTACATTACCAAGAAATCCACCAAAGCCGGTGATGTGCCCGTTATCCTTGGTGGACAGGAACCCGCCTACTATATTGACCAGTCAAATCATAATGGCGAAGTTGTAGTTGTCGCAAGAAGCGGCGTATCGGCTGGCTTCGTTTCGTATTGGAATGAACCGATTTTTATTACAGACGGCTTTGGCTATGAGGCAAAAGAGAGCATTGCGATTCCAAAATTTTTGTATTACATTCTCAAGAGCAGGGAAACCGAGCTAAATGCCATGAAGCGCGGGGCGGGTGTCCCTCATGTCAGTGGCGAAGCACTTGGGCAGGTCCAGCTGACAATTCCATCAATAAAAGAGCAGAAACGCATTATTTCTATTCTCGACCGCTTTGACAACCTCTGCAACGACCTGACCTCCGGCCTGCCCGCTGAGATAGCGTCCCGCCAAAAGCAATATGAATACTACCGGGATAAACTGCTGACCTTTAAGGAGTTGAAAGAAAATAGTGATTGAAGTGCCTCTTAGTAAGCTGTGTAGAACAGCATTACCCCCCGAGCTTATAATTGACGGTTTTATTGAAAACTATCCCGATGTAGGACACGAGGACTATTTGACTGAGTTCATCAATCATTCATCATTGTTTTTGGCATTGTCTGACGGACAAGCCTATCAGCATATCCCTAAGAGCAGACAGAGCAATGCTGAATGTGACTGCTGCTCGGATGCGTATAAGATTGATTTTAAGCGATTGGGAACAACATCAGCCTTATACGCAAAAAGGAACCTATCACAACAAAAAGTCTGTTTGGCTCCTGGCGTAATGGCTTCCTGCATTCCACGACAAACTGAAGGCATGGAAATTACTCTCACAAGTCCTCTCATGCAACGATATTGTTTGGAGGATCTGTTAAATATAGATGGTAGTACGAAACAGAGGTTTGATCGAAATAAAGTATCACCTGAATCAGATGTTAAAGGGATATTAGATTCGGCAAAGTGCAATAAGAATGTGTCGTTTTTCTGCTTGGATTTTATTTCAACAGATAACAGCTTCCCTTTTGAAAGTATATTGAACACAACAGAATTGTATTTGAATCGTTGTTTTTCTGCTCTATTTAATTTCCGAGATAGATTTATCAGCGATAGAGATACCTATCTTGCTGTTATTGTTCAAGGATATATGTGTTTTGCAATATGGAATGGAAATATGATTCAATTTAAAGATTTTATTCCTCTTTCCAAAAGTCCGGTTTTTATCGGCCTATATGGAACAATAAGTGAAGTGTTCTCTCAAAAAATGATAATCAGGTGAAAATATGAGTACTTACAACATCGTTGCCGCCAGCAATGAAAGTACGGTAGTTGCTGAATATATCCCCGAGGCCGCCCGCTCCGCCGCCTACCAGAGCGAGGCGGAGCTGGAACGGGAATTCATCCGATTGCTGACCTCCCAGGGCTATGAGTACCTGGAGGTCCACGACGAGACAGCCCTGACCGCCAACCTGCGGGCGCAGCTGGAGCTGCTGAACGGCTATCAGTTTACCGACTGCGAGTGGGAACGTTTTTTTAACGAGATCATCGCCAATGCCAACGATGGAATTGTGGAAAAGACCCGCCGCATCCAGGCCGACCACATCCAGAACCTGCGGCGGGACGACGGCTCCACCAAAAATATTACCCTCATTGACAAGAAAAACATCCACAACAACCGCTTGCAGGTCATCAACCAGTACGAGATGGGCACGGCGGACGGAGCCCGCCGCGACAACCGCTATGACGTGACCATCCTGGTCAACGGCCTGCCCCTCATCCATGTGGAGTTGAAGCGCCGGGGCGTGGCTATCCGGGAGGCGTTTAACCAGATCAAGCGGTATCAGCGGGACAGCTTCTGGGCTGGCAGCGGGCTGTTTGAGTATGTGCAGATTTTCGTGATCTCCAACGGGACGCATACCAAATATTATTCCAACACTACCCGCTCCAGCCACGTGAAAGAGATGAATGAGGCCGGAAGACGGAAATCAAAGAAAACCAGCAACAGCTTTGAATTTACCTCCTTCTGGGCGGACGGGAACAACAAGGTTATTGCCGACCTGATCGACTTTACCAAGACCTTCCTTGCCAAGCACACCATTTTGAATGTGCTGGTTCGATATTGCGTGTTCACCTCGGAAGATATGCTGATGGTCATGCGGCCCTATCAAATCGCGGCTACTGAGCGGATCTTGAGCCGCATTGAAGTTTCCGCCAACTACAAGAAGATGGGAACCATCGATGCAGGTGGCTACATCTGGCATACTACCGGCAGCGGCAAAACGCTGACCTCCTTCAAAACGGCGCAGCTGGCCTCCCAGCTTCCCTATGTCGACAAGGTGCTTTTTGTGGTAGACCGCAAAGACTTGGACTATCAGACCATGAAGGAGTATGACCGTTTTGAGAAAGGGGCAGCCAACAGCAACAAATCGACAGCAGTCCTGCAACGTCAGTTGGAGGACGCAAAGGCCCGTATTATCATTACGACCATCCAGAAGCTGGACAATTTCATCACGAAGAACAAAGGCCACGCCGTATATGGCAAGCACTGCGTCATTATCTTCGATGAGTGCCACCGCAGCCAATTCGGGGATATGCACGCCAAAATTGTCAAAGCGTTTAGACAGTACCATCTGTTTGGTTTTACCGGTACGCCGATTTTTGCCAAAAACGCCGCAAAGGGCAAACATCTGGAATTGTTGACGACCTCGCAGACTTTCGGTGACCAGCTCCATACGTACACGATCGTAGACGCCATCAACGATGGGAACGTGCTGCCCTTCCGCATCGACTATGTGGATACAGTTAAAAAGAAAGACGATATTAAGGACAAGGATGTCCGGGCCATCGACATCGAGCGGGCGATGGGCGCCTCGGAGCGCATCCAGGAAATCGTGAAATACATTCTGGAACACTTCGACCAGAAAACCAGGCGCAACAGCTATTACTCTTTGAAGGGCCAGCGCGTGGCGGGTTTCAACTCCATCTTCTCGGTCAGTTCCATCCCTATGGCGATGAAGTATTACACAGAATTCAAAAGACAGCTTGCCCAGCAGAACCGGCAGTTTACGGTCGCCACCATTTTCAGCTATGCCGCCAACGAGGACGATCCGGATGATGTGCTGGGTGAAGAGGGCTTTGACACCGATGCCCTTGACCAGACCTCCCGTGATTTTCTGGACAGTGCAATCAGGGATTACAATGCGGCATTTAACACCAACTTCGATACCTCCACCGATAAATTCCAGAATTATTATAAGGATCTGTCCATGCGGGTGAAAAACCGAGAAGTTGATTTGCTGATCGTGGTCAATATGTTCCTGACCGGCTTTGACGCCACCACACTGAACACCCTGTGGGTGGATAAGAATCTGAAAATGCACGGATTGATCCAGGCGTATTCCCGGACGAACCGCATCCTCAATTCCGTAAAAACCTATGGCAATATTGTCTGCTTCCGGGACTTGCAGCAGGCCACCGATGATGCCATCGCCCTGTTCGGTGATAAGAACGCTAACGGCATTGTGCTGCTCAGGAGCTTTGCGGATTATTACAACGGCTATGAAGACGACAACGGCAGACATCACCCCGGCTATGTAGATTTGATTGAGAAACTGGAATCGGAATTCTCGCTGGACAAGGAGCTTATTGGAGAACAAGCGGAAAAGGACTTCATCCGGCTCTTTGGCAGCATTTTGTCTCTACGAAATATTCTGTCCTCGTTTGACCAATTTGAAGAAATGCAGACTCTTGCCGCACGGGATTTGCAGGACTATCAAAGCCGGTACATCGATTTATATGACAAATACCGCAGGAAGGATGCCGGAGATAAAGAGAACATCAATGACGATATCGTCTTTGAAATCGAACTAATCAAGCAGGTAGAGGTCAACATTGACTATATTTTAATGCTGGTGGAGAAATATCACGATGGGAATTGCGAGGATAAAGAGATACTAGCTACGATCCGTAAAGCGGTTGACGCCAGTATCCAGCTCCGCAGTAAAAAGGAACTGATCGAACAGTTTATCAGTCGGGTCAACGTGGAGAGTTCCGTCCAAAGCGATTGGCGGCGGTATGTGTCAGAGCAGGAAGAAGCTGATTTAACAGCTATCATTTCTGGAGAAAATCTTAAGCCTATAGAAACGAGGAAATTTATGGAAAACGCCTTTCGGGATGGTGCTATCAAAACCACTGGTACGGATATTGATAAACTGATGCCTCCCGTTTCCCGTTTTGGTGGAGGAAATCGGTCAAAAAAGAAACAGGGCATTATTGAGAAATTCAAAGTGTTTTTTGAGAAATACTTTGGGCTTGGCATTGCGGATTTTATAGATAGCTGACTATATGTACATCAGAATGGAGCAGATATATGCAGACAACGTATAGAACTCATTTAGATGCACTCCACCAGTGGATCAGCGAAATAAACTCTTATCTTAGGCAAAACATAAACTTTATTATAACGCCAAACATCGAAGCTAATGTTTTAAACGGAATACAGTGCATTGCAAACTGTATTAATTTTGATTACCCATTTTATTCCGCACAGCTCTACAGTATATCCTCTCAACTGTTTATTAGAAACCAACCACCCAGGTTCCAACCTAATCCGATGTTGAATGTAATGATATTTTCAGAACTCTCCGTAATTGAAAGGCACCTTTACAGTGAACCAATCAACATTCAATTTTTCTCAAGGATACATCCTCGTATTCAACGAATATCAGGTCCATTGTATGCTGATGGTCACTTTCCCTCAGCGGCTGAAAAAGCAATGAAAGAAGTAGAGAGCCGTCTGCGAGAATTATTCTTAGAGCTAAAACCGGGAGCCTCTCCGCCTCCAAATGCAGCAGGCCTGATTGGTGCTCTTTTAAGTGAAAAAGGAGTATATACTTTCGCAAACGACACAACAGCGAGTGACCGCAATTACCGTCGCGGGATTCAATCTTTATTTGAAGGAGCTTTTGCCGCATATCGAAATCCAGCATCCCATGATAATTTGTATATTTCTCAGAGAGAAGCCTTGGAGCAGATTTTTTTGGCAAGCCAAATGATGTATGTGTTGGAATCAGGGGCGCCAACTACAGCAAACAGGCAGCAATCATGATGATTGCTGCCTGTTTGTTCTGCTCTGAACGGTAGTTTTGTTGTTGTCCTTGTGCGGGGGATAAGGTACAATAAATTGCGCAAATAAAAAGGACAAGGTTTGCAGTCTCAAGTAGAATGGAGTTGAGGAACCACATTCAGAAAGGAGACAGCAAACCATGTCGGAAAAGATTGTACAGCTAAATG
>CATKZP010000006.1 GCA_949841355.1 uncultured Oscillospiraceae bacterium
ATTTAGCTGTACAATCTTTTCCGACATGGTTTGCTGTCTCCTTTCTGAATGTGGTTCCTCAACTCCATTCTACTTGAGACTGCAAACCTTGTCCTTTTTATTTGCGCAATTTATTGTACCTTATCGAGGCCAATCTGACATCGTTTTTTCCCTGCTTGTCATGCGAAGCATGGAGCCACGCCGAAGGCGTGTTCGACTGGATGCGGAAGCGGCCAGTCCGGGGCTTGGGGCGGAGCCCCAACAAGTGAGCGGCGATATCCGAAAAGGATATCGCCGCTCATTGCTTGCAGATGTTATCAGAAACAGATACTCAAACCGCTGAAATTACTGGGCAAGGAAGGAAGAATTTCTGATAACAGCATCTCTGATAGTACAAAACTGACCTTAGCGAGCTTCATTCTTAGAACATAATATACCGTTAGCTAGTTCATAGATCCCATCGTATCGTGGGATCAGGGTGGGGTTCGGTTTATGGCAGACATGAAGTACCATTGCCGGCTCATTTAACAGCAGATGCTCTATCATTGCTGAATTGTTTTGATCGAGCGCAGAGGTAACTTCATCTAATAAATATATTGAGGGACACCCAACCATTGCGCGTGCCAAAGCCACACGCTGCTGCTCCCCGCCGGATAACGAATCCATAATTTCCGGCGTTAGCTCTTCATCATGGTACCTCTCCAGCAAATACTCCAAATTCAGCTTTCTAATTACATCGTAATAAACATCTTTGGAAATTGGCCTCCCCAAACAGATATTGTCCTCTAAAGTAGCATAGAAGAGATAGGGAGTTTGAAAAACGGGGCAGACTTTTTCGTAATATGACTCATATGCTATAGATCTGATTTCGTGTTGATTGTAGAGAATTTGCCCGCCATATTTGGTATTCCCAATTTGGGCGATTAAACGGAGCAAGGTGGATTTCCCGCTTCCGCTTTTGCCAGTGATGAGATATTTTCCACCGGCAATAAAGTGTGCGCAAATATCATTTAGAATTGTGAGGTCCTCAACCTGGTAAGAAATGTGGTCAATGGATAACTGTTTCAAAGTTTCGGCTTGATTGGTTCGCAACGCCTTGTTTTCGGGCGTGCTATTGATCATGCGCCTATACTGCTCCAGGATTGGCAGTGCTTCGTTGCGTCCGTGCCGCAGGTAGGCTAACACCTCAATGGGGCTGCTGATCACTTCAGCCAGTTGTATTACAGCGACAAGGCTTCCAACATCCATTTCGTTTCTGGAAATAAGGTCAATGCCAATCATGAGAATCAAGACCGTTTTCGCAACTTGCAGAAAGATTGTAATTCCCTGAACGATCAATTGATGTTTCAGCAAGACGGCTTCACTCTTCGCGATCCCATCATTCGCCGCATTGATTGTTCCTGCTGCGTATGGCTGACAACGATATGCCTTCACCAAACGAAGGCCATTTAAAATCGATTGCAGTGTTGTGTTATATTTGCCTAACATTCCTGAATAGATTTTTCTGGCTTCGCCTCCCCGCTTTCTCATGGTATTAGGAAAAACTACAATAAGAATGCTGACGCCAACAATCGTAAGGGCTAATATCCAATGAATGAACAGCAAGGACAAGGCAGAAAAGAGGATAATGCATGTACATTTAATAATATCAATTGTCCCTAAAAAATACTGCTCGGCCACGCTGGGGATATCGTTATTGATAAATGATGTAAATGCGGAAATTCCTTCTCTTGTGGAACTTTCCTGTGCAGAAAAAGAACGAAACGCATTTTCGCGCATCTGCTTCTTCTGCTTAATCTTTAAGGTGTCGCTCATGTAGTTATCCAGCTCGGCAAAACAAATCTGAAAAAAGCTGACGGACAAAAATACACACAGTATGATCACGCGATTGGAAGAATCCGTAAGAACGGAAGTTATTAGACGTCCAGAAATTGTAGGAACCGCAACTCCGATCGCAGAGTAAATAAGTCCCACAAGTAATGTTAATAGGAAAAATCTTTTATTCTTCCCCAGAAGCGAAAGAAAACCTGTCATTGAAATATCCCTCCTACATGGAATCTTTTGAAATCAAGTAAAATACCTGATGTTCTTTGACCACAGCTGGAGGCTCCACGCTATATCATCGAAGCATCAGATATGCTGCGACAAAAGCTGATATAGCATCCTAACCATACTATAGTAATTCATATTATTTTTCCTTTCCCCAGGTGTCGATAGCCCTTCTTTTCCGTTTTGGCCCGTTACCCAGTTCGTATTTATTTTATGTAAGCACAAATAGCCCACACGCCGTTGTTGAACGCTGTTTTCCAATTGATTCATACAAAACAGATTTTAAGATATCTCATCCTCAAATACAAGGGGATCAAGAAAAATATCCAAATTCTGCAAAACAATCTGGATCGCGTCCAGAGTATAATCCCGGCATCGATCTCTATAAATGGTATTATCATCCAAACAACCGAATTCACAAAAATTCCTTAATGCACATTTTTGACACTCTACAGTGTACTTGCTAGAATGCTGGACATATGGTATCAGCGCCTTCTCAGATATAATTTCTTTTTCGGAATCAAAAGCCCCAATAATTGATGTGGAAATTTGTGGGCAGCAATAAATTAAATTATTTGTGAAATCATATACTTTGGTATTACAAATATTACAGCGTTTATATGAAATCTCTCGCTCGGTGAGCAAATCAGATATTTTATTAGCGACTACTGAATTAACAAAGAGATTTGCATGGTGAACCGTTTTTTTCAATTCCACAAATAGTTTTAAAAGCGTTTCGGTAGGCAATTCGTCTTCCGTATGCAGAACCTTATTTAGGAGAATTGGATACTCTTGGCTAAAGTGATCGGAAAGATATTGCACCAATCTAACAATCTCATCAGAATTATTTGAATCAACATTAATTTGAATAGCAAACGGTATCTTTTTTTCTCGAAGAAAATGCAGATTTGACAGAATTCGTGCAAAACCATTCTCTCGCCCCAAAGGCCTTCTACGATTATGGGTACATTCTAAACCATCTATAGAAATAATTATGGTTTCAACCTGCTTAGTATTTTGCGTCAAAAAAGCACGTACTGAATAATCAAAATATCCATTAGAAAAGAAAGTAAACTTCTTCTCCGGGTCAATGGCAAAAAGGAATTCAAGGCTTTGCAGATTTTGTGCCAAAAATGGCTCTCCTCCAAAGATTACTATATCATGGTTATTCTGTAGTACTTTCCTTAAAAGTAAATTATACTGATTTAGAATGACCGGATGAGTGCATTGATGCGTTCCCTGAAAGCAATATTTACACTGTGCATTACAAGAATTAGTTATTTTAAGATAAACTCGGCTTTTTTGCGAGTAGGATCTAGGTGGATTAAGCTGCAATATTCCATTCGAATCTTTAATAGTGAAATGTTCCAAGTCAAGTGTGATGTCATTAGATGTTATTTCCATACCCCTCCCGCAGCACGTTTTCAGAATGGCAGGTCGCCGTCGTCATCCGCTATGTCAGCGAAGCTGTTGTCAGAGCCGGCGCCGAAATCACCAGGCAACTGGAAATCGTCATCCTTTCCGGCCTTGCCCCCAGTGCTGCCGCCGTCCTTGGGCTTGCTGTCGCCAAAGTAGACGCTGGACGCTAGAATCTCCGCGCTGCGGCGCTTGTTCCCCTCCTTGTCCGTCCAGTCCCGGAGCTGCAAACGCCCCTCCACCACGGCCATACGGCCTTTGGCGAGGTACTTGCTCACAAACTCGCCGGTGGAGCGCCATGCCACACAGTCAATGAAATCGGTGACGCGCTCACCGGTCTCCTTGTTCTTGAAGTCCCGGTCCACCGCCACGGTGAAGCTGGCCACGGCCGTGCCGGCCTGGGTGTGCCGCAGCTCCGGGTCTCGGGTCAGACGGCCCATCATTACGATGTGGTTCAACATGATATTATCCTCCTTGTATTATTATTGCAACGCCGCCAGCTGTTCCAGCGGCGTGTAGGTGAAGCCCACCGTCTCGTGGGCCTTTCGGTTGATCTGTTCCATATCCGCCAGCAGGCCGTCCGTCAGCGCCTTCTCGCCATCGGACTGGACAGATGCCGCCAGCCTCTGCTGTTCATTGTAGAGCCGCACCAGTTCGCCCCGCAGCTTGATGAGGGCCTTGCTGCCCGCGTTGGGTTTACTGGTATCGGAGATGGCTGCGTCGAACTCCGTCCGCACGTCCACCGCCATGGCGCGGATGCCGTTCACCTTGTCCTGCATGGGGTTGACGCACATGCGCTCCAGCACAGTTTCCACCCCGGGCCGGTCCCCCGGCTTCTGCCAGAGGTAGTTTTTCAGGGCCAGCAGATCCTGGGACTCCACCTGGCTGTGGCCGGACAGCCACGCCTTAGCCTGGGCGATGGGGTAGTAATTGAGGTACTTGCGGTCCGACACTGGGACGCCGTCCTTCCGAAGCTGGCACAGGATATCGTCAGCCAGCTCGTTCACAGCGTCGGGCACCGGGATCGCCGCCACTTCCTTCTGCATCTGCTCCAGCTCATCCAGTGTGATGGATGCGGCGATCTGTCCGGTGCGCCCCGCCTGCTTGTCCGCCAGCACCGCCAGCCGCTTGGCGCGGTCTGAGATGTTGTCCGTTACCACCTTCAGCTCCAGACGGTCATAGAGGGCCTCCAGGATCTTCTCCTGGGGATCGTTGAAGTTAGGGATCTCGTTGGAGGCAGCGAAAAAGGAGATGGTGGGGATGGGATAAGTACGGCCCTCGTTGGTGTACTTGCGCTCGTTGAGGGCGGTGAGCAGGGAGTTGAGCACCCCATCGTTGCACTTGAAAATTTCGTCCACGAACACAATATCCGCCTCGGGGATTTTCCCGGCAGTAAGTACAGAGGGCTCGCCGGAGTGAAGTGTCGCCAGAGCCGCCCGATAATCTGCCAGAGCCGCCGTGTGCGCCCTCAGCAGTTCATAGGTTGATGGCGAATCCTTTTGGCTGGAAAAGCTTTCTACAAAACACTCCAGCTTTGAACGCAGGTGTTGGTAGAGCTCATCGCCGCTCACAACGGACTCCGGCACGCTGCCGGGGAGCAGGCTGGACAGGTCAACGCGCCCGAAAAGCTGTTCCTCATCGGTCTGCTTGGACAGCAGGCGCTCAAACTGCCGGGCCCCGGTGATCCGGGCGCGGAACTGGTTGATGGCGTAGCTCTTGGCCTGGCCGGGCGCACCCAGGATGAACAGGTTCTTTCGGGTGAGCAGGGCGATGGCGATGGCCTCCACCAGCTCCTCCCGCTCCGCCACCTGGCCGTTCACATCGGCCATGACGGCCAGCATACGGTCACGCAGGGACTGTGTATTTTGATTTGGCATAGTTTTACCCCTTTCAATCCTGTGATAATTCCAGAGATTTTTCATACTCCGCATAGCAAGGCGGACAGGACAGATTGCGCCGGGGCTGGTATCCTGCCGTTTGCAGGAGCGCCACATACAACAGGGCGTCCCGCGCACTTTGGAAAGCCTCCGTTTTTACCGCGCAGCCGCAGAAAACACAGTGTTCCAAAACCACTTCACAGGATGTCCCAACCGATTTCCGCCGGATTTCGTAGCTGCGGGCAATTTCCCGCAGCCCGTCGTCCGGCATATGGAACAGCGCCGCGAACCGCTCCCCGAAATCCTTCGTCCTGCTTTTCAAGTCGGTGTTTTCCGCCCGCGCCTTGGTCAGCTGGAGGCGCAGGAACCGGGCTTCCTGACCGGCATTTTCGCCCAACTCTTCCGCGTCCGCCCATTCGCTCTCCCGGTCAATGAAATGCCGCGCCATGAAGCGAGACAGCCGGCGGCAAAACCCTTGCAATGCCGCGCGCAGACGGTACATCATCACAGCCATCCTCCACTTACGCCGCGCTCAGCTGCTGATACAGCCTGCTGTCCTCCCGGATAGCGTCGAGGGAAATGATGTTTCCTCCACGGAACTCCTTCGGAGCGCCGGTGATGCCGGTCAGGCGGCGGACCTCCTTGCAGTTGAGCAGCTCATATTTCAGCTGCGCGTAGATGCGTTTTTTTAGAGAACCCTTGGCCGGGTCGTAGGTGTCCACACAACGGATCAGCCGGATGGCCAGCTGCTGGTACACATCGTCCCGTTCAAGGTGCGCGGCCTGGATCAGCGTCCAGTTCTGCCGGATCACAGTGTCGATGCAGTGGAGGTGCTCCTCCACCACGCGGTTGCGAAGCTCATAGGAAATATTGTTTTTCATTTCAAAAACTCCTTGTATTTTGGGGTCCTGCGCGTGGGGCGCAGGACCAATTTGTTTGCCGGCCATTCGTGTGCCCTGTGTCAAGCCGCGATGACCCGGTACTTCAGGGACAGCTCTCCCCGAACATTCTTGTCAAAGACGAGCTCCCGCCCGGTGACTGGGTCGATGTTCCTACACCGGTCATGGATCAGGTACTCATAGCCCCTACTTCCCCTGTGGCGGCGGGCATTCTGCCGTCCGGCGCCACTGGAAAAGCTGCGAAAAAAGCCCACCATGCTCCAATATCCGGCGTTCGGGGATTGGGCCGCCTTGCGGTCCCAGCCGTCCATGGCCTCCTGTTCGTCCTCCGTGGCCGGGCGAAACCCGCTGTTGTAGACGGAGAGGATATCGCCATCCAGCTCAAATCGAGCAGACCGCTCCACCCGCAGCTGGGACGTTTTCTGATTGGGATCGTTCAGTCCTTCCGTGGTGTTGAGCGCCAGGTCAAAGCCATAGCTGCGCACAGCGGCGATGCGGCGGGGGCCCCGCAGCCAAGGCGCAAAGCCAGACGTTTCCCCGTTGCGCCAGAGCAGCTCCAGGAAAATGGGCCGCTCCTGTGCCACTCGCTTAAATTCATTCAGCGTCATGTTCAGCGTCCTTTCTTTAAACTCTACGGTGCTTTTTCAACAATCTTCCAGCAGAAATTCAAAATTACACCCGCAGGCAGGACCTTAAACTTCTCCTGCCGCTCCGGGGAAAGGGCGCTATACACCTGACAGACCACGTTAGCCGTCACAGCGTCCAGCCAGGTCCAGCCCTTCCCATTTTCAAAAGGCTCGCACAGGTCGTACTGCCCGGGTGTTTCCGAGCTGGGGCGTATCATGCGCAGGCCCCCGGATCGCACGATCTCGCAGCACTCCAAAAACGTCAGGCCATTCCTCGTTCCAGGCTCACACATGGCTTCCGGCCTCCCCGGCGTCCTTTTGCTCCATCTGCCGCCGGTATTCTGACTCCAATTCTTGGGCCGGCGTATAGCGGTGCAGGTTCTGATTGACATATTCGCCGGCGTGGTGCATCAGCACACCGCACAGCTCGCCCATGATCTTGGTGGCATCCAGATCCCGCCTCAGCGTTTTCAGCGTGCCCACATGGAGGGAGCACCGCCTGGATTCATCAAACTTGCCCTTCAGATAGCAGTCGATGTACTCCAGCCTCCAGCCGGTGGGAAGGAAGTGCATAGAGTAAAAGTCTGTCAGCTCCCGGAAATCATGGCTCTGATGCCCCGGACACTCGCACCAACGATCACTCATCCCTGCCCACCGCCTTTCTCCGCTGGGGCAGGCCCGGAGGGCTGCACACGCGAACGGTCAAAATACGACAGCGGGATCGCTCTGAACGTATCGAAGTAAAAATAGTAGGGTTTCAAACCGTCGTCGATCTCAATGACCTCCCCATACTCCACCTGGTTTCTGATTTCAGAGGTAACACAGGTGCTCACATCGGACAGCATCGCGTCATAAAACTGCTTGGCAGTCATGCCCAGCGGAAATTCAAGGCGCAGCTTGTAACGGTGTGCGGAAACAGAGCGGTATGCATCCTGCTCATTGCCGCTCCTGGCCGCAGACGCCTCCCGGTTGAGGAGCCAATCCATGATCGACGCCTCGCTATTCACAAAGCCATAGACACGGCACACCGGCGGGGAGATCAGCCGGGGGCACCATCTGGGGGGCTTGTATTTCGGGTCGGACTTGCGGAACCGCTTGGGTTTCCGCTTTTTCGGGAAACCATTGCAGTAGCGCGTGCAGCCCACAACCTGGTGGTACTGACAGCCGGGGCAAGTCGGCACCGGGAAGGTGTACTTTGTTTTTTCCATCTACGACCCCTCCCTGATGCGAGAGTTCTCATTTCCAGCACGCCAGTTTAGCCATTCCTGCACAAATTCCCGATCAGATTCGTGAAACAGCGATATAAACATATCTCGGAAGCAGTTTACATTGGCGGGAAGCCGTTCATTTTGCGCACTCCACATCTGAAACATCCAACGGTAGATCTCCGTCAACAGTTCATCCGGCGTGGCCTGACTGGGCAATTCCCTGCCGATGCACAGGTCACCTCCACAGATTCGGCATCGGCCGATTTTGCACAGGCGGCGGCCTTCTTCCGGCTCCAGGGTGGTATACTTCAGTTCAAAGCCGGAGAACTCAAAATAGTTCATGAGGTGATTAACCTGTATGGCTATGTCATCATTTTTCCAGTCAATACAATGGCACATCGACTGTTTATGCTCACATTCCCGCATTACGCAGCCTCCTCGTTGTTCCATTTTTCGCACAGCTCAATGACCCTCTGACACTGATCCATCTCAAACCCGCCGATATGGGCGCGGCTCTCGGATAGGCGGAGCTCCCCCGCCAGCCAGCGGTACGCCCCCGTCCGGGTCATGCGCCCGCTTTTCCAAAGGGTGTCGAACACCCGGTGGGCCTCCATCCGCTTCAGCCGCAGCACCTCATTGGCCACATTGCCCAAGGCCCGCGTGGTGCCCTTGTGGCAGCCCACCCGGGCGTTGCAGTTCTGGCATTGATAGACAAACTCGCCCTCCATGCCCAGCCGCCGGGCGGACTCGCCGTAGACCGCTTTGGCGGGAATCAGCTTGATCACGCCGCCACAGTAGCGGCAGATGTCGTTCTCCTTCAAGCACCGCACCCCCTACGCCGCCTTTTTGGCGGTTTTGGCTTTGGGAGATTTGGACTTTGCAGCCTTTTCCGGCTTGGCTTTTGTCGCCTCCCGCACCACCACCGGGGCAGCCACAGGCTCCCGCATGGCGGTCTGCATATAGTAGGCTCCCTCGGTGGACAGATCCAGCATCCCTGCCTGGGCGATGCCCAGGGTGGCCGTGCCGGACAGCGAACGCAGGCAGGCCATCAGGTCGGAGATGAGATACCAGTATCCGCCCTGGGGAGTTCCCGTCAGCGGGGCGGTCTCCAGCTGCTGGCTGGCCTCGCCCAGCTCTCCCTTGCAGGAGAAGGTGATCCGCCCACCGTCAAAGGCCAGCTTCACCCGGCCCTTGGGGTCTACCGCCGCCACGGTCTTCAGCGTCCGCCGAAGCTCGGCCACATCGGTGAGCAGCGTGAACTGGTTGCGGATGTTGTTCATCAGCCGGTCCGTGTCCATATAGTCGCCCTCCATCAGCATGGCCCCGAAGGTGAGCCCCGGACGTTGGAACACCAGGAACTTCCCGGCTACGCCCACGTTGAACTCATCTGCGTCCGAACACAGCCCGGCCAGCTTTTCCAGAGAGTTGGCGGGCAGCAGCAGGCTGATGTTCCCGGCGGATTTGTCGTCGCCCTTGGCGGCGACCAGGCACCGGCCGTTGTAGCCCACGCCCTTCAGCCCTTCCCGGGTGAACATCAGGTTCACGCAGCGCATCAAGGGTTTGTCCTTGTCCTCAGATGTGGCGAACATGGTCTGCCGGGCCATGGACGGGATGCCGGACAGCTTTACCGTGTCCTCCGGGAACGGGAGCTCTATTTTGGGGAACTCGCCCCGCTCCCCGATGCTCCAGCTGTAGATGGTCTCCCCGCTGCTCAGCGTGAGCACGCGGGTTCCCGGCCTGCGGAGCAACTGTGCCGTTTCGCCGGACATCAGCCCCAGCATCCCGGCCAGCAGCTTGGCGTTCATCACCAGCGCGTCATCTTCTCCAACGGTACAAACCAGCTTCTGCTCCAGGGAAGTCTCGATGTTGGTGGCGGTGAGGGTGAGCGTACCCGCGACGGCGTCAGCCTCTAAAAGTACCCCCTTCAGCGGTTCCAGGGGCGCGTCCTCCGACGCAATGGCCGCGGCCTTCTGGACGGCGCTCAACAGTTCCGCCCGGTTGATTGTGATGTTCAAAATAACCTCCTTCCGGGACTGTTGGCAAAACCGACTGCCAGCGACTGACTTGGCTATTTCCTGCCATTTCGGCTCAAAATCCTCAGGAATACACAAAGTATTCCCTGCGGTTTTTTACCAAACTGGCGAAAAATCCCCTGCGTCATTCATCTGGCGCAGTCTTGTCAACAGCCCTCTACGCAGCAAAGCCGTCGAGGGTGAATTGATTTTCGTCCACGACAGGCTTCTTCGGTTTCTTTTTCTTCTTTTGTTCCTCCAGCGTCCGCTCCAGCAGACCGTCGAACTCCTTCCGGCGGGTACGGGCGCTGGTGTCCCGGATGGCGGCGGCTTTCGGTGTCGGAAGCTCCGGCGCGGACGGGGCCGCGGCGCGAGCACGCCTCTCGGGGTTGATGACCGCCATCTTTTTGAACGCGGCGGCGATATCCTCTACATTGTCCTTGATGCCCAGGGCCAGTTCCTTCGCCATCTGGGAGGTCAGATCCCGCACGTCGCTCATGGCGGCAAGGCCTTCCTCAGAGAAGCCACCCTCGATGATGCCCGCCACCGCCAGCTTGGAGGCCATCAGCTTCATGGCCTTGGCCTGCATGGTGTCCTTGTAGTAGAGCAGGTAGACCTCCACTCGGGGCGCGGTCTGGTTGATCCGCCAGCTCCGACGGGACGCCTGCCGCAGGGTGAACAGGTTATAGCCCATGCTGTAGAAAATCAGCGTGGTGAAATCATTTAAATCCAAGCCTGTCTCCACGCATTTTGGATTGGTGATGAGCACCTGGAGCCCCGAGCGCACCCGTTTTTCCACCCATGCCTCCCGCTTGCTGGGGGAGACGGTGGGTGGGAGGATCTCCGTGCGGTATCCCTCCCCGGTGAGCAGCTTCAACAGCTTTTGCTGAGAATCGGTGCGGGTCCAGCTGGTGTAGATGAGCACCCGCTCTCCTGCTGCCGCCTTTGCCCGGACGATCTCCAGCACCTTCTCCTCCTTGGGAAGGATATCGTCAGAGCAGGCGGCATTGGCGGGCTTTACGATCACACTGCCGTTAATGGGGTCAACGATCTCAGGCTGGTCATAGGGCTGGTCCGGGTAGACGGTGAGCAGGTTCAGATAAGTGGACAGCAGCTTGTTGGCCGCCTCTCGGTCTGTTTTCAGCACCTTCTGCAAAATGTGTTCAGCCTGTTTGTAGCCGTTCTCCACCGGTTCCGGCATATCCAGCGGCACCGGGATCTCCTCATAGTCCGGCAGGTCCTTTCCCATGTCGGACAGGGAGAGGAAGCTGGTATACTCCAGCAGGAACCGGGAATACACCAGCGGCGACACTCCGGGGAGCTGCCTGCTTCGCACCCGCCGCTTCACCGTGTGCCGGTTGGAGTTATAATCCGGCTCCGACAGCTCGTAGACGTTCTCAGTGACGCCGTATTCCTCGTCAAACCAGGCGGGTTTGCGGTAAGGTTTGCCGTCCCGCCCCATCAGGCCGGGCACCAGGCGGTAGAGCAGGTGAAACAGGCCCGAGCTGTACCCGTTGATGAGGGTGGCGGTCATGCCCACAAACAGCCTGGACACGCCGAACAGCTCGCCCATGGCGTCCCCCTGGCCACTGGCGTTGTTGTACTGTAGGGTAGGCCCCCGGCGCCTTTCCGCGTTTCTGCGGTAGGTTTCCAAGGGCCCCCCTCCGAACCGGACGTACACCTCTCGGCGTATCCGGCTCTCCGCTTGCATCAGTCTTGTGTGCCGTTGTGAATTTTGCGGTGACATTCCTTACAAACAGCGAGAGTTTTACGTTTCCTCGCAATCATTATGACTTCCCAGTGCTTTTTTCCCTTGAGGTCTTTTAGCTTTCTGACATGGTGTATTTGGAGGGCAACCCCCTCTTTCCCACACAATTCACATCTCTGAGCAGCCAGCCTGTCCGTTAGTTTTGTACGGCTATAATAGACCGTTCCATTGGGCAGGGTGTCATTGACCTCGTAAGATAGTTTTTTCCGTTTGAACCCTTCATTGTAGAACAGCACAGTGCGCTCTTTTCCATTGCCCTGCTTCACTTTTACCCCAAAATCCTTTCCTACACGCATACGCATGATGATTTTCTTTTTGGCGCATTTATACTTGTTGGCTAAGGTCTTGAACATACTGTACTGCATGATGTGCTTGAAATTATTTAGGATTCCACTGTTGATTGCCAGTGCATAGTAGTTATATAACCCTCGGATTTCCGCATTATAGCGTAGGATAATTTCCACATCTTCCTGTGAAATCAAATAATCTCTGGACTGCGCTTTCCAAACTTTATGCCCGTTATGGGACACCAGTTTTAATGCACCATAGGATAAAAGACGGTTTCGGATTGTTTCCCCAGGGATTTTGAGAACCACATTACCTAATCGTGTTCTCCTTATCTTCCCGTCCTTTGTCTTTCTGGGCGTTGCGTTATTGCGGACTGATATTTCATAACCGAGAAATCCCGCAGAATCTTGCGCGTTCGTTATCAAGGTTTTTTCATCTGATAGCTCCAAATGAAGTTCTGTAAACAAAAATTCCTTAATATCTTGCTTGATTTTTCGGCAATCCTCTTTGGTGCCAATCACTCCAATGAGGAAGTCATCAGCATAACGTTCATAGCGTAGTCTTTTGAAGTTTGAATCCATTGGGTCTTTTGCTGGTGTTTGCAGTTGTTGACGTTTTAGGACTTGGATTTCCTCTATCAACATCTGACGCTTGACAATATCGGTGGTTTCCCGCAGTTTCAGGGTTCTTTTCCGGATTTTACCGCTTAACCTTGTATATTCTGGCGGCACCCTTCGAGCTTCACCACTTTGAAAATTATCAGCATATCCTTTTATAAACTTATCCAGCTTATCCAAATAGATATTTGCCAGAATAGGACTGATGATTCCGCCTTGCGGTGTGCCGCTGTAGGTGTTGTGAAACTGCCATTCTTCCATGTAACCAGCTTTAAGAAATTTGCGAATCAAGCGAAGGAACATTTCGTCTTGAATCCGCTCCCGCAATATACCAATTAGCACCTCATGATCTATTTCATCAAAAAACGCATGAATGTCGCCCTCAATAAACCATTTGACCCCCGAATAATATTTTTGGATACAGGTCAATGCTGTATGGCAACTGCGGTTTGGTCGAAATCCATGTGATGTTGGTTCAAAGGCACCTTCATAAATGCTTTGGAGCATCATGCGGATAACCTCTTGTACCAGTTTGTCATCAAAAGAAGGAATTCCGAGTGGCCGCATTTTTCCATTCTTTTTAGGGATATAGTGCCTGCGAGCCGGTGCAGGCTGGTAGCTTTCATCTTTTAACTGCCCAATCAGTTTATCAATCCTTTTCAGGCTCATGGCATCAATAGTTCGTTCGTCTGAACCTTTTGTCATGTTACCCGCTTTGGCGTAGATATTCTGATAGGCTACATAGAAAAACTTAGGATTATAAAGGTTGCGGTATAGCCGTTGATAGGTATAGCCACTTTGACCGCTATGGTCTGCAAGACTGTTCAGCACATTTTCAGGACTTCTCAAATGTATCACACACTTTCCTAATCAGTTGCTGACATACAAGTTGTCCCCCTTCGCCATGTGAACGGCTTTCCCGTTCTCGGACTACTACGAGGACTCCGTTGCCATGCTGAATATTCAGCGTCCATTGACGCATAGCCTTATGGCGTTTCAGTTTAGGCAATCCCCATTTCAACGTGTATTGACATAGCTTGATGAATTGTCGGGTATGATTTCCGCCCGTTTACGCTTATTGCGTATGCGCCGCCAGTTACCTGTGTCCGTCCTCCTCCACGAATGGAAGACGGAACTGACGGAACAGCGTATATAACTACCTTCCGCTGCTGACACGAGTGGGGCCGCTTGGACTGTCATTCAACCAGTATGGGTTTTACCCTCATATTCATCGTTTCACCCTACCTGTTCAGTCGTGGCTTGGTAATTAGCCAACTTACAGCCGTTTTGGCATGCTACAGTCCCCAAACAAATTTCTTCGTTTAAGTAAGCCAATGGGTGAGAGGTCAATCAGGTACTAACCTCCTGCCTGCTACAGCAGATTCAGATACACGCCCTTATGGGCGCACCATGGAGCTCATCGCATAGCAGCCCGTCGATTCGTCCCCGGTACTTCTTTTTAATGTAGGTGCTCAAGGGAAAGCGCCGGCAGGCCCCCCGCACCGGCTCATAGCCGTCCGGGTTGGCCTCGATGCCGTCCAAGTGGGCCAGGATACGCTCGTTTTTTGTCCTCTTACGGTGCATTGCCGCCTGGGGGCGGTACACCCAACCGTAATCGCTGATCTTTGCCCAGGGGATGTTCCGCCCCGGATTGATGGCGGACCACAGGGATGTCCCGCAGCTTTTGCAGGCGTGGTTTCCCCGGTGCTCCCGTATGAAATAGAGCTGATCCGCGTTCACCTCGTATTTTGTGCCGTCGCCGCCGACCGTCATCTGCACGAGCTTCCCGCAGTCCGGGCAGCGGAAACCTTTGGCCCTGCGGTCGTAGGTCGCGGCGGGATAGCGCATATAGCCGTCTCTGGCCTTCTCTTTGCTGAACACGGCGTACACGCTCCTATCTCCGGCTTGGTAGGCGGCGTACAGCCAGTCCAGGTCGGTAATGCTCTTGACCACCATGGCGAATGTGTTGGGCAGGGTCTCGCCGATCTCCCGCACCCATTTCCCGGTGACATGGGAGGGGGCCATAATGAGGTTGAAGGTCTTGCCCCGCTTGCCGGCGGCGGCGTGCATCCCCTGGAGCGCGCCTATGGCCGTGGAGCCGATCTTGCTCTTGCCCGAGCCGCATTCCGCCACAATGAGCGCGACCTTCTTGCGGTCTAACTGCCGCTTGGTGGCCTCCGCCACAGCAAGCTGGGCGTCGTACAGGGAGTACCCCGCTTTCGCCATGATCGTGTCGTTGACGGCCAGCACCTCCTCGGACAAGGGCTCCGCCGCCGGGTCGAACAGGGGCTGGAACTGGCTGCGGATGCGCTGGGCTACCGTGGGGCCAAAGGCGTTCAGGTAGCCCACAACGCTTTTCACATCGCTGAAGCCGTCCGGCTGGCCGGGGACCGCGCCGGGAATGGCGATGCGGCCGCTTTTCAGGCCGGCCTCCAGGATTTCCACCACATTGGCGTCCTCCGGCTTCAAGCTCAGAACAAAGGCGTCCAGCTTCTCCTTTAGCGAGAACACCTCCAGCTGCCGCAGGTCGCCCCGGGCGGTGAGCTCATCCAGCACATAGTCCCGAAACGCAGGGATCATCGGCGCGGCGGTCTTACGGTCCACCTCCTCAAACAGGCGGTCCCGGTCCCCGGCGGGGCAGAAAATGTAGCACCTCCGGGGCTGGAGCTCCTGTTGGACGCCTGCTTCCGCTTCATCCTCCTCATCGCCCTGGATCTGGGCGGTGAGGGCGTCGTCGTTGGCCATCAGCGTAGCGGAGGCATATACCCCATCGTGGCTCATCTGCCGCCGGTAGCCCTTGGGAGTGCTCTTGAGGTCTCGCTTTGTGCCGTTCTGCACCGCTTCGATCGTGCCGCCGCCGTAGATAGCGTCCGACATAGCCCGCACCATCTCTGGGTAGCCGCCGAAGCGGATAGCGGTGATGGTGCTGTTGTCCCGATCCACCATAATGGTGTCCGCATAGGCGGTGAGCCGCAGCTCTGCCTTGGGATCGAAATAGGACAGCTCAATCAATCTGCTTTCTGACATTCATCTGCGTACTTCCTTTCTGGACGCAAAAAAAGACCGTGACCGCCCCCATGGGCAATTCACAGTCTTCATGGTCCGTATTTTGTTCTTCCAGGCCGCTTCAGTCCGGCGGAGGGCAGACTTTGCCCCCTTTCCACGCTGTTCCTCCCTCGCTTACTCCGCCCTAACTTACTCCGCCCTGAAATACAGGTTCATTGTACCATGCCAGAGTGTGGGTGGATAGGTGGAGGGGTTCCACCCGCCTGTTCAGCGGAAGAAAAACATGGTTGCAAAAGCAGCGGCGCTGTACTATCATTTTAAGAAAAAGAGAGGGAGGGAACCTTATGAAATCATCACGGCTCTTGACCGCCTATTTCAGCCCCACAGGAACTACCCAGAAAATCGCCCATACGGTGGCGGAGGGCATGGCTTATCCCAACCAGGACATTGACCTGTCGATTCCACAGAAAATGGAGGAGATCAGCGAGGACACAGTATTGCTGGTCGCCGTCCCGGTATATGGGGGCCGGGTCCCCGCCGTGGCCCTGGAGCGGATCTCTCAAATGCGCGGCAATGGACAAAATGCTGTGGCTGTGGTGGTCTATGGGAACCGGGAGTTTGAGGACGCCCTTTTGGAGCTGAAAAACACCATGGAGGGTATTGGCTTCCGGGTGATTGCCGCCGCCGCTTTCATCGCGGAGCATTCCATTGTCCGCTCCATCGCCGCCGGCCGCCCCGATGAGGACGACCTGGGGACGGCGCGGGAGTTTGGAGCACAGGTGGCGGAAAAGCTGTCCAAGGATGACCGCCCATCCTCCGTCCAGGTCCCAGGCAATATGCCGTATCGGGAATTTGGCGGAATGCCCGCCCACCCCAAGGCGGGGAAAGCCTGTATCAAATGCGGCCTGTGCGCCAAGCGGTGTCCGGTCGGCGCGATCCCCACAGAGCGCCCGGACACAACGGACCCGGAAAAGTGCATCACCTGTATGCGCTGCGTAGCGGTCTGCCCGAAAAAGGCGCGGTCGCTGCCGGCCCCCATGCTGCTGGCCTCGAAAACGATGCTGAGTGTGAAAGCGGCAGGATACAAAAAGCCCCAAACCTTCCTTTGAACCACCGCAGTAAAATGAGAAAGGCCCGTGCCGTCGAGTTTGACAGCACGGGCCTTTTTGTTACCGCTTGCTCAGAATTTTGCCATACATCTGCCGCTTCTCCCGCTCAAACCGCTGCACCACCAGCGTGACGTGATCCCCGGACTGGAACTCGGAGTCCTCGTGCTGATAGGAGTAGTTGCACATACACACCGTGCCGTCCGGCAGGTTGCAGAACACTCTGCCGCCGTATTTCCCGGCGATCACCGCATAGCGGCGGCTGCCCACGGGATGACGCTGCTCCGCGCCCTCGAAGGGGTTGCTCTCCGTCTCCTTCACCGAGATTAGTAACTCCCGCCGGGGGGCGTCGTAGCCTTTCACGATGCAGTCCAGTTCATCGCCGGGGCGGTACTGGGTGCGCAGGTCGGCGATGGCGGTGTAGCTGAGCTCACGCTGGGTGAGGTCGATATCGTGGCCGTAGCACTCCGCCAGACAGCGCCGGGGCCCCACCGCCAGCAGGCGGCATTTCACCCTGGCCCCCTCGGCGCCAGATCGGGCCGGTGGGCGAAGAAATATCGCTGGGCACGGGCGGCCTGCCGCCGGGACGCGATGGCATAGCTCCCCTCCCGGTCCACCTTGGTGATGATGAAGTCAATGGTGGAGCCCATCATGTTCTGGAGCACATAGTCCGGGCGGGCCTCGCCCATCCACATCTCGGTGGCGGGGATGTAGACGGGCACCCGGTAGACCAGCACCACCACGCAGTACATGGTGCGCCGCTCCACCTGGCCGGTTTCCCGATTTCGCACGTTCATGGAGTGGGGGTCGGTGCCGATGACTGTGCCGGACAGGGCGCTGTGGCCCCGGAAGGAAGCGTAGATGGAGTTCCACGCCTGCCGTTCCTCCGCGGTAAGGCCCCGATCCAGCTCGTGGAAACCCAAGGCGAAGAAGCTCTGGCGCTCCGTCAGGGGCGGCGCGGGGGGCGCTTCCTCACCCGGCATGGGTTCCGGGAGCGGGGCATCGTCCCCGGCCAGGGCGAAAACGGCGCGAGTGGACGGATCATCTCCTGTGGGTACGTCACCATTAGGTCCCAGTTCCTGCATGTCCAAAGGCTGCCCATCCCCCGGTGCGGTGTCGGGCGGCTCTATAGGGGGAACTTCCTCCAGGCCGCTGTCCAGCGGGACCGGGGCCGTGGACACATCCACCGCCATCACCTCCTCGGCTTCCCCCTCGCCGTCCCCGGTCAGGTCGGGGACATCGCCGGGCATGGCATTGTCCAGTTCCCCAAACTCCGGGGACAGACTTCCATCGGGCGCACCCATGTCCTGGGGCGTTTCTCCCAGGGCGGCGTGGGCTTCTTCCCCGGCCTGCTCCGCCGTCATGGCGGCAGTCTGTTCGGGTTCCTCTGTGGGATTGACTTTCTTTTTAGGCATACTGGTTTCCTCCAAAAATGTATTTTTTACGGCCCGTTAGAGCCATAAAAGCGATGTGTCCCGTCCAGCTGGCGGGCGGCGAAAAAGTGCTTGGGCGGCAGCGTCAGCCCTTTGGGTGACTCACCGCTGTCCGCGATCCAGACGATGCGCTCTGCCCTGCCCCGCTCCAGCAGCTCGGCGGGGGCGGCGTCCAGAGAAGCCACGGTGAACGGGCGCAGATCGTCCCCGTAGGCGAAGCGAAGCAGACGGGGCGGTTCCCGGCTGGCGTTGAATTCCTGGGGCTTGCCCCCGGTGAGCTCCAGCATCACGTCGATGGCCTCCAGGCGGCGGGCGTCCGGCTGGGCATTGGACAGCCAGGCCAATTCCCTGTCCATCCGCACATCGGCCGTACCTGCACGCAGCTGACGCAGCATGGCGTCCATGCGGGTCCGGGTGATCTCGAAGCCGCCCTGCTGGAAACGCCCCTGTACCAACGCGTCAAGCTGCTGCCGTCGGACGCAGTTCAGCTTTTTCAGCACATCCAGGATGAATCTCTGCTGTATGGACAAAAACATGGCCGTCACCTCCCGTCTTCTGGGGCCCCCATGCGAACCCAGCGAAGCGGTTCACATGGGGAGAGGAGGAGCGGCGAAGTGAGTGAGCCTTCGGCGTCAGCCGGAGGTGAGGGATATGGAGCCTGCGACGACGAGCGCAGCCCGTTCAGATACGGGTCTACCATCAGGTCGCTCTCGCTCTCCGCAATGCAGTTGAAAATCGTGGCCATGGCATAGGCAGTGGAGTTCTTCACCGGCCTGTCCAGGTTGGCGTGGAGCTTGGCCTCGGCCACCTGCAAAATCGTGTAGTCCAGCAGCTTCAGCCTGGCCCGCACCCGGCTTTGGGGCAGGGCGGCATTGCCCACCCGAAAGTTGTCCGCGTAGTAGAGCCGTTCGATGGCGTTCTCAAATACCCGGGCAGTTTCGCGGGAGAAACACTGGAGCTCACAGGCATCCAAAATGCCCATGAGCTCCGCTTCCCCGTCCGCCCGTCCGTCTCCGCGCGGGACGGATAGACTGACATCAATATGACTGGGGTAAGTATGACTAAGATCTTTATAACTTGGCCGCGCTTTCTGCGGTTCTGGAACCTCGGAATCTGCGTTTCTTGAGGCACAGCTTTTACGGTTCTTGCCACCCATATCCTGCGGTTCTTGGGAGGGCGTGGGAAAATCCGAACCGTCAAGAACCTCGGAATCGGCTGTTCTGGAAGCGTCATCATCCGGGCCTACAAAGGGGGCGCTGGTGTAGTCCGGGTCGTCCTGGGGCTCCACGGTAGCCAGGTAAATTTGGTTGGCGTCACCCCGGCCGCACCGCTTCTCCCAAATCAAGTTCAACTCCTTCAGCGTGCGAAACGCCGCCGTCACCCGCTGTTCGCACACCCTCAGTTCCCGTGCCAGCTCCTTGCGGGGGAAAATGACGAATACCTCCCCGAAGTCGTTCACCCAGCCGTTCCTGCGGGAGAGCTGGAAGCGGTTGAGCAGGAAGGTGTAGGCCACCTTGGCATCCAGGCTCATGCCGGCGTAGCGTGGGTCTGAAAACAGCCAGCGGGGCATCTGCATATGGTAGATAGTCTGCACGTCCGTCTGCCGCATCAGCGGGAAGGACGGACGCTCTTTCATGGTCGCGGCCCTCATGGGGATTCCTCCTTCAATTTTAAGCGGGTGCCCATTGACACCATATATGACACCGTGCTATAATTTGCCGTAGAAAGACATATCATGTGGGGTGATACTGTTTTGAGCCAGTGGGATAAACTCGTTGCCGAGATATTAAAACAAAGCCCAAACCTGCGTTTTGAAGATTTGTGTAAAGCGTTGGTTAAAATAGGCTATACGGCGGAGCAGCCACGGGGAGGCAGCAGCCATTACACATTCCGCAAGGATGGCTGTATGCCCATCACGCTGCCAAAGCACACACCCATGAAAAAAGCGTATATCAATTTGGTGGCTGACGCCGTCCGCGCGTATCTCCAGGAGGTGTGAGATGAACAAGGATTTGGACTACTATATGTCGCTGCCCTACCGGGTGGAGGTGATCCCGGATGAGGAAGAAGGCGGGTTTGCCTTGCATTGCCCGGATCTGAATGGTTGCATAACCTGTGCCGAAACGCTGGAGGATGGGTTCAAAATGCTGGAGGACGCCAAGCGGTGCTGGTTCACCGCTTGTATCGAGGATGGCATCCCCATTCCAGAACCCACACGTCTGGAGGATTACAGCGGCCAATTCAAGCTGCGGCTCCCCAAATCCCTCCACAGGCTGCTGGCCCAAAAGTCCAGCGAGGAGGGCGTGTCCATGAACCAGTACTGCGTCTACCTTCTCAGCAAAGGGATCTAATCATTACGTTTCAAACTCCCGCCGGAATCATCTCTCCGGCGGGAGTTCTTCATCCTCATCGTTTCCACCCACCACGCCGTCGGCCCCTAGCTCCACCATGCCCAGGCCCTGGCCGGTGAGCTGGTATTCCAGGCCCTGAGCCGGGTTTGGCTCATCGTCAGAATCCGGTTGCTTTGGCGCCGCGGGCGGTTCCTGCCCGGGTACATCCGGCGGAGCCGTCTTTTTTGCCGCTTGTGCCTTTTTCTGTGCCTCCTTCAGCCTCCACTCCGGCGTGTAGTCCGCCACCCGGCAGGATTTCAGTTCTTCATACCCCGGCAGCTCCTCCGGCGTCAGCTTGTAGAGCAGCGCGGGCTTCCTGCCCTGGAACAGGGCGATGCACTGGCGGCGGTCCAGGCGCAGGATCTCATCCGGCTGCATCAGCTCCCGTTGGCTGCTGCTGCGGGTCTGGGAGTAGGGCCGGGTATTGCCGTAGACGAAGCCATAGAGCGGCGGCTGGGGCTTGGACTGGCTGGTGAGGGCGATGGTCACCTTGCCGCACTTCTTGGAGATGTAGTCCGCCGAGGTCCAGTCATTGCAGCCCATGTAGAGGGTTTGATCAAAGGTGGCCAGCTGGTTCTCCCATTCCTTACCCGGATATTTTTCCTGCCACTGGGACAGAGACTGCACCACCACCTGGCAGCTCATATTGAAGCCCCGGATGCTGTTGAGGGCATCGGCGATGCCGTCCATGTAGCCGATGTTGCAGTATTCGTCCAGGCAGAAGTTCACCAGCACCGGCAGGCGGCCGCCCTTGCCCTCCAGCCGGGCATAGTCGGACAGCCGGGGCAGGGCCAGGGAGAAGAACAGCGAGCTGAGGAAACGGTAGGCGCTGTCCTGGGCAGAGATGATGACAAAGTAGGCGCAGGGCTGCTGTCCTGGCAGCAGCAGGTCCACATCGTGGTTCCGAGTAATGGCATCCACCAGCTTGTTCTGGAAGATGGCCAGCCGGTTGCCCAGGCCGATGGCGATGCTGCCCCACAAGTTCTCCTTAGCCTTGAGGAACAGGCCGTGGTGGCCCTTGGCCGGGTGATCGGGGGGAAGCTGGGCCAGAGTGCGGTTGATGTCCTGGATGCTCTGATGGGCCAGCAGTTGGTACACATCGCCTAACCCCCGCTGTTCGATGGGCAGCAGCTCGCCCTTGCCGTCCTTCAGGTTCACCACGTAGTGGATCAGCGCCATGAGCAGGTTCAGCTCCGCGCGGCTCCAGAAGTCGTCCGCCTCGTGGGCCCCAGAGGTGTTCTGGATGATGGTGTTGGCTACGGTCTGGGCCAACTGGGGTTCCTTGTCCAGCCCATACAGGCAGTTCCAGCCGTCCGAGTGGGCCATGTCCAGGAAGTTCACCGCCTTGACATAGTGGCCGTGCTCTTTAAAGTAGGGGGACAGCTTTTCAAAAAGCTCCCCCTTCGGATCTGTTATGTAAACTGATTCCCCCCGCTGGGCACAGCCCATCAAAAACGGGATGATGAAGCCCCGGGATTTGCCGCTGCCCGGTGCGCCGATGCACAGCAGGTTGTTGTTGTCCCCCGGCACCATGCGGTGGGCGGCGTACAGTGCGTACTTGTCCGGGTCGTCCGGGTGTCTCTTGTATTTGCCCAGCATCATGCCCTTCACCTCGGACACGCTGCCCACCTCCAGAAAATCGGACATCTCCTTTTTCGTGAGGAAGCCGGAGGAGCCATGGGTGCCGTCGGGCAGGATGTCAAAGCCCCGGCTGTCCCGGGTGGCCTTGCAGCCGGAGAACCACTTGTTCTCCACCAGCATAGTGTCCCAATGCTCGACATAGAAATGGGCGTGTTTCATCTGCGGGCATTTGCCATTGTCATTGGCAAATGTCCAATCGCGCATAGCCGGATCGGTGAAGCCCCGGCGCTTCAAATCTGCCACAATCTGACGGTGATGGCGGGCCTCCTGCTCCGCTGTCTCCCGGTCAATGCGTTCCTGCTCACACCGGCAGGGACAGGGGAGCAGACGTCCCTCCAAAGGCGGCTTGTCCATGCGAAACTGCTTGGGAGTGCGGCACTTCCCGCAGTACAAAAGTCCATCTGCTCCGGTGTAGTCTCCTGGCTCCAACTTGGTCACGGTCATTCGCTTCACAATGCTGTCAAAATCATTCATAGGCTATCGCCCTCCTCGTAAATGTAATCTGGTATGCTCTTGCCCTTGCGCCTGTCCTCCGCTGCCCAGTGGCGAATGGTGGCGGCATGGTTCTGGTAGGTCTTGCCAGTGGAGGCCATATACTCGGACAGCTTCTCCACATAATGCTGCCAGAGGTCGGGCAACTCCGCTTGCAGTTCGGCTATCTCCGTATCCGAAAGGAAAACATTCTGATAGCGGCCTCGCACATGGGCTCTATCACTCACTCTACTCAAGTTATTCTTCAAGTTACTACTACCTATTTTATTAGGGGCCAGTTTTCTGGCTATCTGACGGCCAACTTTTGGGCTGTCAGCAGACCAATTTTCTGGCCGTTTGACAGCCAGTTTTTTGTCCATCAGACGGTCAATATCCTGGCTGTCTGGCTGCTTCACATAGATACGATTTGGCATCCCATTCCCACAGCGCCGACGCTCAATCAGCCCAGCCGTTTCCAATTCGGTCAATGCGTTCTTGACGGTTGAGGGACCTTTGTCCACCAGATCGGCAATTTTGTTGAGCGGAAAGACGATGTAGATATTCCCGTCCTCGTCCGTCCAGCCATTGGCACGGGAGAGGTTGGCTCTGTCCAAAAGAACGGCATATAGAACTTTGGCGGTCTGTGTCAAATCTACATCCAGGAGGAATCGGGGATAGGGCAGATATGAGAGCAGCTTGCTATCTTTTCTCATATAGTTTGCGATAGGGCTTCACCTCCTGGCCTTGTTGCACCGTTGCGGGCTGTCTGAGGGCCTTCCGGAGTGCTGGATGGGAAAAGTATCAGCCCCCCTATTGACCAGCACCCGGAAACCCTTGATAAATCAGGGCTTTTTAAGCCCTAAAGCGTGACAGTTCTGCCTTTGTTTCCGCTTACGCTCGGTGGCCTTGGTCCGCTTCATGCGTGTGGCACAGTTCGGGCAGTATTTCGCCCGGTTGGATTTTGGCGCAAAGTAGCTGCCGCAGATGGCGCAGGGCTTCATGCGGTCACGGTAGAGCAGGGCGGCGCACAGGCCAGTGTCCAGCGGCAGGACGGCGGCACGAAACCAGCGACAGACAAGCGAGTATGTGATACACTGAACACAAACACATTCCTCACCATTGTCCAGGAGCAGACAGTTCCCGCAATCGTAATTGCAGCAACTATGTACCAGCCTTCGGGCCGCCCGGTACTGCTGATAGTTCATGTGGGGGATCACGGCTCGTCCTCCATGATGGGCAGCTTGACATAGATGTGATAGGGGGTATGGAGAGCAATCAGCTTCTTTTCCACCAGCCCAACATCCTCCAATTCCCGCAGGGCTTGGGCCACGGTGCTGGGAGTGCGGTCGATGATCTCCGCAACGGTCTTGTTGTAAAGCGCCAGATAGCGCCGCCCACGCTTATCCGTCTGGGCGTGTTCAGAATCAAGCGTCATGTTCAGCATGATGGCGTAGACCTCTTTCACGGTCAGCCGGACATTCAGCCCCAGCAGGAACCGGGGATAAACCAGGTATGGCGGCAGGGCGGGAGTGCCGGTGATGTAATCAGTTTTCATGTTCATTCTCCATTTCGTGTCGGATTTCATGTACCTTCTCGAAAAATTCTTTGATTGCGGTCGTAACAGAATACGCACTATTGCCCAATGCGTCAAATTGGGAAATTGACATTCCGGCGAAAATGCCTGCCCGGTGATGAAGGGATTTGATACCGGAAACATAGCGGGAGCAGAGAGACGTAAACTCTCTCAAAGCCGCTTCGCTGTCCATCATCCCCTGCTTCTTCGGCGTGGGTGGGGCTATGGTTAGAACGGCAGCGGCCTCCGCCTGCTGGTCAGGGGGCAGTCTGGATATTTTCAGCGCGTCCCCTTTGGTGATTTTATCGCCAGCATTCCGGATGGTTTTCTTGGCCTCCGGGGTCAGATTGGCGGCGGTCTGGACAAGCCGCTCAACGGTGCGTTTGCTGATTCCCAGCTTATCGGCAGTATCCTCCGAAAAGGGCTTTGCCGCTAAAACCGTCAATTTGTCGTTTTTAGCTGTCTGACCGTTTCGCTGGCCTTGGCGCGTCTCCGGGTGGATGGCTTCATAGAGTTCCTTCCGACGCAGAAGCAGATCGCCCAATTCGCGGTGGGATAGGCCAGCCCGAACAAAGTTCTCGTCAATCTCGGCCAACTCCGCTTGCAGTCCGTCTGCATCGCTGATGGTACACTCGATCTCCGTCCAGCCCAGCAGCTTCACCGCCTCCAACCGATGCAGGCCAGCAATAAGCGTGTTGTCCTGGGTGACGGTGATGAGATTCATCAGGCCCACGGCGGCGATACTCCGGGCCAGTTCCTCCACGTTTCTCTGTTGGGTATCCCGCCGTCCGGGATTGATTTTGATATTGCTGATTTTGACTTTCATTGTGGTTTCCCTCAATGCGAAAACGCAGCGATAATCCGGTTGAGCATTTCCAGATCGGGGCTGTCAAGATGCTCCCCCAGCCTGCGGAGGAAAGAGATTTCCGCAGAGTTCAGCGAACGGCGGTCAAGATGAAACCACTCCGCCACTCGAACACCGCCATGACCGCCCTGGACGGTTTCAATCGGATAGGAGCAGGTCAGCACCACAATGTCACGGCGAATTGTCCCGGTGCTGACGTTAAACTCATGCGCCAAGTTGCCATAAGTATCATGCCGCCGGAGGCACAAAGCCTCCAAAATCTTCTGGCGGCGTTCCCACGGGTTCAGGTCCATTTTCCAAAAACTCCCTTCGGTAAAATTGATGATTTATCGTTCTTGCTCTTTCTGCTGGTGCTGTCCCTCACGAGCCAAACGGTCAGCAGCCTTGCGGAGATTTTCAACAGCCTTGATTTCATCCCGCATGGCCCGCATTTTTGTGTAGTCCACATCCTTCTGCGCAGTCAGCTTCGTGGCCTCGGCCCTCCACGCTTTAGGCATGATCGCCTCACCTGATTCTTTCAGCGATTTCAGAAAATGGGCGGCAGCGTCAAAGTCTGCTAACTCTGCCCTATGCTCCTGCTGGTATTTCTCCCGCTTGCTTGGTTTCACCTTGTCCATCTTCTGGCGGATGGACTTGTACTTCTCGTACTGCGCCCACATTTCCAGCCGTTCATCCAGGACAGCGAGGCGGCGCTCGGCCTTGACAATCTGCCCACGGAGATCGTAATAATCCTTGTTCATGGCAGAGACTTTTTCATAAAGTTCCTGCATGGAATTGATTCCGTTGCCCTGCAAAAATGCCAGCAGTTTCGCGTTCTCCTGGAGAGCCTTAATCTTGCCAGAACGGGAACGGGCTTTGTTGCTGTTGACCTTGGCCTGGGCTTCATAAAGACGAGCCACAAGACTACCACCATCTTGGGTCTGGTCCTCCTCAGCCTGTTCCTTCGTCCAGTTGTAAATCCGGGTGATACGTGCCTTGATTTCCTTCAGCAGTTTGTTGTCAGCGGCAATCTGGCGGTTAATGTCTCCCTTCTCCGTAGCAATGTCCCGCCGTTCCATCTGACTGGCGGCAACGCCCATGTGGATGGAAGGGATTTTCTCAATGCCCTGCCGCTTGTAACTGCGGTGGTCAATGCGCTCCGGCCTGCCAGCAGCTTCTAAAGCCCGGTTCGCATAAGTAGCCCACGCCGCCCGCCACTTCTCGGCGTTCTCCCGATTGTTCCAATCGGTGGTGTCCTCCCGATGATTCTTCCATCCGCCTTTACCGTCCGGGATACGGTTGCCCTGGCTGTCCAGGTCATAAACTTTCCGGCACTTCGGCCCCCATCGTCCGTCCGGTTTCAGCGGGCGAATGGTCAGCATGATATGAGCGTGGGGATTGCCGTCTCCCTTGTCATGGAGCGCAAAGTCGGCGCACATTCCCTCTGCTACAAAATTGTCTTTGACGAAAGCCCGGACAAGTGCCAGCTGCTCCGCTCTGGACAGTTCCACGGGCAGGGCAACTTCGATTTCACGGGCAAGCTGGGCGTCGCTGGATTTCTCGATTTCCTCTACGGAATTCCAAAGCGTGGAACGGTCTTGAAACTCTGGCGGGGCATGGACGGGCAGCATAATTTCTTTGTGAATAACACCGGGCTTGTGCGTGAAGTCATGGGTTCGTCCGTCCCACTCGTTTGTCAGCCGTTCGCCGCTCCGGTAGGCGGCAGCAGCGACAGCCGAACGGCCTATGCTCCGCTTGATGATTTGAATGGGACAGTGAAAAATAGCTATGCGGGTTTCCTCCTTTCTCCGCAGTCCGTGGCGGGAGGGATAAAGGCCAGCGAAAACGGAACAGACGCAAAACGGATGTTTTGTTTTTGCTGGCGCACAAGGGGTTTGGGGAAGGTACTTCCCCATCGCGTCCGTAGGACGCAACAGCCCCCGGCAGGGCGCACGACATCGGACACGGTGTATAAGTGCGCCGTTGTCCCAACGGACTATCCCTCGTCCCCGGTTTTCTGTGCTTTTTGTGCCGTTTCCCACGCTCCCGGCAGGCGGGAAAGTGCGATTAAAAACGCTTCTACCGCTTCGCCCTCCATGCTGGCGGTGAAGGGAAACACGCCCTCCATAATCGCGCCATGCACAATCAGGCGATGGTTCCGGGCGTTGCGTTCTTCCTTACGGATTCGATTTAGAAGTATCTTCTGCTGGTTCTCCAACTGGCGGACTTCCTTCTCCGCCTCCGCCTTTTGGACCTCTAATGATTTCCCCATTTTGTTCTCAAGCCTCCTTCGGCATCCAGCCATGTTTCATGAAAAAATGCTCCAGCTTCGTGAGCGCATTGGTGGCGGTGCGGGCGTAGACCTGCCGGACGTGAGCCGGGGGCAGATTCGCCAGCAACAATGCTACTGCGGCTCCATCCTCACCCTGGACTGTCAGATTTTTCAAAGGCAGTATCAGGAGCGGAATGGAAGTGCAGTTGATAGGGCAGCGGGGGTGGCGGTGGTGCAATCTGATAATTGTCATAAAGACCTCCTTCAAATGTCAGAAGGGACAAGCCGCCACAGCAGCTTGTCCCTCCCGGTGATGGAGCATATCGCCCCTCACCTTATAGCCGTTTTGAACGGTCAATCGTGGGGGTGGTTTTTGAAGCATTTCAAATAATTTTTTCTGACCGCTTCAACAGAATCACGCACAGCGTACTTTGAACATCCGCAGATTTTTCCGACTTCCTCATAGCTGAGATCATAGAGAGCATGGAGCAGAAACCGCTCCCGCTGCTTCTCGGTGCAGAGGGCCAGCACCGCAAGAATTTCCGCGCGGGTTTCCATACGGCAGACATACTGCTCCGGCGATTCACAGTAGGGCAAGCGGCCCTCGGTGACAACTATGTATTCGTCATAGCCGCGCTCGTCCCAATGGTCTTTCCACTCACGATAAAAACTCCGGTCAAACTGCTTGGCTATCACCCAAAGCTCGTCAAGGGTGGTGGCATCATCATAGGACAAATTGCGCCTATGCTTTCTGATGGTAATTCCCATCCTGCATTTTCCTTTCGTTTAGATTTTTGTTGGGGTCTGAACGAAAGGGGCGGGGAGCGGCAGCGTGGCCGATGTGATTGGCCTGGAAATACAAAAGCACCCGGACGGCACAAGGCCATTCGGGTGCAGGTAACAACATTATGAGCCGACAGAAAGTGACGGTTTTCGCAAGCGTGGGCGGGAGACGCCGATGCGGGGATCAGGCTTTTTTTGACAAGTGAATATCAAGCTGATTTTGGCATCGCAGCCGCAGGGTAGCATCCTCCTATGTGCCGCCTGCTAGTCATAAAAACGGCGGCTTTGATTTCTCAAAACCGCCGCATAGGCATGATACCTTGGCATGGGGATAACACCTGCCCAGCAGCGGTTTTTTTCTTTTCTGCCGCTGGGCAGATATTTTTCAGATTATTGAATTACTTGTCTTTGACGCTGGGTGGAAATCAAAACATACAGTGAAAACCATACGATACAGTGAATTGCCAGGACGCCAATATCCTCCACTGCCATCCCCATGTTTTCGCTGGACAGTGCCATAATGCCATCAAAAGCAGGCTGGGATGGCACGAGGTTACAGATCACGGCCAGTGGCCCGCTCACCCCTATTAAGGCGCATACAATCGGCACAGCGATAAACAGCAGCATGACGATTTTGATATAGACCACGCCTACCATCAGGCTTTCAGAAAACTTGCCGATAAACAGTCCGATCAGCGCCGCCACAAAGGATGACAAAAGGATCAGCACCAGCATGATCCCCATATCCCGCCAGGACAGCCGGAAGCAGATACACGCTGTTACGATGGACGATAAACTTCCAAAGAGGAACCCCACTACAACTTTAATCAAAATATACTGGCTTGGCGTCATGGGCAGGATTTCATTGACAAACGCCACGCCGTCCTCTTTTTCGGAGATGATGTTCATGGCGTTGAACGTACAGCCCATGAACATGGCAACAATCAGCACGGCAGGAATAAAAATGTCTTGAAAACTTTCCAGGATGTCAGGCCGGTCCAACGTTTGGATCTCCACTTTTTCGACCCACTCCCGCTGTTCATAGAGAGCCGGGAGAGTTACTGCCGCCTGCCGGAAAATGTCGAGTTCATCCCCAGCGATTACTGTTTTGATACTCGCCCCGTCTGCTTTCACGCCGATGATGTTGGTGGATGGTTCATTGATGGCGGCGGTTAGTTCCTCCTGCGTTTCATAAACTGTCACCGGGCCATATCGTTCCAGCCATGCGACAGTCTGCGGGGACAGGTCGTTTTCCAGCACACCGAAGTGATGTTCCCCCAAGCTGGACAGGTCGATGGAACCCATAAAGTTCAGCGCCACAGCAACCACGATGGGCAGCAAGAAGGTCATTAAGCAGAATTTGTCTTTCAACACACTTTTAAGCTGATATTTCAAGCCTTTCACACCTCATCCCTCCTTTCCCATTTCCCGGTGAAATGCACACTGCACCACCAGGAACAGCAGCAAGATCATGCTGACCGCGCCGACATAATAGATTGGCGAAATGTCCATCCCGAAGTAGGCATTTTTCAGGCCCATGTAGACGTGATAGAATGGGTGGTAGGCAATCCAGTCAAATTTCACTGATGTATTGGCGGACAAAAATACTGGCGTTGCTGCAAAAATGGCGATAATCAGGTAGGCCAATGTGAATTGCCGGAAGTCCTTCAGCAGCAGGGCGCAGAGCAGTCCTACCAAAGCCATCACCAGGGAAAGGATAGCAGTTTGGAGCAGGACAGCGGGCAGCAGCGCCGCTCCATCGGCAAGCCCTACATTCAGCAGAGTAAGCAGTATCGCAAAGACAAGGTCAGAGAGCAGGAACACCATCAGCTTGGACAGGAGAAACAGCTCTTTCCGCAACGGGAGGATGGCGTGGACACGAATTACCCCCATCCCCTTTTCCTTGAACAGCACAGCGGCGATTCCCAAGAATCCCACAGCGGCCAGTTCAAAAAACAGCAGTTCACAGGTGATCTCTTTCCGCGCCTTTTGTTCCGGCGTGTTAGTCCCGATGATCTCCGAGGCGCTGCCGGTGGAGGGCCGCAGCAGAGACAGCGCGTAGTCCGCCCGGTGGCGGTCAACGTGTTCCGCTCCGGCGTAAAGTACCACACGCACAGTCTCGCCGCTGGCATCCAGCCCTACGCCGTTGGCGTCGGCAAGCAGCGCCTCGTCCATAGCTTCCAGGGATGCAACGGCATGAACCAGGGACGATACCTCTGTCTGTGTTCCTGCTGGATCATACAGGTATACGTTGTAGGGCGACATCTGCATGAAACGGATATACCCTAAGTTCACATACGCCGTATAGAGGGCCAGAAAACCTACCGCCATCAGGAAAAACTTCCCTGATACCAACATCCGGCAGTCCTTTTTGAACAGGGCGCAAAATCCTTTCCACATCAGGACAGCCCCCTCCCTGTGTACTGGATAAACATATCCTCCAGGGTCGGCTCCTGGGAGTGGATGCTGACAATCTCGTCATGGGCAAAAGGAATGCCCGCCTCCAGTTCCTGGGCCTCTATGGTTTTCGTTTCCCGTTGTCCCTGATACAGATAGTCAATCACGACCCGGTGATTGCTGTTTTTCTCTTTCAGACGCTTGGGCGTGTCCAGGGCCACCAGGTTCCCGTTGGAGATGAAAGCCACCCGGTCGCACAGCAGATCAGCGTCCATCATGTTGTGGGTTGTAACAAAAATTGTTGTCCCTTTTTTGCGCTCCTGCTCGATAATCCTGCGGAACAACACCGCGCCGGAGGGATCAAGGCCGCTGGTGGGTTCGTCCAGGAACAGCAGCCGGGGATTGCTGACCAATGCCCGCGCCATGCTCACCCGCTGGCGCATACCTTTGGAATAGGAGGACACCGGCTTTTTCAGAAAGTCCGGCTTAAATTCCAGCGTCTCCAGCAGCTCCCCCACATCCCGCCGCTGCTCCTTGGGATAGAACGAGGCAAAGTAGTTCAGATTGTCCACGGCGCTCAAATTGGCGTATAGGTAGGGGAACTCAAAGAGAACACCAATTTTCTGAAAAAACTCCGGGCCGTGGGCGGCGGAGATGTCCTGCCCGAACAGGGAAACCTTTCCACCGTGGCCCTTCAGAATCCCGGTCAGGATTTTTTGGGTCGTGGACTTCCCGGAGCCGTTTGGCCCCAGGAAACCGAAGATTTCCCCGTCCTCCACGGTAAAGTCCAGACCATGAAGGGCCTGCTTATCCTTGCTGTAGAAGAACGTCAGGTTCTTAACTTCAATCACTCATCGTCACCCCACTTCCCGCGCTGGTTCTTCCCCTGCTGGCGCTTGCTCCACCACTTCATAAACTTGACCTTGCAGGGGATGGAGACAATCAGCACCACCACAATTACCAGCCACCAATACCACGCTAAACCTAAAAACATAAGAAAACCCTCCTTATTTTTGAGATAAGGAGAGTTTAGATGGGCGGGGTGAAATTGGTGTGAGGTCGCTGTGAAATCCGTGTGAAATTATTCGGCAGCGGGGATAGAGAAATAGAACCGCACTCCGTCTGCCAGATTTTCCGCGCCATAGGGCAGCTTCTGCATGGACAGGATTTGTGCCACGATGGACAGCCCCAGCCCGGAACCGCTGTATTCCGCGCCGCTGTCCCGATAGAATTTTGTCCAGATTTTGGGGAGGTTGTCTGCTGGAATGGGCCTACCCTGATTGAAGATGGCAAAGTGCAAGTCCCCATCGTCCTCGGTCAATTCCAGCCGCAGGACGCCGCCGGGGAATACATTTTTCTTGGCATTGACAATCAAATTGCCCAAAACCTGCTCCATGCGCTGCTGGTCTGTCCGCACGAAAAACTTTTGTTCCGGCAGTTCATACTGCAATTCAAAATTTGTATCGGGAGCGTCCACCAGGAGCCGCCCGGCCACTGTTTCCACCAGCTCTACAAAGTCAAACCGGATGACGTTCAGTTGAGCGGCCCCGCTCTCCAGCGCCGACAAATCCAGCAGGGCCACAATCAGATCGTTCATGCGCTCCACTTCGGAGACAATGACCTGGGCGTATTTCTGCTTTTTGGTTTCGTCTGGTTCGTCCTGCAAGCCCTCGGCATAGGCCCGGATGATGCCTAACGGAGTTTTCATTTCGTGAGACAGACTGTCCACCAGTTCCTTGCGCTCTTCCAAAGAATTTTCCAGGCGGGAAAGGGCCTGTTGCAGATTTTCAGCCATTGTGTTCAGACTGGCGGATAACTCGCCAAATTCATCTGTTGAAGTAATATTGCAGGGGGCCGAGAAATCCAGCCCCGCCATGCGCTTTGCCGAAGTGTTTAATTCTGAAATCGGCTTTGTGATGAAGCGGCTCATAAAAAAGTCCATCCCCAAAACCAGCAGCAGAAGAAAACCCATCCAAATCAGGAAGGAAACATCCTCGCTGACAGGCAGATGGGTAGACAGAATATAGGAAAAAATCAGCACAATTCCAGCCAGTTTAGAGAGCATAACAATCTTTTTTCGCACTGTGCGGAGGGAAAAAGCCTCTTTCATATTGTTACCTCGAATTTATAGCCGGAGCGGATCAGCGTGACGATATGCCTGCCCTCGTCCCCCAGCTTTTGCCGCAGGGTCTTGATATGGGTATCCACGGTGCGGGTTGTTCCCTCGAAATCATAGCCCCATACACGGTTCAGAATCTGCTCTCGATTGAATATCTGCCCAGGGTTTGCCATGAGAAAGGCGAGCAATTCATACTCCTTGTGGGTCAATGTAATCTCTTGACCGTCAAGATAAACCTTGTGTGCGTTGGGGTGGAGCATGATTTTTCCAGCGGTGATTGCTCCAGCAGAAACGGGGGAGGAACGGCGCAGGAGGGCGTTCACCTTTGCCAACAGTACCTTTGGACTGAATGGCTTTGTCATATAGTCGTCCGCGCCGTAGTCATAGCCTTTCAGCTTATCGTCCTCCGCACTTTTGGCGGTCAGCATGATAATGGGCATATTGCTCATTTCCCGCGCCATCTTGCAAACAGAGAAGCCGTCCAGGTGGGGCATCATTACATCCAGGATTATCAAATCCATAGGATGATTCTTCAGCATGACAAGGGCATCTATGCCATCTCCGGCGGTAAAACAGGTATGTCCGCCTTTTCTCATATAGTCCACGATAATGTCCTGCATAGCCTTTTCATCTTCAACGATCAGAATGTTTGCCAAAGAAATCACCCCTTTTTCTACCAAACATTATAATTCTATTCTTGCAAGAACACAAGCGATAAAACTGCGATGATAAGAAGAGGTAACTATGTGCCGCCACATATAGCAAAGCGACCAGACGGACTTTTCCCACTGGTCGCTTTAGCAATTAGCAGTAAATCAGTTCCGAAAAAATGATTTCCTCAACTCTGGCCTTGCAGTTATTCATCAGCCCCACCCACGCCATCTGGTCACGCGCTTTCAATTCCTCTGTTACACCAGCAGCTTTCATCAATTGGGGCAGGAGTGTGTCCATGCGTTGCTCTGCCATCCGCTCAACACCCTTCAAGTGGTTGGCCAGCTTGCCGCTGCTTACCAGCACCATCCATAGCCCAGGCCGATGTTCCCGGAGATAGTCACGTCGAAGATCACCGTACTTGCCATAGAATACATCCTGTTCTGGTTCCTCGTCAAGTATCAGATCGGGGATGTAGTAGTCTCCCACTCTCGTATACGTTAATTCTGCCATAATGAACCTCCTTGTGTTCAAGTCCTGTTGTCCTATTCTTTCCACGAAAAGTTCAGTTGATCGCGTCCCTGTTCGTGAATTTTGTTGGGCAACTGAACTCGTCACAAGGTATTATGGCATATCGCGGTCCGTCTGCTGGGTGCTGACGCTGAAAGAGCCAGTGCGCCCTTTGCTCTGGCTGTGATTTCGGTGGAGTAGGGAGGCACCGCCTTGCCATATTACTATGGCAGGTTTGCACCACCCTCTCTGGGAACCGGACTTACATCTCTCAATGTATCCGGCTCTATTATCGCTTGGTCAGCATTGAATCATTGGTTATAAATCACAATATGGAATTTTCTGCAAAAGACCAGCGTCTTACGGCGCTTTGCAAACATCACGATTTCCCAGGGCTGTTTGCCCTTTAGATTTTTAAGCTTATTTATATGGTGGATTTCATAACAATCGCTTTCGGTCGTACCGCATAACTCACAAACCTTTGCTTTTAGCCGCTTTTCGAGTGCATTTCTGGAGTACCCATACATGATTGCAGCATTGCATATCACATCCGATGGGTCAGATTTACCTTTGCAGTCGGCGTATTTTGCAAAATAGCACCGTTTCATGCCTGCCTTTGTCTCATAGGGAATGCCCCATTTTCCGTTTCTGTCCTTGAACATGGCAACGACCTTGGAAATGGTGCATTTATGCTTGCTGGCAAGAGTTTTTAGGCAACTGTACTCCATAAGGTAACTGGGATGGAACATAAAGCCGCACAGCTCGATGCCGTCATAGCCCGCCGCTTTCATGTTCGCCATGGTGTCCGCCGCCTGGGCCTCGGTGTTCATCACCGTGCCCAGCATGAATTGCTGCAGCGCCGCGTTGAGCTGCTTGACGGCCCCCTCGGGCACCGCGTCCCCCGCCTGCTTGAGCAGGCTTTGGAGGGTCATCCGGCCATCATCCGTTTCAACGCTGGATTGTCCTTTACGCTGGCCGCCACGTCCCCGCGGCTGGCGGCGGCCGCCTCCATCATCTGTTCCACGATGGCGTTGGCCTCGGGGCATTTCGCAATCTCTCCCAGGGTGTCGTAGACAGAGTAGCAGGCGGGATCCAGATCCTCTTTGTCGAACCAGTTCACTACGTCCCCGGCCTTGTTGAACACGTAGTCCGGGTTGGGTTTGTCCACCTTCCGCACCAGGATCACGCTGCTGTGATCCCCCGCCCGGGCCTCGATGGAGTGCTCCCCGGTGAGGGGCACCCGGAAGCGGAATACCGGCCCGCCCTCCCGGGTCTCCAGTTCGTGACCGTCTATGTACAGGGTGACGGAGGGCTGGTTGGAGTACGCCTTCACCTCGGTGATATCCTCGCCCGGTCCACGTAGCGGCTGCCGCACAGGTGGACGAAGGGCTCGCGGCTCCAATGGGCCTTGTAGAGATAAAAAGCGTCCTTCTTCAGCCTGCGGTCGAAGGTGACCAGACCCTTCTGGTTCTGGCCGTGCTTGCCGCCCTCGTCCCGGCCGTCGGCGGCGAAGTCGAACATGTTCCACACATGGGTGCCCCACAGCCAGGGCCGGGCCTCAATCATGCGCAGCATATGCTCATGGTACAGGCACTGGTAGCCCTCGGTGTAGTCCCCCTTCTCCGGGTGCGAGGACTGGTACTGGGGGTTGGCGTCCGCGCCGTACTCCGAGAAGCCGATGACCTTATCCGGGTACTTGGCGTGGAAGCTGTCGAAGAACTCGTCGGTCTGCTCCAGCTCGCCCAAGTACCAGCCGAAGTACAGATTATAGCTGTTGATGTCGGGAATGTCCAGGATGGGGCTGTCCGTCTCCAGCATGAACACGTTGGCCATGGTGGTGGGCCGGGTGGGGTCCAGCTTATGGCACAGCTCGTTGAGCAGACGGTGGTTTTCCAGCAAGTCCCCGTCCACGGCGCTGGCGGCGGTGATCTCGTTGGAGAGGCCCCAGCACACGATGGAGGGATGGTTGTAGCACTGCACCACCAGTTCTTCCATCTGGGACAGGGTGTTGGCCCGGCCATCCCTCATGTGCATGGTGATGTAGGGGATCTCCGCCCATACCACCAGGCCGTTTTCGTCGCAGAGGTCGTAAAATTCCTGGGCGTGCTGGTAGTGGGCCAGCCGGACGGTGTTGGCCCCTATTTCCAGGATGAGGCCGACGTCCTCCCGGTGTTCCGTCAGGGTGAGGGCATTGCCCAGCCCTCCCGGTCCTGGTGCCGGGACACCCCCCGCAGGGGATAGCTGCGTCCGTTCAGGAGAAAGCCCCGCTGGGGGTCCATCTCGAACGTCCGGCAGCCGAACCGGGCGGATACCTCCTCGCCGTTGTCCAGCCGGGCGGCGGCGGTGTAGAGGTGCGGATCGTCCAACCCGTCCCACAGGCGGGCGTGTTCCAGGGCGAACACCGCCTGGGCACGGCCCCCCTCCACGGGGGCGGTTTGCTCCTGTCCGTCTACGGTAAATATGACCTGGCCGGCGTTCTTCACCCACGCCTCCACCGTGACCTCCACTGTTTTGCGCTCCAGATCGGTGACAATGGGGGTGACCTTGATGCCGGGGGCGCCGCAGCAGTCCAGGTCGAAGTGGGCCTCGGGCACTACTACCAGCTTCACGCCGCGGTACAGCCCGCCGTAAAAGGTGAAGTCGGCGCTTTGCGGGTAGACGTGGTTGCTGCTGTTGTCCACGCTGACGGTGAGCAGAGTCTCGTCCTGCTTGAGGTAATCTGTGATATCCACCCGGAAGGTGGAGCAGCCCCCCTCATGGCGGGCCGCTTTTTCCATGTACAAGAACACCTCGCAGGTGTGGGCCGCGCCGTCAAATTCCAGGTACGCCCGGCCCCCGGCGGGGATATCCGGCCGCTTCAAGCCCCGGGCGTACCAGCAGGTCCCCCGGTGGTAGTCGTTGCCGCAGTCCTGGTTGTCTATGGCGTTCCAGGTGTGGGGAGGGTGACCTCCTCGCCCTTTCTCCCCCGTTTGAGGTTGTTCACGTCTTTGAAAAAGCTCCACTTGTCCAAGGACCTAGTGAACTGGAAGCGGTGCCCCCTCACCGGCGGGCCGATGTACGATTACGCCCCCGACGTGCGGGTTGTGGGGGACTGGATGTATTTTTGTGCCAGCCGCAAGGGGGAGCCCTACGATTTCTACCGCACCCGGGACCCGGAGGGCGGCGTGTTTGAGCGCATTCCCGGCGCCTTCGACTTCTGGGACCCCAACCTGTTCGTGGACGACGACGGTCGGTTCTATTTCTACTGGGGGTGCAGCAATATGACCCCCATCTGGGGGGTGGAGCTGGACCTCGCCGCCATGGAGCCCCTGGGGGAGCCTGTGCCCCTCATTGAGAACCGCAAGACGGAGCACGGCTGGGAGCGTACCGGAGAAAACCACCATTATGACCCCGGAAAGAGCAGCGTGGCCCAACTGCTGCGCGCCCAGATGGCCCAGGTCCTGGGCTGCCGCCCAGAGGAGGTCACTGATCTCACCCCCGCTATTGAGGCCGCGCCGGAGCAGTATCGGACCCTGCTGCGGGCGGCGCTGTCCGACAGCCTCTACATTGAGGGGGCGTGGATGACCAAGCACGGTGGGAAATACTATCTGCAATACGCCTGCCCTGGGGCGCAGTATAACGTGTACTGCGATGGGGTGTATGTGGGGAGAGCCTCCTGGGCCGCGCCGGAGTGGATGCTGCTCAGCTATGGCAAACGGGCCTGGGCCAGCAGCGAGGACAAACCCGCCGCCAACGCGGTGGACGAAAACGTCCAGACGTGGTGGAGGGCTGGGGCGGATGACAAAGCTCCCCGGCTCACGGTGGATTTGGGGGATGTGTGCACGGTGAACGCGGTGCAGGTGAATTTTGCCGACGACATGGGGACCGTGGAGCGCCTCCCTGAGGGCGCGGAGCTGGTGGGCGATCCCGGCCGGGGACGGTACATTGAGGAGCGGGAATTTTTCACCCGCTGGCTGCTGGAGACCAGCACGGACGGGGAGAGCTGGATCGTACTGGAGGATAGGCGGGAGGCGAACACCGACCTGACCCACGACCTGGCGGCGCGGGAGGGTGGCGTGGACGCCCGGTATGTCCGGCTCACCGTCACCGAGACGGCCTATCATGCCCCGGCCTGTATCAGCGGGCTACGGGTGTTTGGCCGCGGCCGGGGCGGGCCGCCGGAGCAGGCCGCCCAGGTCTCCGCCCGCCGCAGGGACGGCATGACCATGGAGGTGCGCTGGCGGGGGGACGCCGTGGGCTGCGAGGTGCTGTGGGGCCATAGCCCAAACAAACTTTACCACAGCTTCCGGGTATTTGGAAAGAACCAGGTGGAGATCCGGGGCCTGAAGGCTGATGTGGAACGGTATTATGTCCGGGTGGACGCCTTCAATGAAAATGGAATCACCGCAGGGGAAACCTGCGCGGTGTAAGCGGCGAAACGATACGGCGGACATCCGAAATAAGGGATGTCCGCCGTGCGTTTTGTCAAGATATATGCTTTTTCATCTCTTTATTCGAGATCGACAGCCGCGTCCTGGTACATCGGGTTGTCCAGAATTTCGGGGCTTTCCCCTATGAACGCCTTTGCGGCGTTCTGGTCGCCCTGCAAATGCCACATGAACCAGGCCGTCACATAGCCGTCCTCAGAATATTGGGTTGCGCCGTGAGGGGTGTTTTTTCTGCGCAGCATCACTTTCCGAGAATTAATGTCGTCGTAAATATCGGTGAGGCCCTCCAATGTAACCACCCAGTCATCGCCGCCGCCCTCCCCGGAGACAAGCATGATGGGGATGGCTATGTTCGCCGCGTCATAGGGCCACTCCAATCCCTGGGCCAGCTCCTTGTTTGTGGGAGACAGCGCGATTGCCGCTTTGTAGACGTCCTTGTGGTCCGTGTTCGTGATGGCGTTGAATACGCCTACGCCGCCCTGGGAATGGCCGATGATGCCGATGTTTTCGAAATCTATCTTCTGATAAAAAACATTTTTCTTGTCATTGATGGTTTGATTGTCGTTCAGCCGATACAGGTGCCGGATGGCCATTTCCGCGCCGAAGGCGTTCCAGGAGTAGGCCTCCTCGCTGCCGATGACGATGAAGCCCCAGGATGCGTAATGCTCATAGATCGGCTTTGATTTGGATGCCTTCCAGCCTGTGCCGTTGCAGACAACGATCACGGGATATTTCTTATTTTGGTTCGCCAGCTCGGCGGGGTAGAAGATCTCGTATTTTTCAAACACCTGCACGGCTGCTTCTTCATAATAAGCCGTTTCATAGGCCCCGTTTTTTAAGTATTCCGCTTCAATCGCTCCGCCCGTCTCCAATTTTTTCTGATAGCCTGCGGATGGGACGGGCAGCCGGCTGATAAGCTGGAGAGCGATGATTGCGATGACGATGACTGCCAATAGGGCAAACCCAATTACTTTTAACATTTTTTTCATGGCCTCTTCCTATTTCACCGGCATATATTTGTCCAAATACTCCTCAATGGCCTCCATCCACTGCTTGGACAGGGCGTTGTCGTTCTGGAGGGCGTGGCCGGAGTGGGGGAACTCGAAGTATTTGTGATCCACGTGGTTCTCCTCCAACGCGGCCTTGAGCCGCAGAGAGGCCAAGAACGGCTGCACCCGGTCGTGGGCGCCGTAGGCGGCCACCGTGGGGACGGGGTTCTCCTTTACCCACTCGGCGGCGGCGATGGGCTTCATCTTCTCCAGGTAGGAGCCGTCCGCTACTTCTCCGGCGGTGATCTCCACCCCGGCCATCACGCCGAAGAGCTCTGCGCAGGCCTCGTCGCTCTGGTCCAGGCCGAAAACGCCCCAGTCCTCCTGATAGAAGCTGGACGGCCCCACCCCGCCGAAGGTGAGCACCACAGGTACCGGGGCCGACCCACCGTCCCGGTAGGCGTAGATCATGGCCAGGCAGTGGCCCGCCGAGCCGCCCGCCACCGTCATTTTGTCGATGGGATACCCGGCCTCCTCCGCGGCCTGGATGACCTGGGGCACCGCCGCCTTGATCTCCGTAGACTGGGTGAGGACGCTGGCCTCCGGGTGGGCCTCATCGCGCAGGGTGTAGTTGATGCCCGCCGCCACGTAGCCCTTGGAGCACAGCCAGGCCAGCATGTCCCGGTCGTCCGCCTTGTCCCCCATGGTGAAGCCCCCGGCGTGGAGGTAGACCACCAGGCCGTAGCTGTCCCTGCCGCCGGCGGCGGGAAGGTAGAGGTCGAACTTGTTGGCCTCCCCCTCGCCGTAGGGGAGGTCTGCTTTCAGCGTGCCCAGCGCGTCGCTCCACTGGACGGAGTAGTCCTTGGACCAGGCGGGCTTGACGGCGGTTTTTGACACGACTCCGGCCCCAAAGGCCGCCAGAAATACCAGAATACCCAACCAGACTGGCACAGCCTTCACCCTCTTTTCTTTTACCGATTTGCTCATAGGAAACTCCCTCCAAACAGCGTGCCGCCCACCAGGAGGTTCAGTACGCCCCGTACCGCCAGCCGGCCCAGCACAAACGCCGCCACGGCGATGACAGCCAGGATCAGCAGCCTTTTTTGCGTCAGTGTCATTTCAACGTCCTCCCTTGACAGAGTGATTTCGGTGTGTTATGATGTGGAACAATTGTAACGGCGATATGAATGTAGCAGAAGCAAACAAGTTTGTCAATGGAGGCGGCAAAAATGGAACAAAAGAGGAAAAATGTATCACCGTTCAGCAACGAGAGCCGCAACGCCTATGTGGTGGAGCATCTCACCGGGGCCATGCTGGCGCTGCTGGAGGAAAAGCCGGTTGCGGAAATATCCATCAGCGAGCTGTGCGATCAGGCCGGGGTGGGGCGGACGTCTTTTTACCGCAATTTCGAGGAAAAAGAGGATATCATCAAGGCGCACATGAGGCGTTTGTCCCAGGGCTGGGCGGACGAGTGCAAAAGCACGCCCAACATCCCGGTCAGAGAGATCGTTCGGATTGTGTTTTCCCATTTTGAGGCCAACCGGGAATTCTACAGCCTGCTAAACAAACGAGGGCTGGTCTATCTGCTCAAGGACATCATTTTGGACTTGTGCGGCTTCAATCCGGAGCAGGACATGGTGGCCGCGTATTCCTCCGCCTACGTGGGGTTCTTTTTATACGGCTGGATCGAGGTATGGTTCCGGCGGGGGATGCGGGACACGGCGGAGGAACTGATCGCGTATCTTCCCGAATAAAAAAATTTCAAAAGGGCGGAGCCTCACAGACCGGCCGCTTGGGAACTTTTTATGGAAATTTTCCCCGCTTCGGTTGCTTTTTCCCGCGGCCCATGATAGAATGATAAAAGAAACACCCATGGGTGTTTGTGTTCGCGCTGTTCTTAGCGCGAACAAGAAGCGATTGCAGCTGGAAAGGGGTGGGGAGCATGAGAGTGGAGCCGCCGTGGCGCCGGCCCGCTGTCAGATGGCCGATGGCGGCGGGGTGAATGGAAAGCGGCATTTGGCAAACCACGGGAAACCGTGGGACAGCAAAGCTACGGGACTAAGGTAACGGAAACCTTCCGATGCTATGTTCGCCGGGTTGCAATTTAGCAAACCATTGGAAACGGTGGGACAGCAAAGCTACGGGACTAAGGCGCGGGAAATGCCGCGCTATGTTCGCCGGGTTGCGATTGAGCAAACCACAGGAAACTGTGGGACGCAAAGCTAATCAGGGGTCTAAGGCGCGTTTTGCGCTATGACAGCCCGGCTGCCGGATAACTTTGCATCCGAACAAAGCAAAGAAAGGGAGTTAAAATGATGAAGGTATTAAAAAAGACGTTGGCCCTGCTGCTGGCGCTGGTCATGTGTGTGGGGATGCTGTCCGTCGCGGCCTTTGCGGCAGAGGACGAGGACCATGAACATGGCAAGGGCGGTTGGTTCTGTACCATAAAGGAAGAGCTCACCTGCGAGACCAAAGAACACAGCCATGACAATGGCGATTGCGAAGATGAATCTGATCTGATCTGTCAAACGGAAGAGCATACGCATGGCAAATCGTGTTTTACCGAGGGCACGACGCCTACTTGTGGCCGGGAGACTCACACTCACACCGAAGCTTGCTATGAAGTAAAGTGTGAGCTTACCGTGCATACCCACGACTCTGCCTGCTATGAGACCGTATGGGATTGTTATAAGCAGCCCTGTATTTGGGGAGGTAAGACTAAAACTGTGGACCCCACCTGCACAGAGCCGGGTAAGAAAGTGAAACTCTGCGAAGAGTGTGGCGGTGAAATTGGGACGATCGTAGATGAGAGTTCCCCGGCCCTGGGCCACACCGTGGTGACTGATCCTCGTGTCGAGCCCACTACTACAAGCACCGGTCTGACGGAGGGTTCTCACTGCTCCGTGTGTGATGAGGTGATCGTGGCGCAGAAAGAGATTCCCATGCTGCCCACCAATCCCGCCCCCGGCCCCGGCGGCACCGAGATCGAGGACCCCGACGTCCCCATGGGCGGCGATCCCGATGACGGCGGCGCTGACGACGGCGCGGTGCTGATCGACGAGCCCGAGGTGCCTCTGGCCGGTCTGATGACCCGCGCGGAGTTCGTGAATTACCTCTACGTCCAGGCCGGCAGCCCCGACGCCCAGGCGTCCACCTTTGTCGACGTGGCGGAAGACCACGAGTACGCCGCGGCCATCGGCTGGGCTCAGGCCAACGGCATTGCCAAGGGCATCACCGAGGACGAGTTCGCCCCCGATGAGATCGTGAGCGTGGACCAGGCCCATCTGTTCCTAGTGCGCTACGCCCAGTTCATGGGGGTGGATATGCCCGAGCTGGCCGCTCTGGCCGGCAAGGACCCCCTGGAGATTCTGGACAACGCCGACGAGGTGCTGGCCGAGTTCTTCGCGGCCATCAGCCCGAAGGAGCAGGCGGCGTAAGCGCCAAGCGCGGCAAAAAACAAACGGCCCCGGAGGGAAATCCCTCCGGGGCTGTTCTGTTTGCTTACTCTTTTGGCATGGATTCGATGATGGCGTCCGCCAGGGCGTCCAGCTCGGCGGCCTTGTCCCCGTGGAGGGCGGAGGCCAGGGTGAGCCGGTCGCCCAGCACGGTCATGTTCTTCATCTCGTCCTCCAGGAACTTCTGCATCAGGTCGCCGGACTTGATGGCCCAGGAGCCGTTTTCGATGACGGCGCAGGTGCGGTGCTGGAGGTTGAGGGCCTTGAGGTGCATCAGGAAATCGTGCATCACGGGGTAGATGCCCAGGTTGTAAGTGACCGAGGCGAACACCAGGTGGCTGAGCCGGAACGCCTCGCTCACCAGCTGGGAGACGTGGGTGTTGGACACGTCGTACACCCACACGTTGGTCATCCCCTTTTCGCACAGCTTGGCGGCCAGGGCCTGGGCGGCGCTCTCGGTATTGCCGTACATGGAGGCGTAGGCGATCATGACGCCCTGCTCCTCGGGCTGGTACTTGCTCCACTTGTCGTACTTATCCACGAAGTAGAGCAGGTTTTCCCGCCACACCGGCCCGTGGAGGGGACAGATGAACTTGATCTGGTCCAGGATGCCCGCGGCCTTTTTCAGCAGCGCCTGCACCTGGGGGCCGTACTTGCCCACGATGTTGGTGAGGTAGCGCCGGGCTTCGTCGATCCAGTCCCGGTCGAAATTCACCTCGTCGGCAAAGAGCTTGCCGTCCAGGGCGATGAAGGAGCCAAAGGCGTCGGCGGAGAAGAGCGCGCCGTTGGTGGTGTCAAAGGTGACCATGGCCTCGGGCCAGTGGACCATGGGGGCGGCGATGAAGGTGACGGTGTGGGCGCCGAAGCTGTAGGTGTCGCCCTCCTTGACCTCGATGAGCTCCTGATCGTCCACGGTGAAGCCGAACTGGCGCATGAGCATGAAGGCCTTGGCGGTGGAGATGATCTTCACGTTGGGCCAGCGCAGGAGGATCTCCTCGATGGACGCGCCGTGGTCGGGCTCCATGTGGTTGATGACCAGGTAGTCCAGGGGGCGGCCATCCAGCACGTGGTCCAGGTTCTCGATGAGCTGGCGGCAGACGGACCAGTCAACGGTGTCGAACAGCACGGTGGACTCGTCCATCAGCAGGTAGGCGTTGTAGCTCACCCCCCGGGAGATGGGATGGATGTTTTCGAACAGGTGGGTGCGGTGGTCGTTAGCGCCCACCCAATACAGATTGTCGGTGACGGTGCGGACACAGTACATATTGAAATTCCTCCTTTACGTTAATGGCGGCAGGGGCGCGCTCATGCCTCAATAAACTGGTCCTTGTCCTCGGCGCACTCGGGGCAGACCCAGCCGTCGGGCAGCTTTTCGAACAGGGTGCCGGGGGCGGCCTCGCCGTCCGGGTCGCCCAGCTCGGGGACGTACTCGTAGCCGCAGCCCATGCACACGTAGCGCTTGCCGATGGGCTCGGGCTTGGGGGGCTGGGGCCGCTTCATCTTCACCATGGGGGGCGCGGGCTGTTTGTCCTCCAGCCCCAGGGCCTGGGCCAGCAGGGGCAGGATCTCGTTCACGTCGCCCACGATGCCGTAGTCGCAGTTTTTGAAGATGGGGGCGTTGGAGCTCTTGTTGATGGCCACGATGGTGGACGCGTCCTTGATGCCCTTCAGGTGCTGCACCGCCCCGGAGATGCCGCAGGCGATGTAGAGGTTCCCCTTGAACTTCTGACCGGACATGCCCACGTAGCGGTTGAGGGGCACATACTTATGGGTTTCGGCCACGGGGCGGCTGGAGCCGATGGCGGCGCCGGCGGCCTTGGCCAGGTCCTCAATGAGCTTCATATTCTCCTTGGAGCCGATGCCCTGGCCGGCGGACACCACCCGCTCCGCCTGGGCGATGGGGGTGTCCATGGGGATGCCCACGGAGAAGTCGTAGCCGTCCTTTTTCAGGGCCGCCACCAGGGCGTCCACCCGCTCCCGGGCGTCCCCCTCCTTGAGGATCAGGCCCTTGCGCACCCCGGTGATGGGGGCGGGCTTCTTGGCCGTGCTGGACGAGCCGCCCTCCCGCTTGGGGGGCTTGCCCATGATGGACGCGCCGATGACCATGCGCTGGACCTCGCTGGTGCCCTCGTAGATGGTGGTGATCTTGGCGTCGCGGTACATCCGCTCCACGTCCATGCCCTTGAGGAAGCCGGTGCCGCCGAAGATCTGCACCGCGTCGTTGGTGACCTCCAGGGCGATCTCGGAGGCGTACAGCTTGGCCATGGCGGCGTCCACGCTGTAGGGCTCGTGGTGCTCCTTCTTCTCCGCGGCGGAATACACCAGCATCCGGGCGCACTTCAGCTTGGTGGCCATGTCGGCCAGCTTGAAGGTGAGGGCCTGGTTGAAGCCGATGGGCTTGCCGAACTGGACGCGCTCCTTGGCGTACTCCACGGCGGACTCATAGGCCCCCTGGGCGATGCCCAGGGCCTGGGAGGCGATGCCGATGCGCCCGCCGTCCAGGGTGGCCATGGCGATTTTAAAGCCCTGGCCCTCCTTGCCCAGCAGGTTCTCCTTGGGGACCTTCACGTCGTCGAAGTTGAGCTGGCAGGTCTCGGAGGACCGAATACCCATTTTATCATAATGAGGCTCAAAGGTAAAGCCCTTCCAGCCCTTTTCTACAATAAAGGCGGAGATGCCTCTGGTGCCGATGTCGGGGGTGGTGACGGCAAACACCACGTATGTGTCCGCCACGCCGCCGTTGGTGATGAAAATTTTCTGGCCGTTGAGCAGCCAGTAGTCTCCCTTGTCGATGGCGGTGGTCTCGGTGCCGCCGGCGTCCGACCCGGCGTTGGGCTCGGTGAGGCCGAAGGCGCCGATTTTCTCGCCGCGGGCCAGGGGAACTAAGTACTTCTGCTTCTGCTCCTCGGTGCCGAAGGCGAAGATGGGCCAGGTGCCCAGGGACACGTGGGCGGACAAAATCACGCCCGTGCCGCCGTCCACCCGGGACAGCTCTTCCACGGCGATGGCGTAGCTGAGCACATCCAGCCCCGCGCCGCCGCACTCCTTGGGGTAGGGAATGCCCATCAGGCCCAGTTCGGCCAGCTTTTTCACGGCCTCGGCGGGGAAGCGGCTCTCCTGGTCCATGAGGATGGCGTTGGGCTTCACCTCCGCCTCGGCAAAGGCGCGGATTTTGGCGCGCAGCTCCTCGTGGGCCGGTGTGGTCTGGAACAACATACGAGAACCTCCTTTGAGTGATATTTGATAATAATAGGAATCATTATCTGCTGATATCAATGTAACATGGCGCAGGCGGTTTGTCAATGTGGATTTTGGGTTTTGCACAAAAAAGGCAGGGCGGTCCATTTTCTCTGCGGCAAAACGCCCAAAATCCCGTTGCCTTTCCCGCCGGAGAGTGGTATGATAAATTTGGATAACACAGGAAATCACCGGGGAAAGGAAGAGACGCTATGGAATTCAACGCTTGGGACCGGTATTACCCCCGCCCCCAGCTCCGGCGGGACAGCTTTTACCCTCTGGACCGGGGCTGGACTCTGAACGGCAGACCCATCCGCCTGCCCTGGCCGCCCCAGGCCCCTCTGTCCGGCTGGCGGGGCGCGGTGGGGGATGTGCTGTGGTACGAGACGGCCTTCACCCTTCCCGCGGGCTTTGCGCCCCGGGGCAGCCGGGTGCTGCTCCACTTTGGCGCGGTGGACCAGGTGGCCCAGGCGTGGCTCAACGGCTCGCCTGTGGTTCGCCACGAGGGAGGCTATCTGCCCTTCTGCGCGGATATCACCGATATGCTGCGGCCGGGGGAGAACCGCCTGGAGGTGAAGGCGGTGGACACCCTCTCCCGCGACTACCCCTACGGCAAGCAGCACAGGCGCCCCCACGGCATGTGGTACACCCCCGTGTCCGGCATCTGGCAGAGCGTGTGGCTGGAGGCGGCGCCGGAGCAGGGGGCGGTGAGGTCGGTGCGCCTCACGCCCGACCTCACCGGGGTGACGGTGACGGTGGAGGTGGACGCGGGGGGCGCGGAGTATAATCTGGCGGTCCCTCTGGGGGAGGGAAAGCTGCTCACCGCCGCGGGGAAGAGCGGCCGGCCCCTCCGGCTGGAGGTGCCCAGCCCCCATCTCTGGACCCCCGGCGACCCCTACCTCTACACCGTGACCATCGCCACCCCCACCGACCAGGCGGAGAGCTATTTCGCCCTGCGCACGGTGAGCGCCCAGGAGATGGGCGGCCACACCCGGCTGTGCCTCAACGGGGAGCCGGTTTTCCTCCACGGGGTGCTGGACCAGGGGTATTTTGAGGACGGCCTGTTCCTGCCCCGGGACCCGGAGGGGTATGACCGGGACATTCTGCGCATGAAGGCGCTGGGCTTCAACACCCTGCGCAAGCACGTCAAGGTGGAGCCCGAGGCGTTTTATTACGCCTGCGACCGGCTGGGGATGCTGGTGGTGCAGGACATGGTGAACTCGGGGGAGTACCGCTACGTCCGGGACACGGTGATCCCCACGTTCCTGAGCAAAAAGCGCGGCGACCTGGGCACGGGGGGCAGCGAGCAGCGCAAATCCTTTTTTGAGCGCCACTGCCTGGACACCGTGGCCCACCTCTATAACCATCCCTGCGTCGTGGGCTGGACCATCTTCAACGAGGGCTGGGGCCAGTACGACTCCGACCGCATTTACCGCCTGCTCAAGCCCGCCGACCCCACCCGGTTCTTCATGTCCACCTCCGGCTGGTTCGCCCAGGAGGAGAGCGACGTCCAGAGCGAGCACGTCTACTTCAGCAGCCGGGTGCTGAAGGGGACGAGGCCGGGGAAATTTCTCTTTCTCAGCGAGTGCGGCGGCTTCTCCCGCCGGGTGGAGGGCCATGTGGCCCGGGACCGGAAAAACTACGGCTACGGCGAGCAGGCCCAGAGCGAGCAGGCGCTCACCCAGCGCATCCGGGAGATGTATGAGGAGATGGTGTTGCCCTCCGTGCCCAACGGCCTGTGCGGGTGCGTCTACACCCAGCTCAGCGACGTGGAGGGGGAGACCAACGGCCTTTACACCTACGACCGGCAGGTGCGCAAGGTGGAGCCGGAGGCCATGCTGGACATCGCGGACCAGGTGAGGCGCGCGCTGGCCCAGGCGGTGAAAAACGGTTGACACCGGGGCGGAATGTGCTATACTGGCTTGGAAAACGCGCGGGGCGCGAACAAGAGAAAAAAGGAGCGTTTGGATTATGGATCAAAAGGTCGCAGAGCTGCTGAACGATCAGATTAACAAGGAGCTGTACTCCGCCTACTTATACCTGGACATGGCCAACTTCTACAGCGCCAAGGGGCTGGACGGCTTCGCCAACTGGTACGAGATCCAGGCCAGGGAGGAGCAGGACCACGCCATGCTCATGTACCGCTACCTCCACAACAACAGCCAGACCGTCACCCTGGAGGCGGTGGCCAAGCCGGACAAAGCCTTCCGGGAGCTGTCCGACCCGCTGAAGGCGGCCTATGAGCACGAGCAGTATGTCACCGGCCTCATCAGCGCCATCTACGCCGCCGCCCAGGAGGTCCGCGATTACCGCACCATCCAGTTCCTGGACTGGTTTGTAAAGGAGCAGGGCGAGGAGGAGAAGAACGCCTCTGACCTCATCACCAAGATGGAGCTGTTTGGCGGCGACGCCAAGGGGCTGTATATGCTCAACAGCGAACTGGGCGGCCGGGCGTACTCCGCGCCGTCTTTGCAGCTGTAAGAAGCGCGGAGAAGCGGACAGTGAGGGAGCTTGGAGCAAAGTGAGGGAAAGAACCCAGCCGCCGCGCAGCGGCAGGCGGATCTTGCCCGAGACGGAGCGAAAGCGACCGAACGTCCTGGCCGCTTCGCAGCGTGACAGCGCCCGGCCCCCTTTGGGGCCGGGCGCTTTTTGTTTCACGTGAAACGCTGGTTCTAGTTCTGGGGCAGGTAGCCCACGGGGTCCACGGCCACGCCGTCCTGGTACATGGCGAAATGGAGATGGGCCGGCTGGCTGCTCTCAGAGGCGGCGGTCTGGCCCACCGTGCCGATGATCGCCCCGGTGGTCACCGCGTCGCCCACCGATACGGTGGGGGCCTCGGACAGGTTGGCGTACAGGCTCACCAGCCCCTGGCCGTGGTCGATCTTCACCACCGTGCCCATCAGGTCGTCCTGATAGATGGCGGACACGGAGCCGTTGGCGGTGGACAGCACCTTGGTGCCCAGGTCGGCGGCGATGTCCATGCCGCTGTGGGTGCGCCAGTCCCCCATGGTCTCGTTATAGACCAGGGCTTCCACCGAGAAGGCCTTTGCCACCGCGCCCTTTACCGGCCATGTAAACACCAGCGGCGCGGGCGCGAGGGAGGGGGTGGGAGCCGCGGAGGACTCGGGAGCGGCGGAGGGCGCGGGGGCCGCAGAGATGGCGGGGGGCGCTGTGACCCGGGCGGAGGGCGCGGGGGACGGAGAGGGCTTGAGGGACGGCCGGGCCGACGGGGCGGGCGTGTCACGGATGGCGGCGGAGCCGGTGACGGGCTGGTCCAGCGTGCTGTCCAGGCCGCCCCGGACCCCTTGGACCAGGTAGTAGCCCGACAGGGCGATGGCCGCCACGCAGATGAGTACCACAAGATAGAAACCCTTTCCTGAGATGAAATCGCTCAGCTTGTCGATCCATGTTCGTTTGTTGTGCATAACAACACCTCCGTGGCTATTGTGGACGGAGGCGTTACAATTTATACCAGAGCGCCCGGGAAAAATCCTGTGGGGATTGTTTTCTTGCGGGAGATTGTGGTAAACTAATGAAAAACTGCGGCTGTCCGCAAAAGCCGGGGCCCCCGCAAAGCCGGTCTTTGGCTTTGTGGGGAGGCGAGCCGCAGCGGAAAGAATGAGCTTTCGCCATAGGCGGAGGCGAACGATATGGAGCTTGTGTCCGGAAAAGCCGGGGCCCCCGCAAAGCCGGTCTTTGGCTTTGTGGGGAGACGAGCCGCAGCGGAATGAATGAGCCTTCGCGACAGGCGGAGGCGAAAGATATGGAGCTTGCGGCGAGGAGGTGAGGTCATGCCGCTGACACGGGAGACGCCCCTGACCGACCTGCCGGGGGTGGGCCCCGCCAGGGGGAAAAAATTGGAGAAGCTGGGCCTGCGCACCCTGGGGGACACGCTGGACCACCTGCCCCAGCGGTACGAGGACCGGCGGGAGCGCCATACCATGCGGGACGCGCCGGAGGACCGGCCCTGCTGCGTGTGCGCCATGGTGGCGGAGACGCCCCGGGTGAGCTATATCCGCCGGGGGCTGTCCCTGGTGAAGGTGAAGGCGGTGGACGAGACGGGGACGGCCTGCATCACCTTCTTCAACCAGGATTACATCCGGGAGGTGCTCCGCCGGGGGGAGAGCTACGTGTTTTACGGCGCGGTGGAGCGGCAGGGAAACCTGTTCTCCATGACCAACCCGGCCTTCGAGCGGGAGGGCGCCCAGCGGGCCACAGGGCTCATCATGCCGGTGTACCCGCTGACGGCGGGCATATCCAACAACCTGATGGCGGGGCTCACCCGCCGGGCGGCGGAGGAGTGCCTGGACGGCCTGCCCGAGATCCTTCCCGCCCGGGTGCGGAAGGACCACCAGCTCTGCCAGACCCAGTTTGCCCGGAAAAACATCCACTACCCCGCCGACTTTGAACAGCTGGCCATCGCCCGGCGGCGGCTGGTGTTTGAGGAGCTGTTCGTCCTCACCTGCGGGCTGGCCCAGCTGAAGGACCGGCGCTCGGCGGGGGAGGGCCGGGTGCTGGCGGGCGCGCCGGAGGACTTCTTCCCTCTGCTGCCCTTCCCCCCCACCGGGGCCCAGCGCCGGGCCATGGCGGACATGGCCGCCGACTTGGCTTCGGGCCGCGCCATGAACCGGCTGGTCCAGGGGGACGTGGGCTCGGGCAAGACGGCGGTGGCCGCCTTCGGGGCCTGGGCGGCGGCGAAAAACGGGGTGCAGTGCGCCCTCATGGCCCCCACCGAGCTGCTGGCCGAGCAGCACGCCCGCACCATGGAAGCGCTGCTCTCCCCCGCGGGAGTGCGGGTGGGGCTGCTCACCGGATCGGTGAAGGGGAAGGAGAAAAAGGCCCTGCTGGCGGCTCTGGCGGCGGGGGAAATCGACCTGGTTGTGGGCACACACGCCCTGTTCTCCCAGGGGGTGGAGTACCGCGACCTGGGGCTGGTCATCGCGGACGAGCAGCACCGCTTCGGGGTGGCCCAGCGGGGGGCGCTGGCGGAGAAGGGGGGAAGCGTTCCCCCCCATGTGCTGGTCATGTCCGCGACGCCGATTCCCCGCACACTGGCCCTCATCATCTACGGCGATCTGGACGTGTCCGTCATGGACGAGCTGCCCCCGGGACGCACGCCGGTGAAAACCCTGCTGGTGGGGGAGGATAAGCGGGAGCGGATGTACGGCTTTGTCCGCAGGCAGGTGAAAGAGGGCCGGCAGGTGTATATCGTGTGCCCCTCGGTGGAGGAGAACGGCGGCTGGGAGGACGGCCCCGGCATGGACCTGAAGGCGGTCACCGCCTATGCCGCCCAGCTGCGGGAGCGGGTGTTCCCCGAGCTGCGGGTGGGCTTCGTCCACGGCAGGCTGAAGGCGAAGGAAAAGGAGGAGACTATGTCCGCCTTTTCCGCCGGTGAGCTGGACGTGCTGGTGTCCACCACTGTTATCGAGGTGGGGGTGGACGTGCCCAACGCGTCGCTGATGATTATTGAGAACGCGGAGCGGTTCGGGCTGTCCCAGCTCCACCAGCTCCGGGGCCGGGTGGGCCGGGGGAAGCACGAGAGCTTCTGTGTGCTGGTCACCGCCAGCCGCAGCGACACCGCCCGGGAGCGGCTGCGGGCGCTGTGCGCCACCAACGACGGCTTTCAGATCGCGGAGGAGGACCTGCGCCTGCGGGGGCCGGGGGACTTCTTCGGCAAGCGGCAGCACGGCCTGCCCCAGCTGAAGGTGGCGGACTTCGCCGCCGACATGGAGCTGCTCAAGGAGGCCCGTCAGGCGGCGGAGGAGCTGGTGGCCGCCGACCGGTCGCTTTCGAAGCCTGCCCACCGGCTGCTCAAGAAAAAGGTGCGGGAGCTGTTCCGGGAGAACGCGGAGCTGTTCAATTGACGGGCGCAATATAGAGCGGGGCCGCTGCCGGCCCCATAGATAAGGAGTGCGGAATTTGAAGCGGTTGACCATCGGGATGCTGGCCCACGTGGACTCGGGCAAGACCACCCTGTCCGAGGCCATGCTGTTCCGGGCCGGCGCGGTGCGCAGGCTGGGGCGGGTGGACCACGGGGACGCCTTTCTGGACACCGAGGAGCAGGAGCGGGAGCGGGGCATCACCATCTTCTCCAAGCAGGCGCGGCTGGAGTGGAAGGACTGCCGGATCACGCTGCTGGACACCCCCGGCCACGTGGACTTCTCCGCCGAGACGGAGCGGGCGGTGCAGGTGATGGACTACGCCGTGCTGCTCATCAGCGGCTCGGACGGGGTGCAGGGCCACACCGAGACCCTCTGGAAGCTGCTGGAGCGCCACCGTGTGCCCACCTTCCTGTTCATCAACAAGATGGACCAGCCGGACACCGACAGAGGGGCGCTGATGGCCCAGCTGCGGGCGCGGCTGAGCGACGGCTGCGCCGACTTCTCCGGCGATTGGGGAGAGGCGGTGGAGCAGGCCGCGCTGTGCGATGAGGAGCTGATGGAGCGCTACCTGGAGACGGGGGAGCTGGACGACGCCGACCTGTCCGCCCTGGTGGTGGAGCGCAGGCTCTTCCCCTGCTGGTTCGGCGCGGCGCTGAAGGTGGAGGGGGTGGACGGGCTGCTGGACGGGCTGGCGCGGTTCGCCCTGGAGCCGGACTGGCCGGAGCGGTTCGCCGCCCGGGTGTTCAAAATTTCCCGGGACGACAGGGGGGAGCGGCTCACCTGGCTCAAGGTCACCGGGGGCGCGCTGAAGGTGCGGGACGCGGTGAAGGGCTCGGGCTGGGAGGAGAAGGCCACCCAGCTGCGCCTCTACTCGGGGGCCAAGTTCGTCCCCGCCGACAAGGCCCCCGCGGGGACGGTGTGCGCCGTCACCGGCCTGAGCCAGACCCGCGCGGGCCAGGGCCTGGGCGGGGAGGAGGACTGGGAGGGGCCTCAGCTGGAGCCGGTGCTGGCCTATCAGGTGCTGCCCCCGGCGGGGGGCGACGTGCACACCCTGCTGGGCCAGCTGCGGATTTTGGAGGAGGAGGACCCTCAGCTCCGGGTGGAGTGGAACGAGGCGCTGGGGGAGATCCACGTCCATCTCATGGGAGAGGTTCAGCTGGAGGTGCTCTCCCGGCTGATGGAGCGGCGGTTCGGCGTGGAGGTGGCCTTCGGCCCCGGGCGCATCGTCTACCTGGAGACCATCGCCGCCCCGGCGGAGGGGGTGGGCCATTTTGAGCCCCTGCGCCACTACGCCGAGGTCCACCTGCTGCTGGAGCCGCTGGAACGGGGGGCGGGGCTGGAGCTGGACACCGCCTGCTCAGAAAACGTGCTGGACCGGAACTGGCAGCGGCTTATCCTCACCCACTTGATGGAGAAAATCCACCTGGGCGTGCTCACCGGGTCGCCCATCACCGATATGAAGATCACCCTGCTCACCGGCCGCGCCCACCTCAAGCACACCGAGGGAGGCGACTTCCGCCAAGCCACCTACCGGGCGGTGCGCCAGGGGCTGATGTGCGCCAAAAGCGTGCTGCTGGAGCCCTGGTACAGCTTTCGGCTGGAGGTGCCTACGGGGAACGTGGGCCGGGCCATGACGGATTTGCAGCGCATGGGGGCGCAGTTCCAGCCGCCGGAGAGTGCGGGGGAGCGCGCGGTGCTTGCCGGCAGCGTCCCCGTGTCCGAGCTGGGGGGCTACTGGACGGAGGTGGCGGCCTACACCGGGGGGCGGGGGCGGCTGTCCTGCGCGGTGGAGGGCTACCGCCCTTGCCACAAGGCAGAAGAGGTGATTTCCCAGTCGGGCTACGACCCGGAGCGGGACGTGGATAACCCCGCCGGGTCGGTGTTCTGCGCCCACGGGGCGGGGTTCAACGTGCCCTGGGACGAGGTGCGCGCCCATATGCACGTGGACAGCGGCTGGAAGCCCCGCCAGGAAGGTCCCGCCCGGGAGGCGTCCGCTCCCGTGGGCGGCGGCGCCATGAGCTACGAGTCCCGGGCGGCGCTGGACAAGGAGCTGGAGGCCATCTTCGAGCGGGTCTACGGCCCTATGAAGCCCCACGCTTTTCGCCCGGCGCAGAAAAGCGCCCCGCCCAAGCCCAGACCCTGGAAGGGGCTGAAGCTCCGGGACGGGGAGGACTACCTGCTGGTGGACGGCTATAACATCATCCACGCGTGGGACGAGCTGCGCGCCCTGAGCCGGGAGGATTTGGACAGCGCCCGAGAACGGCTCATCCACCGGCTGCGCAATTATCAGGGGTGGAAGCGGTGCAAGGTCATCGTGGTGTTCGACGCCTACAAGGTGAAGGGGAGCCCGGGCAGCGTGGAGCGGCTGGGAGACCTGTTCGTGGTGTATACCAAGGAGGCGGAGACGGCGGATATGTATATCGAAAAGACCACCTACGCCCTGGCCAGGGAGCGCAGGGAGCACCGGGTGCGGGTGGCCACCTCCGACGGGCTGGAGCAGATGATTATTCTGGGCCACGGGGCGGTGCGTATGCCCGCCGCCGAGCTGGAGTTCGAGGTGCGCCAGGCGGAGCAGGAGATCCGCCGGATCATCGGCGGCTGATGGAGAAACAAAATTTCACCAATTTTTGTATGCAATTTACAGAAGTGTTCAATGCTTACAGAACAATTCCGGCCGTTACCGGCGGAAATCAAAAAGATTTACATTTTCGTGAAATTAAATTTCTTCTTTCTCTTGACGGGCTCCGATAGAACAGGATATGATAGAGATATCAAAATGTCCGGCAGCCCAAGCGAGAGGCAATGGGACGGGCGGAAAGGAGAACATATGCCTTACGGCGATGTATTCACGAAAATCAACCGGGAGTATTACCAGCTTACCGGGGCGGAGAAGAAGATCGCAGACTATATTCTCCTCCAGCGGCAGGACTGCCAGTACATGTCTATCTCCGAGCTGGCGGAGGTGGCGGAGGTGGCGGAGGCCACGGTGTCCCGCTTCTGCCGGAGGCTGGGCTACCGGGGCTACAGCGCCTTCAAGCTGGCGGTGGCCGGATCCGGCGCGGGGCAGAGAAGCTCCAATCCGCTGTACGGGGAAATTCTCACCGAGGACAATGTGGGGGAGATGTGCCGGAAAATCTGCGCGGCGGACGTGGACGCCATCACCCAGACCCTGGCCATGATCGACCCCGCCGCCATCACCGCCGCGGCGGACCTGCTGCTGGGGGCGGACCGGGTGCTGTGCATGGGGCTGGGGGGGTCCATGATCCTGGCCACGGAGGCGGCCCACCTGTTTTCCACCGCCCTGCCCAATTTCTATGCCGTGGAGGACTCCCACCATCAGGCCATCCGGGCCGCCATGCTCACTAGCCGGGACGCGGTGCTCTACTTCTCCTATTCCGGGTCCACCAGGGACATGGTGGAGCTGATGAAGCTGGCGCGGGGGCGCGGGGCGGGGACGGTGCTCATCACACGCTTTCCCAAGTCCCCCGGGGCGGCGCTGGCCGACATCGTGCTGGAGTGCGGCGCTAAGGAAGGGCCCCTCCAGATGGGGTCCATCGCGGCCCGCATGGGGCAGCTCTACCTCGCTGACGTGCTGTTCAACGAGATGTGCCGCCGGGATATGGAGGGCTGCCGGGAGCGGCGCAGGATGGTGGCCGACGCCCTGGCGGACAAGCACCTGTGACGCGGATGGAAAAACATTTCATTTGACAAAATCCGTAAAAAATCATTTTCGCTTTGTGTTGACAAACAGGGTCCGGACCGATACAATCTATAGAAGATGCGGTACGCCGGACAGGCGGCCGCCCAACTAAAAATTCTTATGTCGGAGGGTATTGCCATGCGAATCTATTGTGAAAAGGACTACAATGCCATGAGCCGCCGGGCGGCCGCCGTCATCGCGGCTCAGGTGGTGTCCAAGCCGGAGTGCGTGCTGGGACTGGCCACCGGCTCTACCCCCATCGGGGCATATCAGCAGCTGGTGGAGTGGTACAAGCAGGGGGACCTGAGCTTTGCCGGGGTTCGCTCGGTGAACCTGGACGAATACGTGGGGCTGGCCCCCACCCATGACCAGAGCTACCGCTGGTTCATGCAGCACAACCTGTTCGACCACGTGGACATCAAGCCCGAGAACACCAACGTGCCCAGCGGCCTCGCCGCCGACGCGGCGGCGGAGTGCGCCCGGTATGAGGACGTGGTGAAGGCTCTGGGCTACGCCGATTTGCAGCTGCTGGGGCTGGGCCGCAACGGCCATATCGGCTTCAACGAGCCCTGTGACAATTTCCCCGTGGCCACCCACCTGGTGGACCTGACCCAGAGCACCATTGAGGCCAACGCCCGCTTCTTCGCCAGCGCGGACGACGTGCCCAAGCAGGCCCTCACCATGGGCATCGGCACCATCATGCACGCCCGCAGCATCCTGGTGGTGGCCAGCGGCGCGGACAAGGCGGATGCGGTGCGCAAGACCGTGCAGGGCCCCGTCACCCCGGATGTGCCCGCCTCCATCCTTCAGCTCCACCCCAACGTCACCATCATCGGGGACGAGGCGGCGCTGAGCGGCCTGAGGTAACGGGCTATGAAGCTGACAGGCGGAAAGGTATTTGACCTGGCAAAGGGCTTTGTGGAGCGGGACGTGTGCTTTGACGGCGCCCTGCTCACCCCGGACAGCCGGGACGGGAGCAGCTATGACGCGTCGGGCTGCTATGTGATCCCGGGCCTCACCGACGTGCACTTCCACGGCTGCGTGGGGGCAGATCTGTCCGACGGCGACGGGGACGGCCTTCAGGCCATGGCAGAGTACGAGCTGAGCCGGGGTGTGACCCAGATCTGCCCGGCGGGAATGACCCTGCTGGAGGACCGGCTGATGAAGGTGTGCCGGACGGCGGCGGAGCACAAGCGGGTCGGCCGCCCCGGCGCGGACCTGGTGGGCATCAATCTGGAGGGGCCCTTCCTGTCCCTGGCCAAGAAGGGCGCCCAGAACGGCGAGTGGCTCCACGCCCCCGACGTGGCCATGCTGCGCCGGCTGATGGACGCCTCCGAGGGGCTGGTGAAGCTGGTGTCCGTGGCCCCGGAGGAGCCGGGAGCCCTGGACTTCATCCGGGAGGTGTGCGAGGACGTGGCCGTCTCCGTGGCCCACACCACGGCGGACTACGACACCGCCCTGGAGGCGTTCCGCGCCGGCGCCCGGGAGGTCACCCACCTCTTCAACGCCATGCCGGGCTTTACCCACCGCGCCCCCGGCGTGGTGGGCGCGGCGCTGGACAGCCCCTGGAGCCGGGTGGAGCTTATCTCCGACGGCATCCACATCCACCCCAGCGTGGTGCGGGCCACCTTCAAGATGTTCGGCGCGGACCGGGTGGTGCTCATCTCGGACACCATGCGGGCCGCGGGCATGTCCGACGGCAAGTACGATCTGGGCGGGCAGGAGGTCACCGTCAAGGGTCCCCTGGCCACCCTGGCGGACGGCACCATCGCTGGGTCGGCCACCGACCTGATGGCGTGCATGAAGCGGGCCGTCTCCTTCGGCATCCCCCTGGCGGACGCGGTGCGCTCGGCGGCGGTGACTCCCGCCCAGGTCATCGGCATTTTTGACCGGGTGGGCAGCCTGGAGCCGGGCAAGCGGGCCAACGCGGTGGTGCTGGACGCGGATTTGAACGTGAAGAGCGTGTTTTTCCACGGCAGACAGGTGGTTTAACACAGAAAACAAGAGAGGCGCTTCCAGCGCCTCCCTTGTTTTATCAGACCGTCTGCCGTCTGCCCGCCGCCGGTGCGGGAGTGGGCGTGGGACTGGGCTCTCCCTCCGGGCGGAGGAATCCGTGGAGGAAGCTGCCGGAGGAGGACTGGATCTGGCCGCCCACCACCCGGTTTTTGTAGATGAGCAGGGAGATCTGCACCGGCTCAGTCTGCCCGGGGTAGTTGGTGAGCTGGTAGGTGTACCGCTTGACCCGCTTGCCCTGGTACTGGGTGAGGTCGAAGCCCTGGTCCTCCTGGAGCTTGAGATAGCCGGCGTAGCTGTCGTCGAACTGCTCGGGGATGAGCAGCTCCTCGGTGGCGATGGGCTGAGGAGAGGTCTGCCAGCCCAGGCCGTTGAGGTAGGCCAGGCGGTCGTCATTGTTCCTGATGTTCTTCACCTCCGCCGAGGCGGTCACCGCCCGGCCCCGCAGGGTGAAGGCGAAGGCCAGGACCGCGAACACGCAGCACAGGGCGGCGCAGGCCCCCGCCGCCAGCCGTCTCTTTGGTATACGGGCCGTGAAGATAATCATGGTACCACTCCGTTCTGTGATTTCTCAGAAAAAGAATATGTGCCTGGGCGCGGCAATATGATGACAGCGTAGGGCTGGACAGGAAAGGGGGGATGGGCTTGGAGCGGTTGGACAAGCGCCTGGCGGCCACGGGCAGGTGGAGCCGGAAGGAGGCCCGGGAGCTGATCCGGGCGGGCCGGGTGTCGGTGGGCGGCACGCCCTGCCACGCCCCCGAGTCGAAGGTGGACGAGTGCGCCCCGGTGCTGGTGGACGGCGCGGCCATCGGCGCGGACCGGCCGGTGTACCTCATGCTCCACAAGCCGGCGGGGGTGGTGTCTTCCACGGCTGAGCTGGGGGAGCGCACGGTGCTGGACCTGCTGGGGGAGGAGTACCAAAATATCGGCCTGTTTCCCGCCGGACGGCTGGACAAGGACACCGAGGGGCTGCTGCTGCTCACCAATGACGGGGCGCTGGCCCACCGGCTGCTCTCGCCCAGAAGCCACGTGGACAAGGTGTATTACGTGGAGGTGGACGGCGCGCTGGATCAGGACGACGTTCAGGCCGCCCGGGCGGGGATGACCCTGGGAGACGGCACGGAATGCCTGCCTGCGGAATTGGAGCTTTTATCCAGCGATAGCGCCCATATCACCCTGCGGGAGGGAAAATACCATCAGGTTAAGCGGATGATGGCGTCCAGAGGCAAGCCGGTGCGCTACCTGAAGCGGGTGCGCTTTGGCCCGCTGACCCTGGACGCGGCGCTGCCAAAAGGCGGGTGGAGAGCGCTGAGCGAGGGGGAGCTGGAGGCCATTCTTGGTGAATGATACGAAAATTTTTGGCAGTTTCAACAAAAAAATTTTGAAAAACTATTGAAATCGGCAACGAAACTTTATATAATAGTGTCGTATGAACGAGATGGATATCAACTCAGAGTGGCGGAGCACGCAACTCCCGGCCGCATAGAAAGGAGAAAACGCAATGTCCAGCAGGATTTTTCAAAGCGTCGTTCTTCAGATGAAGGATTGTTCCGACCGGGCTGTTGGGGTCATCGACGAGCAGGGCACTGTGGTGGCCTGCAACGAGCTGACCCGCATCGGGGAGAAATGGGGCGCGGCGGCGGCGCTGCTGGCTGCGGAAGCGGAGTCCTCCGTAACCAGCAACGGCTTCACCTTCAAGGCCCTGTCCGGATGGAACGGCCAGTTCGACTATGCCGCCTTCGTCCGGGGCGAGGACGAGCAGGCGGCCCTGATCTGCTCCATGGCGGTGATCGCCCTCAACGGGGCCAAAGCCTACTATGAGGAGAAGAACGACAAGGCCACCTTTGTGAAGAACATCCTGTGCGATAATATTCTCCTGGGGGACATCTATGTCCGGGCCAAGGAGCTGCACTTTGTGTCCGAAGCGCCCCGGGCGGTGATCCTGGTGCGCCAGCTGGGCATGCCCGACGTGTCCGCCGTGGATGTGATTTCGGGGCTGTACCCCGATAAGCAGACCGACTTTGTGCTGTCCGTCAGCGAGACGGACGTGGCGCTGGTGAAGCACCTGGGGGAGAACGCCGATGCCCGGGATCTGCAAAAGATCGCCCAAAACGTCCAGGAGGCCCTCACTCGGGACCTGGGCATCAAGACCGTGGTGGGCATCGGCACCATCGTGGGCCATATCCGGGATCTGGCCCGGACCTACAAGGAGGCCCAGGTGGCCATCGACGTGGGCAAGGTGTTTGAGACGGAGCGTTCCATCATCAACTATGAAAATCTGGGCATCGGGCGGCTCATTTATCAGCTGCCCACCACCCTGTGCGAGATGTTCCTGCGCGAGGTGTTCAAGAAGAACCCCATCGACGCGCTGGACCAGGAGACGCTGTTCACCATCAATAAGTTCTTTGAGAACAACCTGAACGTGTCCGAGACCGCCCGGAAGCTGTTCGTCCACCGAAACACCCTGGTGTACCGGCTGGAGAAGATCAAGAAGCTCACCGGTCTGGACCTGCGGGAATTCGACGACGCCATCACCTTCAAGGTGGCGCTGATGGTCAAGAAATATCTGGTTTCCCGGGGGATCGACTCCTGAGAGAGGGATTGACGGAAGAAAGAGAGAGGCACGCGAAGCGTGCCTCTCTCTTATTTTGCAGCGAATTGGCCTGTGCCCGCACCTCAGTGCGATTTGTCCAAAGTCTCCATTCAAACCCTGTTATGCGGCGGCATCTATCCGCTTTTTGCACAAACCTGCCGGCTCGTTTTGATATGAAACGCCGAAAATTTGAAAAGAAGGAGAAAATACTTGAAATGATATTTCACATATGGTATGCTCTGCCCATAGAAAGACGGAAGGAGGTTTTACCATGAAACCAAAACTTGTCCTGATGTCCCACGGGCATCTGGCGGAGGAGCTCCACAAATCCGCCCAGATGATTATGGGGGAGATCGACGGCCTGTTCACCGTCTCCATGCTGGAGAGCGACGGGCTGGACGGCACCCGCGCCAAGTTCAGCGCGGTGCTGGAGCAGGCGGGCGGAGAGGCGCCGGTGATTGTGGCCGCCGACCTGCTGTCGGGCACGCCCTGTAACGTGGCGGTCCAGGCTATGTACGAGCACCCCGGCCTGCGGGTCATCACCGGTCTGAATCTCCCCATGGCCATCGAGTATGCCGCGTCGGACATGGAGGACGTGGACGAATTGGCCGAATACCTGTGGGATGTGGGGCACAACGGCGTCATTCTGGTGGAAAAGCCCCAGATCACCTCCGGAGAGGAGGGCTATGAGGACTGACTGCTCCCCGCCGGACTGTGAACCTGTAGGGGCAAGCCTCAAGCCGCTGTCTGGGCGGGCCTGATCCCGTTCATCCGCTGGCTTCGGCTGTGAATGCAGGTTCTATGAGAAAATTGTGTAGGAGGAATGTGCTATGAACAGCATACCCATTTTGATCGTCGTACTTTTGACCCTGTACGTCGGCTTCGCGCAGCTGGATCAGATCTCTGTTCAGCTGGGCTTCTACTCCCCCCTGTTCGCCGCCACGGTCACCGGCCTGCTGATGGGCGACGTGGGCATGGGTCTGAAAGTGGGCGCTACCATGCAGCTGATGACCCTGGGCGTGGCCACCTACGGCGGCGCCACGGTGCCCGACTTCCTGTCCGGCTCCATCATGGGCACGGCTTTCGCCATCATGTCCGGCCAGGGCGACGAGTACGGCATCGCGCTGGCGGTGCCCATCGGACTGCTGCTCACTCAGCTGGACGTGTTCGGGCGCATGGCCAACGTCATCTTCCAGCACCGGGCCGAGCGCTGCGCGGAGCGCGGCGACGACCGGGGCGTGGAGATTTCCAACATCCTGGGCATCCTGCCCTGGACCCTCACCCGCATGATTCCCGTGTTCGTGGGACTGTTCTTCGGTGAGGCCGTGGTCACCGCCATCAACCAGTACATCCCCGCGTGGCTCATGAGCGGCCTGAAGTACGCCGGCGGCCTGCTGCCCGCCATGGGCATCGCGCTGCTGATGCGCTACCTGCCCATGAAGAAGTTCTTCGCGTACTACATCATCGGCTTTGCGCTGATGGCTTACCTGCCCTCTCAGTTCACCATCCTGGGCGTGTCCCTGGTGGGCGTGGCGCTGGCGGCCATCTATATGTCCAATTCGGAGTCCAAGGGCGCCGCCGCTGCCGCTGTGGGGGCTGCCGACGATATGGAGGTGGAGATCGATGAGTAAGCAGACGACCGAGACCTTGGCGGGCGGCAAGCTCACCAAGCAGGACCTCCAGAAGGTCTATGTGCGCAACCTGTTCGGCCTGCAGTGGGGCTGGAACTATGAGACCATGCAGGGCCTGGGCTACTGCTACGTCATCATGCCCATCCTGCGCCGGCTGTACCGCAATAACCCGGAGAAGATGAAGAAGGCCCTCAAGACTGAGCTGGGCTACTTCAACACCTCCCAGCCCATGTCCCACCTGATCGTGGGCACCGACGCCGCCCTCCAGGAGGAGCTGGGCATCGACGCGGCGGAGGACGCGCTGATCGGCGTCAAGACCGGCCTGATGGGCCCCTTCGCCGGCGTGGGCGACACCGTGTTCATCACCATCTACCGCGCTCTGGTGTTCTCCATCGCCGCCTACATCGCCATGGGCGGCCAGGCGGTGGCGCTGCTGATCCCCATTGTGTGCGGCGTGGCCATGCTGGCCGTGCGCTACAAGTTCACCTTCATGGCCTACGAGCAGGGCCGCAAGCTGGCCTCCGGCCTGTCGGGACAGCTGAAACGGCTGACAGAAGCCGCCTCCGTGCTGGGCCTCACCGTGGTGGGCGCCCTGGTGCCCTCCGTGGTCAAGGCTCCCATGAACATCAACATCGTCATCGGTGAGACCAACCCCATCAACATCCAGGCCATGCTGGACAAGATCATGCCCGCCGCTCTGCCCCTGGCCATCGTGGTGCTGTCCTACTGGCTGCTGGGTAAGAAGAAGATGACCACTGTGAAGCTCATCCTGATCCTGATGGTGGTGGGCGTGCTGTTCGGCCTGCTGAACACCTTCTTCGCCCCTGTCGCGGCGTAAGAAACCCGCCGGATACCCGAAGGGCTCTCAAATAGACGCAAAGGGCCCCCGGCGGCGCGTATGCTCCGTTCGGGGGCCTCTTTTGGAAAGGAAGATTATCATGATTACTCATATGCGCATTGACGAGCGGCTCATCCACGGCCAGGTGGCCAGCGTGTGGACCAATTTCCTGGGCTGCTCCCGGATCATCGTGGCCAACGACGAGGCGCCCAAGAGCGAAATGCAGATCGCCGCGCTGAAGCTGGCCTGCCCCACCGGGGTGAAGCTGTCCATCCTGGGGGTGGCCAAGGCCGCCGCCAACATCCTGGCCGGAAAGTACGACGGGGATAAGGTGTTCCTCATCACCCGCAACGTGCCCGACTGCAAGCGCCTGGCGGACGCGGGCGTGCCCCTGCCCGGGGTGAACGTGGGCAATCTGGCCCATCATGAAGGGTTGCAAAAAATCAAAAAATCTGTTAGCCTTAGTCAAGAGGATATCGAACTGATCCGTCAGATGATCGCCATGGGCATCCGCGTCACCGCGCAGATGATCCCCGACGAATCCGACGCCAGCATCGAGACCTTCCTCAAATAAAGACGCCGGGCAAAGGATGACGCGAGAATGGACTTTCTCAAACATGTATCCATGCACTATAACGCCCTGCCAAAGCAGAGCAGGAAGCTGGCGGACTTCATCCGGGAGAACCCCTCCAAGGCCATCCGAATGACGGCCAAGGCGCTGGGGGAGGAGAGCGGCACCTCCGCCGCCGCCGTGGTGCGCCTGTGCCAGCAGCTGGGGTTCGACGGGCTGGAGCAGATGAAGCTCAGTCTGGTCCGATACGTCAGCAGCGAGGAGCTGAACACCCCCATCGACCCCATCATCGCCCCCGGGGACTCCATCCCGGACATCGCGCAGAAGCTGTGCCACATGCAGACCAACACCATGCAGGAGACGCTGGCCCTCATGGACTACGACGCGGTGAAGCGGGCGGTGGGGCTCATCCAGAAGGCCCGCCGGGTGTATCTGTTCGGGCTGGGCAGCTCGGGCCTGGTGGCCCAGGAGCTGTGCCACCGGCTCAACCGGATCGGGACGCCCTGCATCTTCCTGTCCGACGGGCACACCAGCCTGGAGTACGCCGCCGTCATCCAGCCCCGGGACCTGATGATCTGCTTTTCCTACAGCGGGGAGACCAAGGAGGTCTACCTGGCCGCTCAGCACGCCCGGGAGCGGGGAGTGGAGGTCATCGCCGTGACCCGGGACACCGCCAGCACCCTCAGCGCCAGCGCGTCGGTGCTGCTCAAGCTGCCGGTGGCGGAGAAACGGGTCCGGGTGGCGGCCGTGGCCTCCATCACCTCGGAAATGTTTTTGGTGGATGTGCTCTATATGAGCTTCCTTCAGAAGGACTTTGAGCGGCATGAGGACATGCTGATTAACACATCCCGCATCGTGAATCTATTAAGGGAGTGACTGCCAATGAATATCAAAGCGCTGCCCACCGAGCAGCGAAATCCCGATACCGTGACCATCGACGAGGCCAGCACCATTGAGATGCTGCGCATGATTAATAACGAGGACAAAAAGGTGGCCGCCTGCGTGGAGCGCCACTTGGACAAGATCGCCGCGGCCATCGACGCCGCAGCTGAAAAATTCGCCGCCGGAGGCCGGATCGTCTACTGCGGCGCGGGCACCTCCGGCCGGATGGGCTTCATGGACTCCGCCGAGTGTCCGCCTACCTACGGCGTGGCCAAGGACCGGGTAGTCTCCCTGATGGCGGGCGGCGTGTCCACCCTCAGCCAGGCCAAGGAGGACGCCGAGGACCACCCCGAGCTGGGCGTGGAGGACGTGAAGAGCATCGGCTTCACCAAGGACGATGTACTGGTGGGGCTGGCGGCCAGCGGCCGCACCCCCTACGTGGTGGGCGCGCTGGAGTACGCCCGGCAGCTGGGGGCGGTGACCATCTCCGTCACCTGCAATGAGAGCCTGGAGTGCCCCGTCAACGCCCTGGCGGACTACCCCATCGGCATTTACGCCGGGCCGGAGGCCATCATGGGCTCCACCCGCATGAAGGCTGGCACGGTGCAGAAGATGGTGCTCAATATGCTGTCTACCGGCGTGATGGTCAAAACCGGAAAGGTCTATTCCAACCTGATGGTGAACATGTGCCTCAACAATCAGAAGCTGGTCCAGCGGGCCAAGGACATGGTGGCCGAGATCACCGGCGCCGGCAGCGAGGAGATCGACCCGCTGCTGGAGGAGACCGGGCGGAACGTGCCGCTCACCATTTTCATGCTGCTCACCGGCTGCCCCGCCGGCGAGGCGCGGGAGCGGATGGACCGGGCCCACGGGCACATCAAAAACGCCCTGGCGGCGTTTCGCAGAGAGAAGGGCTGAGGGCTTGTCCCTGCGGCAGCTGAATATCACGTAAAATGAAGGCCCCCCGGCTTAAGCCGGGGGGCCTTCATTTTTTTGAGAAAAGAGAGAGGGAGGAGATTGTCTGGTTTTGTACCTGACGTGATTATAATACCAGGCCCCCCGGGGGAAGTGTTGGACAATTTGCGAACCTTTTGTGAAGAATCCGTGAACGTCGTGAAATTTCTATGAACTCTGGGAAAAATATAACAAAACAGGTGGAAAACCGCCCGAAACCGACATCAGCGCCGGCCGCGGTACGAGGAGGAGGGGCGGCGCCCTCCGGCCCGGCTGTACCGCCGGCGGGCCTTTCTCCGGGGCAGGACTACCGTCAGAAAAAAGATCAGGAGCAGCACCAGCACCACCCCGGCGGCCACCGCCGCCTTTACCCACCACTGGGACCAGTAGTATTGGATCTGCTGCACGGTGTAGAGAAAGTCGGAGCGGTCCACGCTGCTGCCGGCCACCATGTCCAGGGTGCCGTACTCCTGGCCGTCGTACTCCAAGGTGACGGTGCCCAGCTTGTCCCCCGCGGCAACGGGGGCCTCGATGGTGTCGGGCAGGTCGAAGTGCAGCTCGGCCTTTTTGGGGTCGTAGTCCGACGGCATGGTGGCCTCGATGCTGCCCAGCGGATGGGCCAGCACGTAGTCCGCCTGGTCGGACAGGGTGACGCTGACCTCCCGCAGGACGTTCTCCGTGTCCTGATCCAGCAGGGTGATGCGGCGGAAATTCTGGAACGCCCACTCCAGCAGGCGCTTGCTCTCCACAAAGGACCAGCGCTGCTTCACGCCGCTCTCGTCGGGGCTGTCCTCGGTACCCAGCACCACGCAATAGAAGGTGCGGCCCAGCTCATCCACGGCGGCGGAGGCCAGGCAGCGGCCCGCCTCGCCGGTATAGCCGGTCTTGATGCCGATGGCCTTGCCGTATGTATAGCCGATGCTATAAAAGCTGCTGAGCAGGCCGTTGGAGGAGTAGATCACCCGCTCCGGCTGGAGGTTGGTGGCCGGGAGGGTGTAGGAGGGGGAGCGGACAATGGTGCGGAAGGTTTCATCCTCCATGGCGGCGCTGGCCATGAGGTAGATGTCGTAGGCGGTGGTGTAGTGATCCGGGTCGTGGAGGCCGTGGGGGTTCATGAATTGGGTGCCCTCCATGCCCAGCTCCTGGGCCTTGGCGTTCATCCGGGCCACGAATTCCGCCGTGGTCCCCCCCACCGCCTCGGCCAGGATATTGCAGGCGTCGTTGCCGGAGGGCAGCAGGTCGCAGTACAGCAGGGACAAAACCGTCAAGGTCTCCCCGGCCTTGATCTCGGCGGTGGAGCTGTCCCAGGGCAGATCCACCGCTTGGGCAGAGGCGGTGACGGGGGTGTCCAGGGAGATCTGCCCGGCGGCCACCGCGTCCAGCACCACAAGAGAGGTCATGATCTTGGTGATGGAGGCGGGGTACATCCGTTGGCGGGCGTTGAGGTCGTACAGGATTTCGTTGTTGTCGCCGTCCACCACGATGGCGGCGCGGCAGTTGGGCCGGGGATCGTCCAGCGCCAGGGCCGGGCAGGTGATGGACAGGGCCAGGAGGCCGGCCAAAAGCAGGGAAAGAATTCGATATTTTTTCATAGGAATCTCCCAAAATCTATGTTATAATAGATCGTGCCGCGTGAGGGCGGCCGGTGGATAAAGCGATACATGATTATTATAACAGAAAGTTTTTCCCCTTGCAACTGGGAGAAACAGGGTTGGGATAGAATTTGGGGGGATCTCAATGAAGCTGAGCTGGCCACAGCTGCGCACGCTGGCTGCGGTGGCCGCGGCGGGCGGCGCCATGCTGCTGTGCTTCGCGGGGCGGGGCGCGGCGATGGCCGCGCTGGACAGGCTTCCCTATGAGCCGCCCTCCCTTTCCCAGGTGCGGGACGAGGGGCTGGTGGACGTGAACGAGGCGGGACTGGAGGAGCTGATGTCCCTGCCCGGCATCGGCCGGGTCCGCGCCCAGGCCATCCTGGACGACCGGGCGGAGAACGGCCCCTACCGCTACCCGGAGGACCTGATCCGGGTGAAGGGGATCGGTGAGGGGATTTTGGGGGATATTTTGGATCAGATCACGACAGGAGGGGATGAAAATGCCCAGAATTTTGGTGGTTGACGACGAGCGCGTGATGGTAAAGGGGATTAAGTTCAATTTGGAAAACGAGGGCTATCAGGTGGAGACGGGCTCCGACGGCGAGGAGGCGGTGGACAAGGCCCGCACGGGCCAGTTCGACCTCATCATCCTGGATTTGATGATGCCCAAGATCGACGGCCTCCAGGCCTGCATGAAGATACGGGAGTTCTCCAACGTGCCCGTCATCATGCTCACGGCCAAGGGGGAGGACACGGACAAAATCATCGGCTTTGAGTGCGGGGCGGACGACTACATCACCAAGCCCTTTAACATTTTGGAGCTGAAGGCCCGCATACGGGCGCTGCTGCGCCGGGCCGGAGCCGCCGCCCAGCAGCAGCGGGAGGCCGACCGTCTCACCCAGGGGGCCATCACCCTGGATCTGAGCGAACGGGCGGCCTGGCGGGACGGCGCGCCGGTGGAGCTCACCGCCAAGGAGTTCGACCTGATGGCGCTGCTGATGCAGAACCCGGGGCGGGTATACAGCCGGGAAAACCTGCTGAATCTGGTGTGGGGCTACGAATATATCGGGGAATTCCGCACCGTGGATGTGCACATCCGCCGCCTGCGGGAGAAGCTGGAGCCCGACCCCGCCAACCCCGAGCACATCCTCACCAAATGGGGCGTGGGGTACTACCTGGCGAATAACGCGCCCACAGGCGCGTGAAGGCAGCGGAGTTTACCAAAAAAGAGAGGTGACGGCCGGTGACGGCGGCAAAACAGCGGCAGAGGGAGGCACGCGTCCCCTTTTTCCGCAGCATCCAGGCCAAATACGCCCTGACCTACCTGCTGGTGGTGGCAGCCATCCTCATCGTTACCAACACCTATCCGCTGCTCATGGCGGAGAACATGGTGTTCACCTCCAAGGAGAACACGCTGAAGCGGCAGGCGCTGGTCATCGGCTCCACCCTGGCGGTGTCCGAGACCCTCACCAGGGAGAGCGTGGAGCAGACCATGGCCCTGCTGGAGGAGGCCCAGGGCACCCGGGTGCTGGTCACAGACGCGTCGGCCCGCATCCTTTACGACAGCTCCACCCTGGACAACCGCCTGGGGGATTACGCCCTCATGGGGGAGGTGACGGCCGCCCTGAAGGGGAAGGACGTGTCCCGCTCCGAGTACCGGGAGCGGGCTATCCGCTCCCGGGCGGCGGTGCCCGTCCTCTACCACGGCATGACCCTGGGGGCGGTGTACCTCTACGAATACGACAGCGAGCAGGCCGGGGTGCTGCTGTCCATCCAGGCCAACCTGCGCTATATCTCCATCGTCATCTGCGTGGTGGCGCTGGTGCTGGTGGTGCTGCTGTCCAAGGCCCTCACCCGCAACACCGCCCGGCTGCTGTCCGCCATCCGCCACGTGCGGGAGGGCGAGTACAGCCACCGGGTGGAGTCCAGGGGGCGGGACGAAATGGCCCAGCTGGCCGACGAGTTCAACCAGCTCACCGGCCGCCTCCAGACCACCGAGGAGGCCCGGCGGCGGTTTGTGTCCGACGCGTCCCACGAGCTCAAGACCCCCCTGGCCTCCATCCGCCTGCTCACAGACTCCATCCTGCAAAACCCCTCGGTGGATATGGATACCGTGCGGGAGTTTGTGGCCGATATCGGGGACGAGGCCGACCGTCTCACCCGCATCAGCGAGCACCTGCTGGCCCTCACCCGGCTGGACGCCGGGGCGGAGCGGGAGCGGGAGCCGGTGGAGCTGGGGGCGGTGGCGGAAAAGGTGGTCCATCTGCTCTCTCCCGTGGCCCGGCGGGCGGAGGTGCAGCTCAAGGTCAGCGTGCAGCCCGCCTGCGCGCTGGCCGCCAATGAGGACGACTTGTACCAAGTGGCGTTCAACCTGATTGAGAACGCCATCAAGTACAATCTGCCCGGCGGACGGGTGGAGGTGGGAGTGTCTCGTCGGGGGGAGAAGGTGGCACTCACCGTTACCGACACCGGCCTGGGCATTCCCAAGGACGACCTGCCCAAAATTTTCGACCGCTTTTACCGGGTGGACAAGGCCCGGTCCCGGGCGGCGGGGGGGACGGGCCTGGGCCTGTCCATCGCCCGGGACACCGCCCGCCTCCATGGCGGGGATATCACCGCGGGGCCCAACCCCGCCGGCCGGGGCACCCGGTTCGAGGCGGAGTTCCCCGCGCTGCGAGAGGGGGAGGAAGCATGAAAAAGACAGCCGTAAAGCTGCTGTCCGCCGCGCTGGCATTGGCGCTGACCCTGGGCTGTGCTCCCGCCGCCGCGCCCGGGGAGGAAGGGCTGAAGCTCTGGTTCCCCACCCAGGGCAGGCAGCTCGCCGCCGCGCTGGACAGCTGCCCCTATGAGGGGGAGGCCACCGTGCCCGCCATGCTCAGCGCCCTGCTGGCAGGCCCGCCGGTGGAGGAGACCGGGCTGGCCGGCGCCATTCCCCCCGGCACGCGTGTGCTCAGCTGGTCGGTGGAGCAGCGGGTGGCCAATGTGGAGATGTCCGCCACCTACGCCGAGCTGGTGGGGGTGGAGCTCACCCTGGTGGATTACTGCATCACCCTCACCCTGGCTCAGCTGCCGGGGGTGGACGGGGTGCGGGTCACCGCCAGCGGCGCGGGGCAGTCCTACCGGGACCGCCATGTGCTCTACCCCGGCGACGTGCTGTTTTCCGGCGCGGAGGAGGTGCCGGTGGAGGTCACCGCAGCCCTCTACTTCCGCCGGGAGGGAGGGAACTCCCTGGGCTTTGAGCTGCGGGTATTCCGGCTGACGGAGGACAAGGTTCCGGCGAAGGCGGTGCTGGAGGCCCTCATCGCCGGGCCCCAGGAGGCGGGACTGGCTCCTCTGCTGCCCTCGGGGCTGACGGTGCGCTCGGCCTGGGTGGACAGCGGGGTGTGCTGCGCCGATCTGTCCGCTCAGCTGCTGGAGCTGCCCGAGGAGGTGCGGGCGGCCGCCATTGACTCCATTGTGGAGACGCTTTGCAGTTTGGACACAGTGGATCAGGTGCAGCTGCTCATGGAGGGGGAAGCGGTGGGGGAGTTTGGCGGGTTGGACCTGTCGCAGCCCCTTCAGCCTTCCGCGGAGCCGCGGGATGGAGCGTAGGGGAGAGGCGCATATGCTTTGCGGAATGGCTTATGCGCAGGGCGGACCCGATTTGGCAAAAAAATCCCGCCCGAGGGCGGGATTTTTTGAACGCTACACCACAAACCGGTATCCCAGCCCGCGGACGGTCTGGATGTGGACGGGCCGTGCGGGGTCCTCCTCAATCTTCTGGCGCAGGCGGCTGATATACACCATGATGGCGTTCTCATCCACGATGGCGGAGCCCCATACCATGTCGTAGATCATATCTTTGGTGAAAATGCGGTTCACATTGTCCAAAAACAGCTTCATGATGGCGTTTTCCTTGGAGGAGAGCACGATCTCCGCCCCGTCCTTATAAAACCGCAGCGTGCTTGTGTCGTAGCGGAAGGGGCCGGCGGCGATGACGCTTCCGGAGCCGGTCAGCCCGCCCCGGCTGCGCCGGATGAGAGCCTTGACCTTGGCCCCCAGGGTGACGGGGTTGAAGGGCTTGGTCAAATAGTCGTCCGCGCCGATATCCAGGCCGTAGAGGGCGTCGTAGTCCTCCTTGCGCCCGCTGACGATGATGATGGGCAGCTTCACCCCCCGGTTCCGGAGCGTCTGAACCACCTCGAAGCCGTCCATCCCCGGCATGTTCACGTCCAGCAGCATGAGATCATAGCGGCCCTGCCCGGCCATCTCAATGGCCTCCCCGCCGCTGCGGGCTGTGTCGGAGTCGATGCCGCTGCTCTTCATCACCTTGCGGAGCATGGTCAGCACCGCCTCGTCGTCGTCCACGATCAGCACCGTGTCCGCCATCTGGCTCGCCCCCTTTACAGGTAAGATTCCATATGATAGATTATAGCATATCCCATTCCCCCGATGCAAGACCCGCCGGAAGGACGGCGGGCCGCCACCTCCACATGAAAGGCGGAGAGGACCGCTATGAGAGAAAAAACGTCCGGCCTGCGGCATTTTCCCGCCGTTACCGTGCTGGCGCTGGCCATCATTCTGCTGGGCCTGCTGGCCATATCCAGCGTATTTGCCCGAAGCCAGCAGCTCCTGCTGGGCGGACAGGACGGCCAGCTGACCAAGACCGCGCAGTCTGTGGACAATAATATCATGGGACACTTCGCCTGGTACTGCTCCGATCTGGAGTATATCACCAGCCGCACGTCCTTTTTGGCGGCGGAAACGCTCTACCTCAGCGGCAGCGGGGCGGACGGCCTGCTCTACCACCTGCGGGAAAGCCCCCTGCCCAAGACCGTCATGGTGGAGTCCATGCTGGTGCTGCGCGGGGAGAAGGTGGCGCTGTCCACCGGCGGCGGTACGGATTACACCAGGCTGGCCGTTCTGGGCCGGATCGGCCGGGTGGACATATCCCTTTGGACGGACGGTGCGGCCCGGCCCTACGTGGCCCTCGTCCTGGACAAGGGAGAGGTGGGCTACGCCGCGCTCATTGACGCGGAGGTCTTTTTCGCCATTGCGGAGCAGCAGACCGCCGCCGAGGACACCGACCGCATCCTGGTGCTGGATGTGGAGGAGCGCTATTTTTTCCACCGCACTCCGGCGGGCATACGGGTGGACGCCGTGGACGGGCTGGACCCGTCCAGCCACCCCAGCCTCTATCTCATGCTGTCCACCCAGCGGGCGGGGGAGCCGCTGGCCAGCTTTTTCAGCGCGGGGAGCCAGTCCGGCGCGGAGAGCTACACCGCCCGGCTGGCCGTCCTGCCCGCGCCGGGGAATGAAAACGGCTGCTTTACCGTGGGGGTGGCCCGAAACTACGACGAGATCATCCGGCCCTACCAGGCTGCGGCGGTGCAGATGGTGCTGTGCGGCGTCACGGTGATGGGCGGCGCGGCGCTGCTGCTGCTGTTTCTGGTGCGCTCCCGCCAGGGCTACCGGGAGACGCAGCACGAGCTGGCCCTGCTCCAAGAGAAAGCGGAGGCCATGGAGCAGCTCAACGTCCAGACCCAGGCCCTGGCGCACCGGCAGCGGCTGGAGTCCATCGGCACCCTCACCTCCGGCATCGCCCACGAATTCAACAATCTGCTCACGCCTATCATGGGGTACAGCATCCTCATTCTGGAAAAGCTCCCCCCGGAGGACACAGAGTCCTATGACAACGCTCTGGAGATCTATCATGCCTCTCAGAAGGCCAAGAAAATCATCGCCCGGCTGTCCAATCTCTCCCGAAAGGGGACGCCGGGCGATCTGCGCCCCGTCCGGCTGGCCCCGCTGGCGGAGCAGGTGCTGGAGGTGACCGCGCCCGTCCGGCCCAAAAACGTGCGGGTGGAGACCGGCCTGTCCGGCCAGGACTGGGCGCTGATGGGGGACGAGACCCAGCTGTTCCAGCTGACGCTCAACCTGGTGCTCAACTCCTTCGAGGCGCTGTCCGGCCAGAGCGGCACCGTGCGGGTGACCACCGCTTCCGACGGGGAGCGCGTGTCGCTGCGGGTGGCGGACAACGGCCCGGGCATACCCGATGAGGTCAAGGACAAGATCTTTGATCCGTTTTTCACCACCAAGGGCTCGGGCAAGGGCATCGGCCTGGGCCTGGCCATCGTGCAGCAGATCGTGGAGGCTCACGGCGGTGCCATCACCCTGGAGAGCGCTGCGGGCCAGGGCACGGCTTTCACCGTTTCCTTCCCCGCAGTCCCGCCCCGCGGCGGGGAGAATTGACAGCCCTGAGCGCGTCCCCGCCGGATATCCGGCGGGGATTGCTTTTTTCTTAACAAATATTAAGCCTGCGTATATGTCCTGTTAAGGCGGTGGGAATAATATAGTCGAAAAAGGGAGGCGGTCTGTGATGCTGGAGCGTTTGGTGGAGGTGGTGCTGGAGGTGCTCATCCCGCTGTGCGAGATGATGGGCATTTTGGTCATCGCCGTGTCCACCTGCACCGCCTTCTGGCAGTATTTCCGGGGGCTGTTCACCCGCACCCCCGGGGATGTAAAGTCCCGGCTGGCCTCCGGGCTGGCGCTGAGCCTGGAGTTCAAAATGGCCGCCGAGATCCTGAAAACCGTGCTGGTTCGGGACATGACCGAGCTGATGGTGCTGGGAGCCGTCATTATTCTGCGTGCTCTGCTATCATTTTTGATCCATTTTGAAATGAAGCAGCATGATACATCCACTCAAGAGGCTTTAGGAGGAATTGAAAAATGAAACGCAAGAAAATCTCTGCCCTGTTGCTCAGCGCTCTGCTGCTGGTGTCCCTGCTGGCCGGCTGCGGCACCACCGTGGTAGTCGCCCCCGAGGGGGATAAGCCCGCCAACACCCCCGCCCCCGCTCAGAGCCAGGCTCCCGGCGGCGACGCCGTCCCTGTCAAGACCGGCCTTGCCGTGCTGCCCAGCATCAGCGGCAGCAAGGACGCCTCCGCCGAGGGCGACGGCACCGCCCAGAGCGAGATTCTGCTGGTGGCCGTCACCGTGGGCGACGACGGCGTTATCGACAGCTGCGTCATCGACAATATCCAGGCCAAGATCGGCTTCAACGCCTCCGGCGCGCTGACCACCGATCCCTCCACCACCTTCCCCAGCAAGAATGAGCTGGGCGACGGCTACGGCATGAAAAAGGCCAGCTCCATCGGCAAGGAGTGGAACGAGCAGGCCGCGGCCCTGGCCGAGTATGCTGTGGGCAAGACGGTGGACGAGCTGAAGGGCATGGCCGTGGGCGAGGACGGCAAGGCCGCCGACGCCGACCTGGCCGCCTCCGTCACGCTGTATATCGGCGGCTTTGTGGACGGCATCGAGGCCGCCGTTGGCAGCGCCGCCCACATGGGCGCCTCCAAGGGCGACAAGCTGAGCCTGGCCAGCGAGACCAGCATGAGCAAGAGCAAGGACGCCGCCGCCGACAAGGACGGCGTGGCCCAGGCCTACGCCACCATCGCCGCGGTCACGTTTGATGGCGACGTCATCACCAGCTGCTATATCGACGCGGTACAGGCCAACGTGAATTTTAACGCCTCCGGAACCATCACCACCGACCTCTCCGCCGCCCCCCAGACCAAGAACCAGCTGGGCGACGCCTATGGAATGAAGCAGGCCAGCTCCATCGGCAAGGAGTGGAACGAGCAGGCCGCCGGCTTCTGCGCCTATGTCACCGGCAAAACCGCCGCTGAGGTGAAGGGCCTGGCGGTGGACGAGTCCGGCAAGGCCGCCGACGCCGATCTGGCCGCCACCGTCACCGTGGGCATCGGTGAGTTCCAGACCCTGATTGCAAAGGCTGCGGAGTAAGCCGGACTATGAAACGGCGCGTTTTCGCGCTGGCCTTAGCGGCGCTGCTGCTCAGCGGCTGCGCCGCTAAAGCCCCTTCGGGACAGGCGCTTCACCGCTACGAGGCCAGCTTCCTGACTCTTTTCGACACGGTGACTACCATTGTGGGCTACGCCGGGACCCGGGAGGACTTCGAGCGCACCGCCCAGGCATTCCATGACGGCCTGCTGGAGTACCACCAGCTGTTCGACATCTACCACAGCTACGACGGCGTGAACAATCTGAAAACCGTCAACGACAGCGCCGGAGGAGCGCCGGTGGAGGTGGATCGGCGGATCATCGAACTGCTTTTGTTCTGCCGGGAGCTGGCTGAGCTGACCGCCGGGAAGGTGGACGTGACCATGGGGAGCGTGCTGGAGCTGTGGCACGAGGCCCGGAGCGAGGGCGTGGACGACCCAGAGCACGCTGCCCTGCCCGACCGGGCGGCGCTGGATGCGGCGGCGGAGCACACCGGTTTTGACCTGCTGGAGATCGACGAGCAGGCGTCCACCGTCCGCCTCACCGATCCGCTGGCCCGGCTGGACGTGGGAGCGGTGGCCAAGGGCTACGCGGTGGAGCAGGTGTGCCGCAGCGCTCCCGCCGGGCTTTTGGTGAGCGTAGGGGGCAATGTGCGGGCCACTGGCCCCAAACCGGAGGGAGACGCCCCCTGGGTGGTGGGCGTGCAGAAGCCGGACGGCGAAAAGCAGGACTACCTCCACACGCTGTACGTCTCCGACTCCTCGGTGGTGAGCAGCGGCGACTACCAGCGCTACTACACGGTGGACGGCGTGCGCTACCACCATATCATCGACCCGGAGACCCTCCGCCCCGGAACGCTGTGGCGGGCGGTCACCGTGGTGTGCCCCGACTCCGGGCTGGCCGACGGGCTGTCCACCGCCCTGTTCCTCCTGCCCCGGGAGGAGGGGGAGGACTTGGCTCAGCGCTGCGGCGCCCAGGCCATGTGGGTGGCGGAGGACGGAACGCTGTCCTACACCGGCGATTTCCTGGAGGCCGTGCGCACCTGACCGGACAGACCTGCCCGGTCCCCGCCGGGGATCGGAAGCGATGCTTGAGATCAATGAGAGGTGATGTGTATGAAATCCCTGTTTTTCGGCGGCGTCCATCCAGACGGACATAAGGACCTGAGCGCCGGCGTTCCTCTGGCCGCCATGGCGCTGCCCGCCCAGGCGGCGGTGCTGCTTCGCCAGCATATCGGCGCGCCCTGCCAACCGCTGGTGGCGGTGGGGGACACGGTGTGCCTGGGACAGAAGATCGGAGACGGCGACGGGCTGTGCGTCCCTGTCCACGCGCCGGTTTCCGGCGTGGTGACGGGCATTGAGGACCGCCCCCATCCCGGAGGCGGGACCTGTCCCGCCATCCTCATCAAAAACGATTTTCTGGACACCCCGTGCCCGACCATGAAGCCCTACAGCCACCCGGAGGCCCTCAGCACGGCGGAGCTGGTGAGCATCATCCGCGAGGCGGGCATCGTGGGCATGGGCGGCGCGGCCTTCCCCACCGATGTGAAATCCAAGACCGGCATGAGCCGGACCGACACGCTCATCCTCAACGCCTGCGAGTGCGAGCCCTATATTACGGCGGACGACGTGCTCCTGCGCGCCCGGCCCGCCGATGTGCTGCGGGGCGTGGAGATTGTGGCGCGCATACTGTCCCCCGGCCGGGTGGTCATCGCCCTGGAGGACAATAAGGCGCAGGCCGCCGAGGTTTTGAAGCAGCAGCTCAAGGACTTCCCCGGCATGGAGCTGAAGGTGCTGCCCACCCGCTACCCCCAGGGGGCGGAAAAGCAGCTCATCCAGGCGGTGACCGGGCGGCAGGTGCCCTCCGGCGGCCTGCCCAAGGACGTGGGCTGCACGGTGTTCAACGCGGCCACCGCCGCCGCGGTGTATCGGGCGGTCTATGAGGGAATGCCCGTCATTGAGCGCATTATCACCGTCACTGGCGAAGGGGTGAAGCAGCCCCGCAACCTGATGGTGCGGACGGGAACATCCTTCCTGGAGGTGATTGCCGCCGTGGGAGGGCTGACAGACGACGTGTGGAAGGTGCTGTCCGGCGGGCCCATGATGGGTACGGCTCAGGGCGACCTGTCCGTCCCCGTCGCCAAGTCCACCAACGCCATCGTGTGCCTGTCCAGCGCCCAGAACGGCGAGAGCGCCCATCCGGTGTGCATCCGCTGCGGCAAGTGCCTTGAGGTATGCCCCATGGGGCTGGAACCGCTGTATCTCTACCGCTATTCCGGCGCCGGGGATGTGGACGCCCTGAAGCGGCTGCACCTGATGGACTGCATTGAGTGCGGCTGCTGCGCCTATGCCTGCCCGGGCAAGCTCCCCTTGGTGGAGGGCTTCCGGGCGGGGAAGCGGACGCTGAAGGAGGGTGCGAAATGAATCTGACGGTTAGCGCCTCCCCCCACATCCGGGGGAGGGACAGCACCACCCGGCTGATGCTGGACGTGGTGATCGCCCTTTTGCCGGCCCTGGCGGCGGGCGTTTTGTTCCAGGGCCTCCGGGCCGGACTGGTGGCGGCGGTGTGCGTGCTGTCCGCCCTGGCGGGGGAGTGGCTGCTGCGGCTGGCGCTGCGGCGGCACAGCACCCTGCCCGACGGCTCCGCCCTGGTGACGGGGCTGCTGCTGGCCCTGACCCTGCCCGCCTCCGTGCCCTACTACGCGGCCGCCATCGGCGGGCTGTTTGCCGTAGTGGTGGTGAAGGGGCTGTGCGGCGGCCTGGGACAGAACACCTTCAACCCCGCGCTGGGCGCCCGCGCCTTTTTGATGCTGCTGTTTCCCGCCTGCCTTACCCGCTTCCCCGCGCTGGGCGCGGCCCTGTCCCTGGGCGAGCTGAGCCCGGCGGATGTGGTCACCGGGGCCACCCCCCTCCACCACATGCAGATGCCCGCCCTGCCCGACGTGTCCCTGCTGGACCTGTTTCTGGGCCGCGCGGGGGGCTGCATCGGTGAGGTGTCCGCCCTGGCCCTGCTCATCGGCGGGGGCTGGCTGCTGCTGCGGCGGGTAATCAGCGTGCGCATTCCCGCGGCGTACCTGGGGACGGTGGCCGTCCTCACCCTGGTGTTTTCCAAGGGCGAAAGCCCTATCCTGTGGATGGCGTACAGCCTGCTCAGCGGCGGCGTGCTGCTGGGGGCCATCTTCATGGCCACCGACTACGCCACCTCGCCCGTGGGTCCGGCGGCTCAGATCGCGTATGGAATCGGCTGCGGCGCGCTGACGGTGGTGTTCCGCTACACGGGGCTGTTCCCGGAGGGCGTCACCTACGCCATTCTGCTGATGAACGCCGCGGTGTGGCTGCTGGACCGGTATCTGGTTCCCAAGCGCTACGGGGAGAAAAAGGAGGCGGCGCAATGAGGACAAAGGACCTGATCGCCCCTGTCGCCGCCCTTCTGGCGGCGGCTGCGGTGCTGTTTGGCGTCTCCTCCGCTCTGGGGGAGACCGCCCGGGCCAGGGAAGAGGCGGCCCGAACTGAGATCATGGCCTATATGCTCCCCGGCAGGCCCGCTGATTTCACCCAAGAGGACTACGACGGGGAGGATGAGAGCATCCGCCGCGTGTTCAAAGCGGACGGCGGCTATGTGATCGAGGTGGAGACCGCCGGATACGCCGGGCCCATGGTGCTTTGGGTGGGCGTCACCAACGGGGGAGAGGTGTCCGGCCTGACGGTGCGCCAGCATGGAGAGACCTTTGGCCTGGGCCGGGGCGCGCAGACCGACGCCCCCTTCCTGCTGCAATTTTTGGGCACTGCCGGCGAAGCGGCCGTGGATGAGAACATCGACGCGCTCACCGGGGCCACCGTCACCAGCAAGGCGGTGACCCGGGCGGTGAACTCCGCCGCCGCCTTTGTCACCGGCGCGGACGTCTCCTCCGGCGCCACGGAATGGGAGGGCTGACGATGAAGAACAATCCGTTGAAGCGCAGCGTCCTGCTGGCCGCTGTGGTGGGGCTGGCCTGCCTGGCGCTGGCGCTGTCCGGGATTTTCGCCCCCATGGCCATCCGGCCCAGGCTGGACCTGCCTATGATGCTGGGGCTGAGCGTGCTCGCCCTCACGATTGACGCCTATTGGGGCCCCGCGCCCCGGCTGTCCTGGTCCGCGCTGGCGGCCAACGCGGCGCTGGGCGGAGCCGTGTTCGCGCTGCTGCCCTGGTGCGCCGGGCTGGCGGAGAACACTCCGGTGTGGACCCTGGGCCTGGCGGGAGCGGCGGTGTTCGGCCTGGCCTGCCTGCTCTACACCGCCGCGCTGGAGCGCATCGCCACCGGGCCAAAGGCTCCTCTGGCCCCCGCGGGCACCGCCCTGATGCTCTATCTGGCGGGCCAGTGCCTGAGCGGGATTCTCTAACAAACAAACAGCATCCCCCTTCCGGAGCCGTACCGGAAGGGGGACGCTGCTTTTTCAGCGGCGAAGGGGCCGCTGTTTAGGCTGCGCGTCCGGGGGCTTCTCCACGCCGGGGACGAAGCCGGAGGTGATGGCTCCGGTGGGACAGACCGACTTGCACATGCCGCAGCGGATGCACTCGCCGCTGTTGATGTTCTTGGTGACCTCCACCGCCATGGGACAGGTATGCTCACACTGCTTGCAGCCGACGCATTTGTGCTCGTCCAGGTGCATTTGGAAGAAGCTGAAGCGGTTGAACAGGGCGTAAAACGCGCCCAGAGGGCACAGATACCGGCAGAAGGGACGGTGGATGAACATGGACGCCGTTACCACCAGCGCCAGCACCAGGGCCTTCCAGCTGAACAGCGCGCCGGCCAGGCTGCGCAGGGCCGGGTTGGCGATCATCAGAGGAATGCCGCCCCCCAGCGTCCCGGCGGGGCAGACGTATTGGCAGAAATAGGGCGGGGTCACCCCTGTTTTGGTCACGGCAAAGGCGGGCAGCAGGATGACCAGCACCAGCAGGACGGCGTATTTGAGACAGCGGGCGGGCCGGTCGATCCGCTTGGGCACCTTCCGCTTGGGGACGGGGATTTTGTGGAGCAGGTCCTGCACCAGCCCAAAGGGGCACAGCAGACCGCAGGCCATCCGCCCCAGAACCACGCCGAACAGCATCAGCAGCCCCAGCACATAGAAGGGGAAGTGGTGCTTGACCCCGCCCACCGCCGCCTGGAGCGACCCGATGGGGCAGGCCCCCAGCGCGCCGGGGCAGGAGTAGCAGTTGAGGACGGGGACGCAGACGGCCTTCGTGCCGCCGGTGAAGATCTTTCCCTTTTGGAAGCCGATCATGTAGCCGTTGAGCAGCACGGCGGAGATGAGCTGTACCGCGCGCTGGCGGGAGGGGCCCTTTACCCGATGCCGATGCATTCCAGGCATATCTTCACCGCCTTTTGCAGCACCTCCAGGTGCTCCCCCCGGAGCAGGCCGGCGGCGATCAGCGCGGCCGCCAGGCCCAATAGGCCGTATCGCGCCAGCAGCACCGTTTTACTGTTCAAGGCTGACCTCCGCTTTTCCTTCCGCCTTCAGCGCAGCGTTCACCGCCGCCAGATAGGTGCCGGACAGGTCCGCCTGCCCGCCGATGATGGCGTCGCCCACCAGACGGCCCTCGCTGTTGGCAAACACGGTGGTGGGGGTATACATGAGGTTCTCGACCAGAGCGGCCAGGTCGCCGTCGCCGGATACCAATGTCGCGCCCGCAAAGCCGGCCTCGTCCAGCACGGAACGGGCCACGTCCTCATTGCCCATGGCGTCCAGGCAGACCGTCACTACCTGAACATTGTCCGGCAGGGCGTTGGAAAACTCGGCCAGGTCGGGCATCTCGACAATGCAGGGCCCGCAGGTGAGAGCCCAGAAGTTGATGACGGTCAGGTCGTTGGCAGCAATGTCGTCCTGGGTGAAGCTGTCCCCGTCCAGGGTGGCGGCGGAGAAGGACTTCAAGCTGCCCAGCTGGGCGGCGGTGCCGGCGGCGGGCTGGCCGCCCTCTTCGCTCTGGACGGCGGGCGCATCGGAGGAGGGCGGGGAATCTTTCTCCCCGGAACAGCCGCTCAGAGCGCCTGCGGCCAGGGTGGCGCAGAGCAGAAGCGCAAAAAAGTTCTTGCCTTTCACAGTGTCGTACCTCTTTTCAAAGTTTGATATGTGCGGGGGCGGACTGCCGTTCTTCAGGGCGGGGCGTTTGCTGCGGCGCTCAAGCAGTCTCTACCTATCACATTATACGGATTATTCGGCAATACGCAAGAGGGAAGTGGATGGGGGGCGGGCGTCCCTGTGTAATTCTCTCCTCTTGAATTTATCCGCTGCAAGTAGTAAAATCTTACATAAAACGGCCAGCGCCGAAATGCCGGAAGGAGCCGGAACATGACCTATGACTGCTTGATTATTGATGACGAAAAGCTGCTGGCGGACAGCACAGCGGAATATTTTGGCCTTTTTGGCGTTGAAACCGCAGTAGCGTACGGCGCCTCTGAATGCCGGAGCTTTTTCAGAGAGAACTCGGCGCGGCTGCTTCTCCTGGACATCAACCTGGGCGACGGCAGCGGATTTGATCTGTGCAGGTCGCTTCGAGAGTCCACGGATATTCCCATCCTGGTCATCTCCGCCCGAACCAGCGGCGATGACCAGATCATCGCCCTGAGCATCGGCGGGGACGACTACATCCAAAAACCCTATTCCCTCAGTGTCCTGCTTGCTAAAGTCAAGGCAGTGCTGAAGCGCTGCGGAAAAAGAGAGGATGCAAACCACGCGGACGGGCTGCTGACCGTGGATTTTGATGCCCGGCAGGTTCTTGTCAACGGGATGCCTGTCAGGCTGACGGCGCTGGAGTTTAAGCTGCTGGCCTATCTGATCCGAAACGAGGACAGGATGATCCCCAAACAGGAGCTGTTTGAAAAGGTCTGGGAGGACAGCTTCACCGGTGACGGTACGCTGAACGTGCACATCCGCAAGATTTGGGAGGCCATTGAGCGGGAACCGGGCAGCCCGGAATATATTCTCACAGTATGGGGCGAGGGCTACCGCTTCCAAGGGGGCCGCACATGAGAGGCCGCGCTTTATTCGCGGGGCTGCTCCTGATATTTGGGTGGAGTTTGCTGCTCTGATCTCCTTCTGGGCCCATGGAGCCGAGCGGACTCAGGACACGGTGGCGGTCAATGAAATCGTGCACGCGGTGCAGCGTGACTGGGGCTCATTGGTGGATCGCGTGGATGACACCGGCCTTGATTATGTGGTGCTGGATGCCGGTGGAACGGTCCGATACCGAACAAGGCCGGGACTGAGTGAAAGCGTCAATGTTGCAGTTGCCCAAGGGATACGATGCTGAATGTTGAAATCAGCGGAAAGCCTGTGGGAATGCTCATCATTTACAACGACGCTTCTGCGATGCTCCGATCAGAAAAGCAGCTCGTTGTTTTTGTCGTGACGGCGGTAATACTCCTGCAATTAGGGATCTGCGCAGGGTATTTCTGCTTGATGCACCACACCATGGTAATACCCTTTCGCAGGCTGGAGCGGTTTGCTCAGCGTGTGGCGGGCGGCAACCTAGACATCCCGCTGGAAATGGAACGGCACAACCTGTTTGGGGCGTTTACCGAGAGCTTTGACCTCATGCGGGCCGAGCTGAAACGGGCCCGGATCGCCAAGGCAAAGGCCAACTCCGCTAAAAAGGAGCTGGTGGCCAAGCTGTCCCACGACATCAAAACGCCGATAGCCAGCATCAAAGCCGCGTCCGAGGTGGGAGCGGCTCTTTGGCGGCGGATGCCAAAAACCGGGAGAATTACTAGCAGATCGTCTGAAAGGTGGATCAGATTAACACGCTGGTAACCAACCTGTTTTCCGCTACGCTGGAGGAGCTCCAGGAGCTGAGTGTTACGCCATCGGATATGAAAAGCGGAGAGCTGCGCACCCTGCTGGAAAACGCCAATCACCTGCGCCGGGCCGCGCTGCCTGGGATCCCGGACTGCCTCCTGTCTGCGTACAGGTTCCGCCTGCAAGAGATTTTTGACAACATTTTTGCCAACTCTTAATAAATACGCAGGCACAGACATTGACGTAAAGGCGAAATTGGAGGAGCGATATTTGACCGTCTGCGTGGAGGACTGCGGCGGTGGTGTCACGGAGGAGGAGCTGCCCCACCTGAAAGAGAAATTCAAGCGGGGCGGGAGCGTGGAGGGCATCGAAGGCGCTGGCCTGGGCCTGTACATCTCCGACCACTGCATGCGGGAAATGGGCGGACAGCTGGTGCTGAAAAACGGGACCGAGAGTGGAGGTATGGATCGCCCTGAGTCGTGGAGTTTAAGGTGGCGAAGGTGTGGCGGCACCAGTGCGGGGTGGCGTCGGGGACGCCGATCCGCACCGCGATCTGGTGAAAGTGCTCCCGGTAGCGCTCGCTTGAGAGGGGCTTTCCGCGCTCATCACATATGATGGCCTCGCCGCCCCGCTCCATCCAGTTCATGAGGTACGGACGGATTTTCGGGTGGACGGGGACAATCCGGTTCCGTCCTGATTCTGTCTTAAGCCTGCCCTGTAAATAGCCGCCCTCCTCCGGGTGGAAAGAAAACCGGGTCAGCTTCAAAAACTCCGACACCCGGAAGCCGGTATAGCAGAGCATCAGGGCCGTATCAGCCCAGGGGACGCCGGAGGCGGCAAGCTGGGAGAGCTGGTCCAGCTGCAAATCGTTCAGCGCGTTGCGGGGCCGCTTCGCCTCAACGGACGGAATGTCCAGGTATTGGGAATCTAAAGATTAGCCCAATTCACGAGAAAATTCTTCGTTACATTGCTGTAGATAATGATGAGGTTCCGTAACGATGGTTTCAAAAATGTAGTAGAGACAGTCGATACGGTGTATTGCAGAAAATCTGAACAAACGAAGGAATCTACAATGAAATCATTATTTGAGGAACTGGGCGGCACCTATCATCAAAAAGGCGATTATTTACTGCCTAATTTACTCCCACCGGGAAGCATTTCTGTTGGTATCTGGGACCAGCGGCGGAAGCACTACCTGAAAACGCAAAGGGAGCCTATCTACACCGCTCTACTTCTCAGCGGCAAGCTGGACAATCACCTGTCTGAAATTGATGCCCAAGCAGACGCCATGGTTTTTCAGTTGGTAAAGCAGATGGCGGAGCAGGAGGGTATTACTGAACAGCTCAAAGCTGACAATCAGATGGAATGGGTGAGGCGAATAAACAGCATCCGAAATCGGGTAGAGGAAATTGTCTACGATGAATTAATTTAATTCTTTGTGAATGTAGTTTATATGAAGAATTGTTTCCGCAAATCTCCATTTTATAGACAGGAATATTTTTCGACCGGCCGAGTTTCCGCCAGATGGAGCAGATGATCGAAGCCGGCGAGGTGGGGACGGTCATTGTCAAGGATATGTCCCGGCTGGGCCGGAATTATCTGCAAGTGGGGATGTATACGGATATTGTGTTCGTGGAGAATGATGTGCGGTTTATCGCTGTTAATGACAACGTGGACTCAGCGGTACAGACCGAGTTTGACATGACCCCGATCCGCAATTTTTGTAACGAACTTTACGCCCGAGATACCGCCAAGAAGATCAAATCCACGTTCAAAATGAAAGGCGAGAGCGGCGGGCACCTCACCACAAATCCCCCGTTCGGCTACGTCAAGGACGAACAGGATAAGGATAAGTGGCTAATCGACGGGGAAGCCGCTAAAACGGTTCGGTACATCTTCAAGCTGTGCTGTGACGGCCTTGGCCCCACGCAGATTGCCAACCGGCTGAGGCGGGAGCAGATACTCACCCCCACGGCGTACAAAGCCCAGCAGCGGGGTGAATTGCTTCCAGAATGGCCCTTCCAGTGGGCGCAGAAAACTGTATCCGGGATTTTGGACAAGGTAGAGTACCTGGGCCATACGGAGAATTTCAAGACCGCATCCAAGAACTATCGCAGTAAGAAGCGGGTCAAGACTGCCAAGGAGGAGCGCAAGCTGTTTCGGGACACCCACCCGGCCATCGTGGATGAACACACTTTCCAGGTGGTACAGGAGATACGATCTCACCGCCACAGGCCGACGGCTACGGGAAAGGTCAGCATTTTCTCTGGCAAGGTATTTTGCGCCGACTGCGGGGCAAAGCTGCAATACAATACGGCCAACAGCTTTTCAGCGAATCAGGATTTCTTCAACTGTGGCAACTATCGCAGCAACACCGGGACTTGCACCGCCCACTTTATCCGGGCAGTGACACTGGAGAAGATCGTGCTGGCCCACATGAAGCGTGTCCTGGCCTATGTCCAGCAGTTTGAAACGGCCTTTGTCAAACGGGAGATGGAAAAAGCCAACCTCAAGCACCAGACCTCTGTGGAAAAGGCTAAGCTGGACATTGTGATGCTGAAACGGCGGGACGAGGACTTGGATGTGCTGTTCAAGCGCATCTACGAGGACATGGTGGCGGGACGACTCAGCCCGGAAGGGTTTGACAAGCTCTCCACGCAGTACGAGGAGGAGCAAAAACAGGTGCGGCAGATCATTGGGGAACTGCAATCGCTGATCGACGATGGCGAACAGGAGGTCCACGACCTCCGGCAATTCCTGAAAAGCGTCCGCAAGTATACCGACCCGGAAGAACTGACGGCGGAAATGCTGAACGAACTGATTGACAAGATCATCGTCCACGCTCCTGATAAGAGCAGTGGGCACCGCAGACAAAAGATTGAGATTTACTACAAGGCCGCTGGGATCATCGACATCGCTGACGACCGCTGCGAAGCTGGGGACGGCAGGGGCCAGTGGCGCAAAGAGCGAAAAACGGCCTGAAAAGGCAGGACTGTGACCTTTTACAGTCACAGCCCTGCCGTACATAGAATACTTCGTTGCGGAGCCGCCCCCGCTTTCCTTATGCGCCCAGCGGAGCGGGCGCAAGGGCCGACAAGCCGCCAACGGCGGCGCAGTCGGCCCCATTGAGCAGGAGCGGGACTTACTCGGCGGCGGTAGCTGCTGGCGGCGGTGGCCTTGTTTGCGGCTGATAGCATAAAACGCCCGACAAGGCCCATAGAAGCCCCTAGGAGCGTTTTAGGCCCTAGGCAATACCCCAACTACCAACGCCGCAAAAGCCGCCTAGCGGCCCTTACAAGCGGCCTAGCGGCGGCGGTAGCAAAAAAGACGGGGAGCGGCTAGGCCGTTCCCCCTGTCTGGTGTATTAGTCGTTCCTCTGTACGTTCTTTCTCGGCCCGCACCTAGTTAGGCTTTCAAGCGGATTGTTCTCTATAAACCGTTCCTTTACAGAGTTAGCGTAAACGTGCATATAATGCTCACTCATTCTTAGTGTTGTATGCCCTAATACCTTTGATAGCTGTACTACATCGCCGCCGTTTTCATACCATATTCTAGCGAATGTGTGCCGCAATCCATGTATATTAGTCCTGTTTACGCCCCTACTCTTTGTAAATTGCCCGTATCCAATACGAAAAGCCCCTTTAGAAACTTGTTCGCCGCTAATATTGCAGAATAAGTAATCTTCTGGCTCTGTGTCCTTTGTTCGCCACATAGCTATATAGTCTGTTAATACCTTTATCAACTGCGGCGGTAAATTAACAATTTGGTCTTTTCTGTTTTTTGTGTGCTGATAATGTACTGTACCCTCTTTCAAGTCTATATCTTTCATCCTTATTTCTACAAGTGTACCCATTCTTGCACCTGTCCCAATTACAAAACAGGAAGCCGCCCAGCTTCTCCACTCTACAAAGTTAGCTTGCTTATCAGGTTTTTTTAATAATAGCTTTACTTCTTCTGCTGAATAGTCTTTTTCCTTTGTAGTATCATCTTGTTCTCTAGTCTTTACAAGTCTTATTTTACAATGTTCTGTTAGATAGTTGTGATTATCTTCCATACACCAATTCATAAAGGCTCTTAATATGATTAGATAATGATTGATTGATTTTGTTTTCAATCCTTCTTCACGCATAGCCGCCGCCCATTCTGGAAACATAGCCCCGTAAATATCGCCTATGTATTCTACCCTGTCCCCAAAATACCGACAAAACTTTTTATAGCCATACTCATATGTTTGTATTGTTTCCTGCACTGCCCCTAGTGCTTTCTTTTCTGTTATAAACCTATGCCATATATTATCTGTCCATTCTTTTACATCTTCTTCTACTGTCCTTTGTAATCTCCTTTTCGGCATGGTAAAACCCCCTTTTCTATATCGTAATTGAACAATCATGATAAAAATTTATCTTGATTTTATCATCGTGATTAGTATACGTCAAGAAGAAAATCACGATATAGAAAAGTGCTTTGTACAAAAAGTAAAAACCTTGCATTTCAACGGTTTTTAGGTTTTATATCATGATTTCAGAATAAATTTTTTTAATCGGTGGTTGCTTATCACCGTGTACCCTTTGTTCCTCTCCACGCGGAATACTGGCATGGTTCTCCGCTCCTTTCGGTGTATGGACATGAAAAAACGCCGCAGATTTTGGAAACCTACGGCGCGGAAAATCCCCCACTTAAAAACGCCATATCAAGGCTTGTCCAACCTTGCTACGGCGTTTTTGGTGTAATTATAGGGGCTGTTTAATTGTCTTTAAGATGTGTGAAATTCGCATGATTTCAGGGATTACCCTTGTTTTGCATATATTGACGGCTCTACCGGTCCCACCGGCCCTAACGTCACAGCCACCTACACCTTTGCTTCAAATTACACGGGAGGCACCGTCCTCCCCGATTCATTAGGCGACGCTCTATTAGGTGTCACGGTGCCTTTGTCGAATGTCGGGCAGAGCTCCACAAAGATTGACCTCGATAAAGCCAGCAGCGAGTTTATTTCAAAAATAGAAAGAGAGCCGCAGTGCTGGGTCGAATCAGCACTGCGGCTCATAAAAGTTATGTGGAGATACCCGGAAAAGCCGTCTTGGAACTTCGCCGCGTGTTTGGCCTCCCGGTTGGCTGGTATCTATAGAGCACGATATGAGGTCTACCATCCTTGTTAAGAATCTTTCGTAGAGTTTCTTTTATTCCAAGTTTTCTTTTCCCTTGGCGAAGGGATATCCTTGTAAGGCTGACCCCTGATGCGGACATTTCATAGATCAATCAAACGATTTCTGCCTGCTCCTCATGAATGATGAATTTTCCTTCCTGGTCATGGGTGGATCCATAGCATATCCGCTGATAGTAGTTGGAATCTGGATTCTGAGGAATAACTCTCATCCTGCGCTAGGGCACAGACCAACATCAGCATAAATTCGGAGCTTTCGTATGCAATTAAAATATCACACGGTAACGATAGAGGACCTGGTGCCAGCGGAACATTTTCTGCGGAAATTGGAAGCGGCTGTGGACTTATCGTTTGTGTATGAAGAGACAGCCCACCTGTACCGCCGGAGGTACGGCCGACCGCCCATAGACCCGGTGGTGATGGTGAAATACCTGTTGTTGGGATTTTTGTACGGCATTCCCTCGGAGTGGCAGATTGAGGCGCGGTGCGCGAACAGCAACGCGTTTCGTTGGTATCTCGGGATAGACCTGGACGAACGAGTGCTGGATCACAGCACAATCAGCCAGTTGCGGCGTCGGTAGCCTGCGTTTCGGAAGCAGGAAATTAACGTGCCAGAGGAGACGAGGAACTATTGGGAGCTGCTGGATGCCTGCGAGGAGGAGGAGCTAGAAGAGCTGAAACGGCGGACGGGGAAGCGCCGGGCGAAGCGGACAAAACAGATCAAAAAGGACAAGCGCCGTTCCCGAAAGAAGGTGAGCTGTACCAATCCGGAGTCGGGCTACATGAAGCGGCCCGGCAAGCCCAGCGGATTTTATTGCCTGTCTCACCAGACTGCTGACCCAGACCACGGTATTATCACCGCTGTAACCGTGACACCGGGGGGTGTTCATGACTCACGGCCTTATTTTGAGCAGCTGGAGCATGTCTATAAACATGTTGTGCCGCTGAAGGCCGCTACGGCGGACTCCGCCTATGACTTCCCGCTGGCGCACCAAGCACTGGAGAAACTGGGCATTGACTTCTTTGTTGTGCCCCAGCCTGCCCACGACCGCACGAAAGCTGAATTGAAACGGGATGCATCTGCTTATAATGAACCGCGAGACGTATACTTGTGCCCCAACGGAAAAGAACTTCGGCGCAAGCGGCTGTACCGCAGCAGCAGCGGGCTGTTCTGGGAATACTAGGTGGAAAAGAAAGACTGCGGTGGTTGTCCTTTGCGGCAGAAGTGTTTGAATGAGACGGACAAGGCCGGCGCCAGAAAGCTCCAGGACAGTTATTTCAAAGCGGTTGTCCAGCGGCATTTTTCCAGGCGGTGGGAGCCGGAATACCGGGAGGCGCTGAAGCAGCTGCAGATCTGGTGCGAGGGCACGTTTGCCGCGCAGAAATGGGGACACAATCTGACACGTCTCCTACGACGAGGCCTAGAGGCAGCGGAGGACCACTGCCTCCTTTCTGCCGCGGCCCTGAACCTCAAAAGAATGTTAAAATACTCAGTGTGACGCCGATGGGCGTCTTTTTTCTTGCCGCAAACCTCGCTGATCTCTCAAATCCTGGCACTTTGTCAACGGCTCCCACACGGGGCAGATCGCCCATGAGGGCAGTAAGCTTTTCCTGGGCCTCATCCGGCTTTTGCTGTGGGCCTCTATGCGGGAAATGATAAATTGATGGATATTTGCCGTCTGCCGCTTGGGTGCCCCTGGTAGCCAGCAGGCAGATTTCTGTGTTCCCCCTTGTCCAAAAGCCCAGCCTGCAAAGCTAGCTATCCGCTTTTTAGTTCTTTTTCAGGCAGACAAAGGCCACGCTCTTACTAGGTAAAGCCTCATTCCTTAATGAGCCGTAAAGTCTCGGGGAGCCGTGGGAATGTAGTCCACAAAAAAGCGCGCTGTCTCGGGCGGCCAGATCTGCCACCGGGAGCCCACATAACTCGTCAATCGTTATCGTGGGATAGTGCCGCTCTGCCGCACCTTGCAGGCTCTTTTGATGAGGGATCGGCGTAAATGATAGAATAGTCTCCGATCGTTACACTCCTTTCTGCCCGGCCTTGACTGCCTCCCCAGCCAGACGGATGCGCCCCGTGGCCGGGGCATAGAAAGCCAGGGCGGTTTCAAAGGAGACAAAGCGGCGGCCCCTGCTGACGGCAGCCACGGCGGCGGTGGCGGAGCGAGTGCAGATGTCGGTAACGATCTTTCCGGGCCGGGTATAGGTTTTGATGAGATACTCGCACAGCTCCACGGGTTTCTAGGTGGGATGGACGGTGCGCTGTACGAAAAGGTTTCCAAGAAAGCGCAGGTCGTCCTCCGAACCGTTGCTGAAACGCAGGAATCTTCTATAGCCGGGGCTGCTGCTCCCCTCACGGGAAATTTTCTTATAGGGCTTGCCCTGTTCAAACTGCGGATCATAATAGGGGAGTTTTCCGTTGAAAAATGCAGTTTGGCGTGTTATAATCAACTGCGCAAAATCAGAAGAAGTCATGGGAGGTGCATTTCAACGCTGGAGGAACAGTGCCAGTAAAGTCCGGCGGCGCGTCGGCACATCATCAGATGGAGAACCGCGTATTCCGCAGAGAAATAAGAGCACAAGGAGGGTATCTCACAAAATAAAACGCACAAATCAAAAAACATTCGGCTCATCGCCTTCACTTTGGCGGTATGCCTGCTGCTCGCGCTGGCAGGCTGTTTCCCGAACGAGGAAAGCAGCTCCAAGCCGAAGGAATCCATCGAAGGTCATCCCGCGAATACGGAATCATCTCTGCTGTCAACCCTGCCCACAGGCCTGATAACAGGGGAAAGCTGGGAGATTTCTGAGGAGGACAACGAGAAAATTGAGCACGCCCTCATGGAAATGGAGAGCCAGCTCCGCGACGATCCCGACGGCGTTTCGGTCAAGCAGCGGAACTGGGCTTCTTACTCCAGCTCCTTGGGCAAAGCCCTTTTGAACGACGCGGAGGCCACCTTCTATGACCGGCTGGATACGTTCTGCCTAGGATATCTGAAAAATACCGACCGCAACGCCATTGAAAGCTCTCTGCTTGACGACCAATGGTGCGTAGCCGGCGGGGTCCCTTATGCGGATCTTGGGCTGACGCACGAAGAAGCGGGGGGTGTCTACCGGTGGTTTCTGTATAATTGCCCCCAGTATTACTTTTTTGGCCCAGGCTATCTGAGAACCAGCCGGGAGATTAAACCATACGTCTATGCCTGTTGGGCGAACGGAAGCGAGCGCGCGGAGGTCACGAATGATCTGTTCGACAAACTGGACGGATGGATCGCCCTGGTGGACGAAAACGCGGGTACCACCTATCAAAAGGAGTACTTAACCAACGATTTTCTCTGCGAAACCGTCACTTATGATTATGAGAGCTTAGAGGATGATCAAATTGAGAAACAGTGGCTCAATCAGTCCCTCTATACCGCCGTGCTGTCGGAAAATACCGTGTGCGCAGGGTATTCAAAGGTGTTTACCGCCATGATGGGCGCAATGGACGTGCCGGCGACAGGTGGGCTGAGCGCGGGACACGCTTGGAACGTAGTGCTTTGCGACGATCAGAATTACTATTGCGTCAATGTCTGCTGGAACGCGACCGGGAACGATAAATTGGGGTATCTCAACGTCGGTGACGCAACCTCCAAAGCCAGGGACGGCGATCAAGAATCCCACGTCTACCGCCATCCGGAAGGCCAGTGGATCCCGGAAATCTCAAAAACGGACTATCAGCCTACGACGTACGACATCAAGGGTGAAAAGGTCCTTGTGGATATGCCTGATCCGATCCAGATTACCGTATTGGACGACGGTGAGCATGATAACGGCATTTTGGTTGACTGGCCCGATGTGGAGGGCGCCGATGAATATGAATTCGCAATCTTTACGGACAGCAGCTATTCAGAGATCATGATAACCTCAAAGGGCGAACGCTCAAAGCGCACGGAAGAGTCTCAGACAGCGGTCTGGAACCTGAAACCTGAGCAGATGTTCTATTACGGCGTCCGGGCGGTGAAAACCGTCGATGGCAAGGAGTACTACTCTGATTGGAACTATTTCTCCGAAAGGCTCGACTCTATTTGGGATGAGGAACGCCAGCTTTCCAAGCCTACGGGCGTTGTGGTAACCGCCGATCCGGAAAATCCCAGCACCGAGGCGAATATCCAATGGAACGCAGTGGCGGACGCGGAGCAATACGAGTTTGCGCTCTTCAAGGACAGTGCCCATGATGAGCTTTGGAAATCATGGAACAAGACGCGGGCAGGCATCGGCCTGATCAAACTCCAAAGCAATTATACCTACTATTACGGCATCCGGGCAATCAAAACCGTCAACGGAGAGGATTATTACTCCAACTGGACCTATGGCTCTTTCCAACTGGATGAGCTTGCGGAAGCGGAAAACAACACGCTTTCTAAGCCAGAAAACTTGAGCGTGGAACGGGATGAGAAAGACGAAAGCAACTGTATCTTTTCCTGGAGCGCTGTAGACAGAGCCGAAAAGTACCAGTTCGCCCGCTTCACGGATGAAACATATAAAACAATTAGGGAGGGAACATCGGGCAAGCCGGCTTCGTGGGAAAAAGAGAATCCCCGGATTGTTCTCGGCCCCATTTCTACCGATGGTAACCGTTATTACGGCGTTCGGGCGGTAAAAACCGTCAACGGAACGGACATCTATTCCGATTGGACCTATATCTCCTTCAACCCGGTTGATTTGAAACCCGGCGCAGGCAGTCAGCTTTCCAAACCCGCAAACCTGAAATGGGAGCGGGATGAGGAAAAGGAAGATATTCTCAACTTTTCCTGGGATGCAGTGGATGGGGCTGAAAAATACCAATTCGCCCGTTTTACAGACGGAACATTTGAAACGATTATGGAGAGCGAATCAGGCGGCTTGCAGTCGTGGGAAAAAGAGAATCCCCAGATTACTCTCGGCCCCTTCTCTACCAACCGCACCTATATTTATGGCGTTCGGGCGATAAAAACCGTCGACGGGACGGATGTCTATTCCGATTGGACGTACATCTCTTTCAGCTTAAAATGACGGCTATAATGTGGCCAGGGTTCGAAAACCCTGGCCACATTTTTCAGAACTTTTTGAGCGCTTCGCCCCGGCAGAGCGCATCTCTATGATTACAGCGTGCTAGATTTTTCCTTGTTCGCCTTCATACTGTTCGTCTATCCCACCATCCGATGCAGGGGCTTCCTTTGGCAAACAGGGAGCGGACTCCATGGCACCATCACGCTGACACTCCCACAGGAAAGACTATCCCGCTGCCGCTCACTCTTGAATCAAAATTTCCCGGCTGGCGTTGTCCACCACACCCTTGGACACCACCTTGGCCCCTGTATACTTCTCCAGCAGCCCGGCCAGCTCGTCCAGCGCAGCCTTCAAATCATCCATCCGCGCCGGATCAACGCACTCCATAGCGATGAATTCAGCGGTGGTGGCATCCTTTACCGCAGTGCGCTTGCCGTCCCGCCAGTTCCAGCACCGGCACACCACACCGGCGGCGTCATAGTAGGCCAGCTCGCCCGGCCGGGGCGGGTCAGGCTCATCCGCACCGATGGGCAGAAAGTCCTCGCCGCCCGCCATCACGCCCAGATGGAGGTCGCCGTCAAAGGCATCCATGTCCTCCGCCCCGATGGGCAGAGCATACTTCAGCGAGATCGCGTTGGTGATGTCCACTGTGGGGGCGATGGAACCCACCGGATCTCCCTTGGACACCCGCTTCAGCAGTGCTTCGATGGAACAGCGGACCCCCTTTTTGGTGGGGAACTTCTGATATGCCTCCCGCCATACCGCCACAGGACGGTTCTGGGACAGCGCGACGCCCTCATCCAGATGATTCAGCGCGGCTGCGTTAGCGTTTTTGAGCAATGCCTCTACCTCTGCGGCCTGCTCCGGCTCGAGCTGGGCGGCCTCGTCAATGTCCTTTACCGTGAGCACCCCGATGGCGGCGCTGGGGAACAGCTCCCAAAAAGATGGATCGGCAATAAACTTTTTCATGATAGGAACCTCCTAAAAAATATTTTGCATCGGCCCCAGGAATGGGCCAGGAACCGAATATGCACACACAATATCCTTATGCCTGCCCTGCCTTAACCAGTTGGACGGCTTCCTTTCCAGTCGCGGTGCAGATAATTGACCGGCACCGCATAGGGGTAGCCGCCGCCCTCCAGCGCCAGCACGCCGGAGGTTCCACGGTCCAACACGGCGGCGCAATCCGCTTCACACAGTTGTTGGCCCTTGCGTCTCATTTCACGAAACACATTCCTGCCCTCCTTTTTCACAAAAATATAACGCCAGTCCCTCTATCTTCTGTGGCCTAACGATAGAAGGTCTGGCGTTCCCGCTTCACCCGGCGGCAAAGAGTTCCCCATTCACTTTTATGAATTTTTATGTATCATACCACGGGTCAAGTCAAAAGTCAACTGATTTTTTTGGACCCTTGACACGGGGCAAAGCATATCAATTATTTTTCCGCTATGCGGTTCCCCAGATGGTTGGGCTGCTGTTTAACTCATTGTAGACGGTATTTTCATTGGCAACCGCTTGGGTCGGGAGGCCATGATTGCAGAAGCGCTGTCCAACGTGGCATCGGACTATGTGTTCATGTATCCATTAAATATGGGCATAAGCGGCGCGGCCTTCTGCGTGCCTCCCTTTTTTAGCTTACTTCCAGTGGCCGCGGCAGCGCAATTCTCGGCCGCTGTGCCACCCAAATCCCCGGCACGCTCCAGCGTCAATGGGATGTATCCACGACTAAGATGGTGGAATCGCCCTTGCGGGCCTGCTCCAGGACGGCTTGAGACAAAATCTGAAATGTTCCATGGGACGAGGACGCTCCCGAGATTGCGTCGATGGTCCCCTCGCCCTGACCCTCCAGGAACTGGTTCGCGTAGTAGCGGGTATACTCATTGGGATAGGTGCCGTTAACGTGAAGCATGGTCTGCATGTATGTGTTATCCCAGCTCTTGATGAAGCCGCTGGCGTTCTCCGCATTGTACTCCACCGAGATAATTTTCCCGCCTTTTACCAAAATTGTGACATATTCCTTCCAGCCGTGGCTGAATTCGGATGCCTGGGCAGTATAATATCCGTCCTGGATTCCCGCCTGAGTTCCGCAGGCCGTCAGCAGCGACGCCATCAGCAGCAGGCTCAACAGTATAGCACAAATCCGTTTCATCTGCGGCACTTCTCCTTCAAAATAAATTTTCTCACCTGAGACTGGAGCGCCTCCGCCTCCCTTGCCAGCAGTCCGCTGGACTGCTCCGTCTCCCCGGCGTTTTGCAGGTTGCGGTCGGCAATGGAGGAGATGACGTCAATCCGCGCCTCCATTGAGGTCAGCGCCGTCTCCTGGCCCTGCACCGCCGCCGTCAGCTGATCCGTAATTGCGCCGATCTTCGCAGAGACGTCGGAAATCACCCGCAGGGACCCGGCGGTATCTGCGGTGAGCACCACGCCGGTCTGGATGATGGACTTGGTGTTATCCACCATTTCCGTGGCGCTCTGGGCCGCCTCGGCGCTCTTAGCGGCCAGCTGCTTCACCTCGTCGGCCACCACCGCAAAGCCCTTCCCGGCGGTTCCGGCACGGGCCGCCTCCACGGAGGCATTGAGGGCTAGAATATTGGTTTGGAAGGCGATATCCTCAATATCCTTGGCGATTTTTGTGATCTGCTGTGCATTGGCGCTGATATCGTCCATGGCGGAGGACAGCGCGGCCATCTGCTCGTTGGCGCTTTGAATGCGCTGGGTGATCTCTGCCGTCTGGGAACGGGTCTGACTGCTGCTCTGGGTGACGTCGGCCAGCCGCTCCTTCACATGGGTCACCTCATGGACCAGCTCCTCGGTAGACTGGTTCTGCTCCAGAGATGCCTGATGCAGCTGCGCGGACTGGCCGCTGAGCTGCTCCGCCATATCCGTCAGCCGGTCCGCGGCGGCGCGGAAGCCCAGAAGGGTCTCGTTCATGGACTCCGTGATGGTGCGCAGGCTGCCGCGGATCAGCACAAAGTCGCCCTTGTAGTCCACCTGGGGCTCGGTGACCAGGTCGCCCCCGGCAACCTGGGTCAGCACCTGCTGAATATCGGATATGTACCGGTTCATGCTGGCCAGCGTGTCCTCCAGCGTCTGCGTCATGACCTCCAGCTCATCCCCGGAGCGGACATGTGCCACCTCTGTATGCAGGTCGCCGTTGGAGAAGGCTACCATCCGCTCCGTAACCCGCTTCACCGGGTTGGAGATGGAGCGTGCCAGGCGCAGGACCAGCAAAATGGAGACAACCAGAACCGCCATGGTGGACAAAATGGACACCAGCATGGCCCCGTTGATGAAGTGGCTGTAATCCGACTTGGGAATCTGGATGACCAGCGACCACTGCGTACCCCGGATGGGGGAAAATGCCACCAGCATCTTCTCGCCGTCAATGGGGAATTCCGTGGCCCCTGTCTCTCCGGTGGTCACCCGCTCAACTGCGGCCTCATTGCCGCCGCTGAGCTGAACCAGCGAGCTTCCGCCCAGGGCCACGGCCTGATCTGGATGGCCGGTGACGATGCCCTCCCGGTTGACCATGTAGGCCATGCCGCTTCTGCCCAGGTTGATGCTGCTGATGACATCGTTGAGGGTATCATATTTATATACGCCCATCACGTAGAGGACGGTCTCGCCGTTTTCCTTCACCGGCATACCCATCGTAATGCCCAGCTTTCCCTGGTAGATGGTGGAGGAGTTAGTAGTCAGGTTGTCCGTTTCCGCCAGCAGCGATAAGAAGCCGCTGTCCAGACTTGCCGGCGCGCCGTCGATTCCCTGCACCAGCCGCCCATCCAGGCCATATAGGGCGATTGTGTAAAGCTCATAGATCTCGGCGGCCTCCTTCAGCACCTCGCCGCGGCTTTGCTCAACTTCTCCGCCGGCGGATTTCAGCCGCGAGTCTCCGGCTATGGTCATCATGCGGTCGGCCAGCATGTGGATGTTGGCCTCCACGGTCTTAGCCGACTGCCGGGCCATGGGCTGAAGGCTGTCCAACAAAATGCTGTTGGCAAGCGACTGCAAGGAAAGGGCCATAATAGCACAGCATATGACCACTAAAATCAGGATATTAAGGATTGTATTTCTCAATATCCTTCCATTCAGGCTCCGTTTTATTCCCCGGCCGGCGAGGAAGTCCCCTTGCTTTCCCGTCACGTTCCTGTCGCTCCCTTTCTGGACGATTTTTTTGATAGGCAGAATAAAAAGCCGTTCGTTCTTTTGTTCGTAGGATGCGGGCCATACTGAACCAATGGACGATAGACTTGGGTAGCAGTATACCACACTTCTCCAAGAAAGGGAAGTGCTTTTTTATTTTCTCTGCCCCGCGGCACACATTTTTATGGAACGCCATCTGGACATAAGCGGTCCTCTGATGTGGTCTGCCGCGATTACAGCGCGGCGCCCGTGCCGCGAGAAGATAAATCAGTTAATTGCCACATTTCCACATTGATGTGGAAAATAATCGGTTTTTCCCACCATTTACCTTTTTACTTGTGCATGATATACTAAGGTCATCTTGAAATCCCCCATACTTATTGGCAACAGGCACAGATTGGAGGGAACTTATGAACGGAACGATTGCTGTGGGCGGAATGGCTCTGGCCAGAGTCCAGGTCATCGCGGAACAGCACACGGACGTGGGCCGCCGCGCCGTGGAGCAGACGGCGGCGGAAGAGGCGAGGCTTAACGCCGCGGCCGGCCTGTGCGGGGCAGCCCTGTCCGAGCTGATCCGCCAGCTCCAGGAGGAGGGCGACGCAGATCACGCGGATATTCTGGATTTTCAGCTTCTTTTGCTGGAGGACGACAATTATATGGGCCGCATCACCCGCATGGTTCGGGAGGAACGGGTCAACTGTGAGTACGCTGTGTCCCAGTGCTCCCAAGCCTATCGCGACGAGCTGTCGGCGCTGGACAACCCCTACCTCAACGAGCGGACGGCCGATATTACCGACATTGAGAAGCGGCTGCTGCGGGCGCTGTCTCAGCGGGACGCGGCCCCGGTCCATCCCGGCCCCAAAATTGCCGCCGCCCTGGACCTCACGCCCTCCCAAGTGGTGGAGCTGGGACGGCAGGGGCTCCGGGGAATCGTTCTGGAAAAGGGGGGGCTTTCCTCCCACTGCGTGATCCTGGCCCGGTCTATGAACATCCCCTGCATCATCGGCGCGGCGGGGCTGCTGGAGCTGGTGCGGGATGGTCAGACGCTTCTGCTGGACGCCGTGCGCGGCCAGGTGATCCCAGAGCCAACGCCGGAGGAGATTCAGGCGTTTGAGCAATACGAGGCGGCATACCGGGCCGAGCAGACCGAGCTGGAGCGGTTCCGGCACATGGTCACCGCCACCGCGGACGGGCAGCCCATGAAGGTGTACGCCAATATCACCTCGGAGCTGGAGGTGCCGGAACTGCTGAAGCAGGGCGGCGAGGGCGTTGGCCTGCTGCGGACAGAGCTTTTGTATATGGAGCGGGAGACGCCCCCGGATGAGGAGACCCAGTACGCGGCCTATTCCGCCATTGCCGCCGGCCTGGCCGGACGGCCCCTCATTGTGCGCACGCTGGATGTCGGGGGCGACAAGCATATCCCCTATTTGAACGTCCCGCAGGAGGACAACCCCTTCTTGGGCTACCGGGCCATCCGCTACTGCCTGGATCATCCGGAGGTGTTCCGGCCCCAGTTGGCCGCCATCCTCCGGGCCGCCGCTCTGGGGCCGGTGCAGCTGATGCTTCCCATGATCGCTGCGCTGCCCGAGGTGGAGCGGGCCCGGGAAGCCGTCGTCCAGGTCCGGGAGGAGCTGAAGGAACGGGGCGTGGAGACCGGCCCGGTGTCCCTGGGCATGATGGTGGAGACCCCCGCCGCCGCAGTGATGGCGAATCATTTTGCCGGGTGCGTGGACTTCTTCAGCATCGGTACGAATGATTTGACCCAATACCTGTTTGCCGCAGACCGGAACAATGCCAAGGTGGCCGGTCTCAACTCCTACTTCCAGCCCGCCCTGCTCCACATGGTGGACCATGTGTGCCAATGCGCCCACCGGCACGGCATTGAGGTGGATATCTGCGGACAGGCTGGGGAGATGGACGAGCTGATCCCCCTCTGGGTGGGCATGGGCGTGAACAACCTGAGCGTCAGCATTCCATCCATCCCCAGAGTCCGCCGCGCCATCAGCCAGTGCAGCGCCGCAAAGTGCAGGCGGCTGGCTGACCGGGTGCTTCAGTGCTCTTCTGACCAGGCGGTCATGAAGTGTATGAAGGAGGAGGTGAAAAAATGGTCGTAAAGGAGCTGCAGGTGCGCAACAAGCTGGGCTTTCACGCAAGGGTGGCTTCCCGCATCACCCGGAGCGTCAGCGCATTCCAGAGCACGGTCAATGTCTGTAAGGAGGGGCGGCGCTTTGATCTGAAAAGCGTCACCGGCGTCATGATGGCCAACGCAAAGCACGGGGACGTCGTGACCGTGGAGATCGACGGTCCGGACGAGGAGACCGCCGCCCAGGCGCTGGAGACGCTGTTCGCGGAAAAATTCGGGGAGACCTGACAAATCTGACAACAGGGAGGGAAGAACATGGACAGCATGGAAGTGGCGATGGGCCTCATTGCCCAGGCGGGCGACGCCCGGAGCAGCTGTATGGAGGCCATCGGCTTAGCCAAGGAGGGGAAATTTGACGAGGCCAGGGCGGCGCTGGGCAAGGCGGACGACGGCATGGTGGCCGCCCACGAGATTCAGACGGATCTGATCCGGGAGGAGATGAGCGGGAGCGCCGCCCCCGTATCCCTGCTCATGGTTCACGCTCAAGATCACCTCAACCTGGCGCTGGTGATGCGGGACGTGGCGGACGAGTTCCTCCAGGTCCACCAAAAGCTGATTGAATTGGAGGGAAAGAGATAATGCTTACCATCACACTGATCTGTAACCTGGGCATGTCCACCAGCGTACTGGTTGATAAGATGGCGGCTTATACCAAGGGCAAGGGGATCGAGACCGACATCGACGCCCGCGCCTTCCAGCGGGTGGAGGACCGCATCCATCAGACCGATATCCTGCTGATTGGTCCGCAGGTTCGCTTCATGGCCAAGAAGTTCCAGGACCAGTATGGCGGAGAGATCCCCGTCATTCAAATCATGGATATGTCCGACTACGCCCTACAGAACGTGGAGAAGATTTTCGAGCAGGCGTATCGGGAGTATCAAGAGAAAAAGAGTTAAGAAGGAGGAGAAAACATGAAAAAAGAGACAGGCGGGTTTATGAGCTTCATGGAGGAAAAATTTCTTCCGGTAGCCTCCAAATTGGGCGGGCAGCGCCACCTGCTGGCTCTGCGCGACGGCGTGGTCATGATCATGCCTCTGCTGATTCTGGGCGCGTTTTCCATGATTATTGGGGAGTTCCCCGTCCAGGCGTTCCTGGATTTCATGGCCAGCGTGTTCGGTGAGGACTGGAACGCCTTCCAGGGCGTCATCATGAACGCCACGTATGGAATCTCGGCCGTTGTGGCCTGCTTTGGCGTGGCCAGCTCCCTGGTGAACAGCTATGGGGAGAACGGAACCCCCGCAGGTATTATCGCCATGGCGGCATTTTTCGCCGTGGTGGTTCCGACCGCCTTGACCAACGCCGACGGCGAGACGGTGGGCGCATGGGTTGCCGGCTCCCTGGACGCCACACTCCTGTTCACCGCCCTGCTCACCGCCCTCATCGTGGGCGAGATCTACCGCCTGCTGGTGCAGAAGAACTTCACCATCAAGCTGCCCGACTCCGTGCCCAAGGCGGTGTCCGCCCAGTTCACCGCCCTGCTGCCCGGCACCGTTATCATCGTGCTGTTCACCGTGGTGCGCTTGGCGTTCTCCGCCACCCCCTGGGGCGGCTTCCCGGAATTTGTCAGCGATATCATCTCCACGCCCCTGCGGCACTTCGGGACCTCCTATGTGGGCACGCTTGTGGCCTGCTTTGTGGAGCATCTGCTCTGGTCCTTCGGCCTGCACGGATCGGCCATCGTGGTGTTCCCCATTTTCGAGCCTCTGTGGATCATGAACATGGCGGAGAACGTCTCCACCGGTGCCCACAACATTGTGACCTTCACCTTCTATGAGAACGGCGTGTGGATGGGCGGCTCCGGCGCCACTCTGCCCGTGGTCGTCTATATGCTGATTTTCGCCAAGTCCAAGCTCCTCAAGAACGTGGGCAAGGTGGGCATCGCCCCCGGCCTGTTCAACATCAACGAGCCGGTCACTTTCGGCCTGCCCATCGTGCTCAACCCCATCCTCATGATCCCCTACATCCTGTCCCCCATGGCGGCCATGTCCGTGCAGTACCTGGGCACCGCCATCGGCCTGTTCCCCCTGTGCAATAACATGGTGCCCTGGACCTGCCCGGTGCTCATCAGCGGCTTCCTCACCACCGGCAGCATCATGGGCGTGGTGGCCCAGCTGTGCGGCCTGGCGGTATCCTTCGTGATCTGGCTGCCTTTCATCCGGGTGTGGGACAAGAAATGCTATCAGGATGAGCTGGCCGCAATTTCCGCCGCCAACTCGTAAACACGCGCCGATTCCCGTTTGATCCCGTATGGCATAAGCATTCATACTGGCGGGGGGACAGCCTCCGGCTGCCTCTCCGCCAGCTTTTTTGAAGGAGGTTACCATGGGTTTTCTGGGCATTGAGACCGCGAAAGCGCCTGCCGGAATGCGGGGCAGGCGGTTCCTGGCGTTTTTGATCGACGCCGCTGTTGTGATCGCCTTGTCGTTTGCCGCCTACCGCTTCACCGGGCGGCCCGACTTCTTCGCGGTCCAGGCCGCCATGGATGCCGCCAAAGCGGCGGGCGGACAGGACCAGGCCCTCACCGCCGCCGTGTTCACCCAATTCAACAGCGCGTACAGCGTACTGCTGCTGATCGGGTTTTGCTACGAGGCGCTCACCCAGCTTGCCACCTGCGGCTCCACCCTGGGCAAGCTGGCCATGGGACTGCGCACGGCGCCCCAGAATCCCGCCCGCGGCCGCGCCCTCCACAGCCTGCTGCTGTGCGCCAGGAGCGCGCTGAAAATGCTGTCCCTCTACATCTTCCAGGGCTTCCCCTTCCTCATGTGCTGCCTGACCATCTTCACCAACGGGGAGTGCCGCACCGGATTTGACATGGCGGTAAGGTCTGCGACCGTGTTTCGGGAGAAGGCCGGCACCAGGGCATAGGCTGGGGAACAGCCGTACACTGCGCGGAAAGAGGGGAGCGGTATGCGCCATTCTGAAAAGACCATGCGGAAGATGCTGCTGGCACTGCTGGAGCGGAACGATTTTGTCACCCTCAGCAGCCTTTCCCAGACGCTGGACATCTCCAAGCGGTCTGTGCAGAACTATTTGAACAAGGCGGATGGATGGCTTGTGGAGCACGAGCTGCCCAATGTCCGCATCGTGAAGAAGCAGGGCTACGGCATCCGGCTGGAGCTGGACGCGGCGGGCCGCCAGACCCTGGCCACGCTGCTGAACAATCAATATTTCACCCTGGCGGACGGCAGCGCGGACCGGCGGATTGAGCTTCTGCGCAGCCTGATCTTTTCCAGGGAGGAGCTGACCATCCAATTCCTGGCGGACAGCTTCTATGTCAGCCGCTTTGTGATCCTCTCCGACCTGGACTGGGCGGAAAACTGGCTGGCCCAGTACCAGCTGCGCCTGTTCAAGACCCAGGGCCGGGGCATCGGCATCGCCGGGGAGGAGGTGGCCCGGCGCTCGGCCATCGCGGGCTTCTTCGATCTGTGCGAGCGGCGGGAGCCGGCGGCGGTGGGTCAGGCCGACCCGGTGCGGCTGGCCAAGGACCGGCTGGAGAAAATGGAGCAGGTCTATGCCGAGGAGGACATCAAAAAGGTGTGCGGCATCATTGAGGAGGCGGAGCGGGAATTCGACTTTTTCATGGGCAGTGAGTATTTCACCTCTCTGGCCACCCACATCACCATCAGCGTGTTCCGCCTGCGGCATGGGCACCAGATCAGCAAGGAGTTCCTTCCGCCTGATGGGGAGTTTCCGCAGCAGGAGATGAACACCGCCCGCTTCATCGCCGGACGGCTGGCCGACGCGTTCCGAATCCGCCTGCCGGAGTCGGAGTGCACCTATATCTGCATCCACCTGATGAGCTATAACGCCTTTCAGTCTCAAATTGAGGAGGAGCGAAAGGTGCCGGAGAATGTGGAGCTGCTGGCCCTCCAGCTCATTGAGGCGGTGGATGCGGAGACAGGCGGGCGGTTCGCCTCGGACAAGGTGCTGTTTTTCGGACTGCTGGCCCACCTCCAGGGCGCCATTTACCAGCAGAAGGAAAATCCCGGTTCCAGATCCAGGCACAACATCCAGCTGCCCGAATCCTGCCGGGAGCTGTACGCCAGCGTGAAAAAGCAGGCTCTCCTTTACCACCGTCTGGGCGGGGTGTCCCCCGACCAGCAGGAGCTTATCGCCCTGACGCTCCACTTTGCCCTGGCCCAGGACCGCACCACCGTCAAGTGGAGAGCCCTGCTGGTGTCCAACGCCGGAGTTATCATCCAGCAGAGCCAGCGCAAGCTCTTGCAGGACAGCCTGCCGCAGATCAAAATTGTGGACATCTGTTCCCCGTACCAGTTCTCCGTATATCCGGACAGCAGCTATGATTTCATCATCTCCATGGCGCCGCTGAACGGTGCGGCAAAGCCGGTGGCGGACATTTCTCACGTAGCCAAGGCCCAGCGGGCCCAGTTCATTGAGGAGTTCCTGTTTGAAAAGCTGGACAACAGGGGCGGCGCGTGATGAGCTGCCGGCCGCCGGTTCTTTCTGAAATGCAGGAGTTCACCGCTGAGAAGGGAAATAAGGTGGACGTGTTACAAAAAACGGCCTCATCCTTGACGGATGGGGCCGTTTTTATATGAGATTATCCAGATAAACAGCAAATCCGAACCCGTCCCCGATGGGGAACAAGTTCGGATTATGTTGCTTTGGTGGAACCAAATCAGAAGTAGTCGAACCCTTTACGGAAAAAAATCGGGGTCTGTGCCTCCCACACTGATAATGCTTTCCATCATTTTTGCCGCTGCCGGACTATCAACAACATGCGCTTCCGGGTCATTCACGCAATCCATTAGATACCTGTGATTCTCTATCATTTCAAGAGTATCTTCATAAGACAATTCCTGCTTATCATCAGTGAAATGGAACGTGATAACCATTCTCTCTTTATAAACATATATCTTGTCAACAAAAATGTTAAGGACATATTCCCTCAGCTTTTTATTATCCAGATTCCCTACAAAACTCTCGAAGAATTTCACAATATCATCAAGTTTTATATCGTACTTTTCCCGAAGTTCTTCCGCTTCGATCTGCTCTTTCAACATGCGCTTCTGGACTTCTAACTCGGTCATGGCCTCTTGGACTGTTTCGGTGAAAATTCCCGCGCTAATGGCTTTTACAAAGTTTTGCAATCTGCCCTCAACGTCTTTCAGCTTGCTTTTCAGCGATTCCAGATATGCCCCCTTATCATCACTTTTGCTATCTGCGTAATAGTCGAAACACAGCTTTGCGATAATCAGCCTTAATTCAGAATCTTCAAGTATTCGGTCAAGGGTATATCTTACGATTGTTTCAAGTTTCTCCTTTCGCTGATTTCCCATTTTACACGCTTTTTTCTGGTGGTTCAAACAGGAATAATAGTAGTAGATTTTCCCGGTTTTACTCGTCCCAGATATACCATGAAGAGTGGCACCACATTCACCGCAATATATATGACCTGTGAGCCAGAAATCAGTTTCTTCTGGGTTTAACTTCCTCGCCGCACCTGTGCCGCCCCGCTTATTCTTTGTTAGCTTCTTGTCGGCAGCGTCAAACAGCTCAACACTAATAATTTGAGGCATTCCGCCCGGTATGACATACTCACCCCATCTATATTCGCCTATATACGCCCTGTTGCGAAGTATCATATTTAGCGAGTTCACAACAAATTTATTGCCCCGAACACTCCTGAGCCCACTTTCGTTTAGCTCATTCGCTATTTTTTGAAGGGGTTTCCCCTCCACATAATCGGTAAAGATTTTCCGGACAATCGGCGCGGTTTCCGGGTCAATTTCATACTTCTCATTTGGCTTTCCAGTATACCCCAAAATTTTTACGCCGTTATACAACGCATTTTCAGCATTAAAATTTTGTCCTCTCATAACGTTGCTGCGGTGGTTCTCAATGAAGTTGTGCGCCATAGAAGCATATAACGCCTGTATCACATAGCGCATATGGCTATCATCTGGAAGCGGCTCACCTACGGTAACGATCTGAACGCCGGAATCCTGCAACTGTGCGTCAATAAAAAAGGAATCATGTATTTCACGGGAAAGCCTGTCCAGCTTCCAGAGAATCAAATAGGCGGGGCGTTTATGCTTTGCCTCATAAAGCATGTGCTGCAATCCCGGTCTTTCTATTGTAGTTCCCGTGATACCTCTATCCTCAAATTCACAGCCGGGGGGAATGATATAGCCGTGTTTTTCTGCGTACTCATGGGCCGCTTGCCGCTGCTGGTCAATGGAAACATCCCGCTGTGCGTCAGAGCTATAGCGATAGTAGCAAAAGGCGATATTTCCCGGATTTCGCTTGAACTTTTTCATTTTGTTAGCCACTGTGATTCGCTCCTTTCCTGTTTGGTGGTTTTCGTATGTCTCAAAATTTCCGCCGGGCCTCTTTGGCCGGAGGTGCGTCAGCACCTCTTGATTACACAAAAGCACAGGGGCGAAAGGCTGTCAAGGCCGCCGCAGGCGAGGCGAAGCCGGTGCCTTGACAGCCTTTCGCTTCTGTGCTACCCCCGCTTTATCCCTCTGCAAGCCTCATTACATATTTCTTTAGCGTGTTCCGGCTAATACCATGCTTTTCCATAACGGCTTTTTGTGTAATTGTCCTGTCGTGCATGTAAAGCTCTAAATCATGTCTTAATTCATCGGTCATTTTATCCAACGAGCCTTTTTTTCGTCCGCTTCCCTTGTCGCTTGCCGCGATACCGTCTTTTATAGCCTTTGAGATATAACGCCTCTGCTGCTCCGCCCTGTCAAGCTCCACAATCAAAAGCAGCTTTATAATACCTTCCATAGCGGTCTTTGTAACTAAATCCTGACTTTCCGCTGTATTCATCATTTGCCGGATATAGTCGCTGGATATAGTGGGATTGTCCAGAAAAACGATATTTATGCCCCTTGTAAGCCATTCCATATATTTTATATAGCCATTCTCGGCCTCCCTTGTAAATCTGGATAAATCCTTGAAAACAACCGTGTCACCGCTTTGCAATAGCTTGTCGAGCTTGTTAAATTGCTTTCTGTCCGTGAAATTCTTTGCAGACTTTTCTTCTGCAAATTCAATCAGGTATTCAATACCTTTTTCTTCAGCGTACTTTTTCAGAGCCTTTTCCTGTCTACCGAAATTCTGCCGCTCCGTATCGGTTGAAATCCGCATATAGCTGTAATAGTTCCCCACAAAATCGCCTCCAATCGCCAAACAAACTATAGTTATTCTGACAATAAAATTATACCGTCAAAATAACTTTTTGTCAAGCTATTTTGACGGTATATTCATTAACGTTTTGTGAATTGGTTATATTGACGCAAATAATCTGCATTTTGCTCCGCGCAATAAACTGCCCCCACCAAGCATAGCCTGGTGGGGTGATGTTTTCAGCCGATGGGGGCAAAGGTGCATTCTACGCTGCCCTGGGAAATCTGGCGGTTTAGATAGCCCTCGATCACCGACCCGGCGTGGGCGTGGACAGTCACGGGTTTTCTCAGCACCTCCCTAAGCAAGTCCCCCACATGGTCCATGTCCGTATCGCCCAGGAAGGTGACGTCTGTCAGGGAGTCGCAGCGGTTCAGCGCGCTGCTACCCAACTCCGTCACACTTGCAGGTATGGTAAGCTCCGTGATGGGACAATATGAAAACGCAGAACTGCCTATGTAAGTCAGCCCATCAGGGAGCGTGACCGAGGTCAGCCCGCTGGATTCAAACGCATGACTCTCAATTCTAGTTACGCCTTCGGGAATCTGGATGCTAGTCAGGCTGGAACAGCGGCTAAACATATTGCGGGGAATGTAAGTAAGATTTTTGGACAGGGTCACACTGCTCAAATTCTTGCAGTCCTGAAAAATATCCCCGTAAAGCTCTGTTACGCTGTCCGGGATGGTGACGCTTGTAATTGGGGTGCCGCTAAACGCCCCATAACCAACCCCTTTAGTACCGATCCGCGTCACGCTGTCCGGGATGACGATTTCTGTGATGGCGAGGCCCTCAAACGCCTCGGCGCCAATCGCCGTGACGCCGTCCTCAATGACCACCTTCTTAATTTCCTGCCGGCATTTGTATTCATCCGTCTCAAAGAGGGTATTTTTGATTGCATCAATATAACCATTATAGGCGGTGATCTCCCCGCCGCCGGAGCAGGTCAGCGTTCCGGTGGCAGCATCGAAAGTATAGGTCATCTCGGCGGGTACGGCGGGCTCTGGTTCCGTTGATTCTTCCGGCTGTTCCTGTTCCGGTTCCTGCGGGGGCTCCTCTGATTCTTCCGGTTCTCCCTGTTCCGGCTCTTGTGACGGCTGCTCCTCTTTCCCGTCTGCTGGCTGCTGTTCGGTGGGAGTATCCCCAGAGGCCGGAGGTTCCACGGTGTCCGGCGTGTCGTTCGCTCCACAGGCGGACAACAGCACAAGGCACATCATCAGTGCCAACAGCAGCGCGATTGATTTTCTTTTCATGTTTGCGTTCCCTCTCTTTTCGTAATTTTTACCGCTCCACGCGGCTTGATTGGCTGTCTCAACGGTTCAGCCTTTGGGGGTGGTACTTCCTTTCCCGTCCCCCGTGGGCTTTCCCCGTGAGACAACAAAAGCGGCGCAGGGATTACGATTCCCTACACCGCTAACAAGCGCACAGCTACATTCTCCCCCTTGCGAAAAAGCATAGAAGGGGGTATAATGAAAAACAGGCGCAGTTATATCTGCTGTGTGGGAGAGGCCTATTCTCCTGCATAGGGCCGGACGGGTGCTGCCAACACCTTTCCGGCCTGCCTTTTTTGTTGTCCACTTTATTATATATGTTTGGACACAGAAAAGCAATAGGTATTTTCGCAAAAGAAGGGGTTCCGAGGGGAAACGGAACGTGTCCCCCGGCAAGTAGGGAAGGGCGAAGCGAGGCGCTTCCCGTTACTTGCATTTTTTCGCTCTTGACATTTGCGGGATTATGTGATATAATGTAAAAGAAGAGAAATTATTGTCTGCGGCGGGAGCGGCAGACAATAATTTCGAGCAAGCGGGGTATGCTTCTTGGCTAACACAAAACCGCAAATGTCAAGAGCGAAACTTCGCACGATTTTACAGCGAGTGGATATAGCGTTTGGAAACAGCGAGCGGATATAGCGTTTGGAAACAGCGAGCGGATATAGCGTTTGGAAACAGCGAGCGGATATAGCGTTTTGGATGAAGCGGTGATAAATCGGATAGCTTCCCTGTGATGTCAAACGCTGTTTTTTTGCTGTTTTATGCCTGACATTCCACAGGGAGGGATGTCAGGTTTTTTTGCGTCCAAATTTAAAAAGGAGAAATCATATGGATAATGAAAACGAACTGATACAGGTTACAACTCGATTACCCCTTAATGTCAAGGAAAAAATTGACGATCTGGCAAAAAGCGGTGGATGCTCCACAGCGGAAATTATGAGGCGTTCCCTTGATGGCACTTTGAGCGAATATCTTGGCGAAGTGCAGTATGTGGACAGGGAACAGGGCGAAGTTATCAAAAAGCAGCTTGAAAACCTTTTCACGGAAATATCCGACATGAGGATGGAGCTTAACCGCATAGGAGTCAACTACAATCAGGAAGTCAGATTACAAAATTTGGGAAAGCAATTCCGCGCAGGAAAAATCGGCATTTCGGAAACGTTGAAAATGCACGACTCCATCACAGAAGAATGCAAGGGTTTCTCCCCGGAAGCAATCAATGAAATCATGGATAGGTTTGATAGGAATGTGGAGGAATTTGTAAACGTCATGGCATACACCAGAATTTCCCACACAAGAAACGGAAGGGCCGCTATCCAATACGCGAGAGGAAACGGGCAAGGTCACAACGGACACGCAAGGCGGAATTTGCTCATAGGCGGCGTGGGTATGCTGCCTGACGAAGTTATGTCTTTTGAGGAGCAAATGCAGCAGGATTGGGAAAAGGCGTCCCAAAAGAATAAAAATCAGGTGCGCAGAATTGTTACATCGTTTAGCGAAAAAGAACTGAACCCGCAAGACGAAGATGCTGCCTATTTGGCGTTAGAAATGGTTCAGGAGTTTATTGAAGAAGCCTATCCCAATCGGAAAGCCGCTATTTTTGTCCAGAACGACGGGAAGGGCGGAAAGCTGCATGTTCACGCTCTGGTGAGTAACGTTGACAGCATTGAATATAAGGGCTGTACGGATGAGCAGACGGGATTTGAATATGTCAAGCGGAACTTCAACCGGGTAGCGAGCAGGCATATCACGCTGGACAACGGCAAAAAGGCGAAAGACAAGTTTTCACAGACGGAACGTGCGTTAGAGGAAGAAAATGAAGAAGCCGCAGAGAACGGCGGCGCGGCAGCGTATATCTGGAAGGATGATTTGCGCGAGCGGATTCGGATTGCCATGGAGAACGCAACTTCCGAAGATGATTTTCTGGAAGCCTTGGAGGATGAAGGAGTAACGGCCCGGTACGGCACTTCTAAGCGGTATGGCAAGTATATCTCCTATGAGCTTGTGGATGTTCCGGCCCACATGGAGGGCGCGGACAGGAAGTATAAAGCGCGGTCATACACCTTGGGGGATGCCTACGGAGTGGAAGCCCTGCGGGAAAAGCTGCGCGAAAAGGCTAAAGAACAGTTGCGGATGGTGGAGCAGCGCAACAATATAACGGAAAGCAGGGCCGTTTTGTCCGACATTCCACAGCGCGGATTGAGCGTGGAAGCGGCGGCATGGCCTCCGATGAACGAAACCCCAGAATTGAAGTGTGTCCCGGGAATAAAGCAGAAATCAGCTCGAATGGTAGCGGATATAGTTAACGCCGCAATCAGCGGCCCGCGCCGGGAGATCAGGGCAGAAACGCCTATCCCCGTACAGCCCGCCCCTACAACGCCGCCTACGGCAGCAGAGGGGGACGGGGGGACAGATGATAGCACCCCCGAAGTGAAACAGCCCGTACAGAGCGCGACACCCCCGCGAAGGCCCGAAGGCGCCTATCAGAGAATGCTTAAAAAAAGGGCAGAAGACGCACAGAGGCAGGCGGAAAATCAACATGACGATATGGATTGGCTTCCCTCCCTATAGGGAAGCCAATCCCCGGAAAATTGAAAGGAGGAAAAAATGGGGAACGAGGCAAAATTGCACACTTTCATGCTTGCAAGCGATTATGACCCTGCACATTATGGCTGGACAGAAAGCGAACTTGCTGCATTGGGGGACTGTAAATCAACCGCCGAAGTCATTAAGAAGCGTTTAGAGAACAACGGCGCAAAAGTAAAGGAAATGTACGCCATAGAACATAAGAGCGAGAAAAAGGCTGATTCAAAATCGAAAGAGTTTCACGGGGCCACCGATGAAGCCAAAATGCACTATCATCTTCTTGTAAGATTTGAACCCTCGCACGGGGCCACGCTGAAAGAGCTTGCAGAATACATCGGCATTTCCCCGGAGATTATCGAAAAACCAAAACCAGGCCGCTATAGCTATGATAACATGTTATCGTACCTTACGCATATCAAGTATGTGGACAAGATTCAATATGCCCCCGAAGATGTTGTAACGCTTGCCGGAAGTGATTACATGGACTATTACAATGAGCGTAAAAAGCGTTGGATAAAAGCAAGGGAAATTGTGGCAAAAAAGGGTGGAAAAACTCGTGATCGTCTTTTCCGTGAAACAATGGAAAAATTAGACCGTGGTGAGCTTACTTACAATGAGATAGCATTAACAAAAGGAGGTTGTGCTCTTCTTACAGATTCTAAATATCAAAAAAAGCTTTTTACAAAATCTGGGCTTGTAACAGATTTGGCAGGAATCCATCACCAAAATATGAAAAAAATGATTGAAAACGGAGAGATAAATTCATGGGAACAAATTGAGAAGAGTGAACAGTTCAAATTACTGCAATGCTATGGTTATATAGAAGAATTGAAAAACACCTTAGAAGCTGCGATAAAAAAGGGGGTGCAGAACGAATTTTTAAATCTAAAACAGGCTATTAAAGAGTATAAAATAAATCTGCCATTTGAAGATATTGAGGCTTGTGATGAATACGAAGTTATATGTAAGTATTTCAAAGAAGAAATTGAAAACGTCATAAGAGCTCAAGCAGAGTGCGAATATAGGGATTTATATTATGCTGTAATAAATCGGGAAATCACTCGTGTTGAGGCCAAAGCAAGCGAGAAATATATATATGCATATCTAATTTTTAAAGAAGATATAGAGAAGGAACCTATGCCGTATCACCACCTACAGTGCTATTAAGTTCGGGTAATTCCCGTTCTTTATTTTGCGTGTGGGTGGATAATTAAAAATGTTTAATTATCCACCTAATTATCACCGTCTGACAGCTTCGGCCCGCCAAGGCCGCTCCGCCGCCGTTTCACTCGACAAGCCCTTATGATTGTATCGCACGCGTTGAGTATATGGATTTTAATTATCCCTTACAGCCCGTAGTATTTTGTAGGGATTTTTAAGGAAAATGTATTTTGGTGTTGCCCATCGGAGGGTTAGGAAAAAACGCGTTACATGCGTTACACGCGTTACAAAGGAGGGCAAGGCCCGCGAAACCCTTGCGGTGCAAGGGTTTCACTTTTGGAGCACTGTAACGCGTTTGTAACGACTGTAACGCACTTTTTCTGATGGTCAAAAAATGCTACGCGCCGTAGTACTTTCCTGTAACGCTTGTTGGCAATTTTTAGGGGTATTGCAAAACGTATGAGAGTGCGGCAAGGCCGGGAGGTAGAATCTACCTCCCGGCCTAATACACAGGCATTACACCACGCCAAACGCCCGGAATGCCTCTAAAACAAGCCTTTCCTTTGCTGTCTTTATGATACCGCTGTCAGGCTCCTTCCCGGCCTTAAAATCAAGTTTCAAGGCCCCGCATTTGTCTTTTACCATAGTCACGCTTGACTTGCTGATTTTGACCCCGTGATTGTCCTCTATCCATTTCTGGATTGCCGCATAGGTGGGAGGACAATCCGGGTCAGTCTGTTCGACACCGTACCCGGATGTATCAAGCACAATGCCGAACGTGCTTTTATATACCGCAATACTGCGGATTTGAATGGTTGAACCCGGACGCGGGTTCGACCGTTTTGATTTTGGTGGACTCGAAGGGGATCGAACCCTCGACCTCCGCGTTGCGAACGCGGCGCTCTCCCAGCTGAGCTACGAGCCCATATGTTCTATTTTTGGAACGTCCGTTTCTGCTTCCCGTTCACCCAAAACTCACAGATTTTTGCGTTGCTTTATGAACCACTCGCCCTCCCAGCTGAGCTATGAGCCCGAATGATTTGCAACGGATTCATTATACCAGAAAAAAAAGATTTGTAAAGAGAAAAATTCCATTTCGCTACATTATTTTTCAGGGGCCCCGCAGAAGGCGGGGCCCCTGTGATTCTTCCGCAAAATTTACGCCCGGCCCCGGTCCTTAGCCGTGGCCTCCGGAATGTTGACGTAGTCCCATTGGTGGTCGCTATTGACCATGTCCTCGCTGGTGACGTTGAAGTAATCCCAGTCCTTCGGCTGGCCGCGTCCCCCGTTTTCCCGGGCGTTGGCGTCCCAGGTCACGTCCACGCAGTACCACTCGCCGTTCAGCCGCACCATGTTCCAGCTGTGGTCCGAGCGGCTCTGGTGGGATGCCCCCACCACCGTGGCGCACTCCACCCCGGACAGGTCCATCAGCAGCTGGAAGGTGGTGGCAAAGCCCAGGCACACCGCCTTGTGCTCCACCAGACCGCCGTAGGGGGTGAAGGACGCCCGGGGCGTTTCCAGCAGCCGGTCCCCGTGGGTCCAGTCGTAGTTCACATGGCTCACCATCCACTGGTAGACGGCGGTTTCCTTTTCCAAATCGCTCATGCCGTCCTCCAGCACCTGGTCCAGCACCTGCCGGGCGTTGTCATAGATGGCCCGGTCGTAGCCGGACAGGGGAGAAGGGTCACCGGTTTCCCAGGCGCTGCGGATGGCGGTGGTGTCGTAGAGGGACATGTCGTCCACGTTGGGCTGGGTGAATTTACAGCGGCCGGGGTAATCGGGGTCCGTTTCCGGGTAATCCTGATACCGTGTATGCCAGCTGAAGCCATAGGTCGGAGCCTGCATGGAGAAGTACAAGGCCGTATCCTGCGCCTCCTGGCAGGCCAGGAGGACGACGTAAGAGTAATCCTCACCCGTGGCGCCGGAGATGGCGATGGCCTGATGGAGCATGTCCCGCTGCCCTTCGTCACCGGCAAACTGCCCCTCCCGGGCGTCCAGATAGGCGCTGAGCCGCTTCGTCATGCTGCGGGTGACATCCCAGTCGTTGGGGGCGCGCATCACCGCGATCTCAAAGGCGGACGCCCGGTCCCGGGCGATGGCGCACTGCGTCCACTGATTCCGGCTCAGGCCGTAGACGTCCTGCACGTAATCGCGCAGGGCTTTCGGGCTGCCGTCGTCCAGCAGCTCCAGGTCTGCGTCCTCCATGCCGCGATTGGACACCAGCAGGTCCCGGAGGCGCTGCACATCGGAGGCCTGCTCTGCGGGGTCCTGGGATTCCTGCACGGGCTCCGTCTCCGTTACAGGGGGAAAGGCGCCGCTGAGAGCGGCCTCCAGGGCTGCGCTGGCCTCTGCGGGATCGGGGCAGATGAACAGGGCGGCGTAGGGACCGCTTTGCAGAATTTCGCCGTTGGCCACCATGTCCGCCTCGGCGGGGGCGTAGCCCACAAAGTCCCCCCGGCGGCTGGAGGTGTAGTTCATGAACGCGGTGGCGGCCCGGACGGCGGCGCTGTCGTCCTCCATATGCGCCACCACGATCTCAAAGGCGGAGGCCCCGGCGGCGCGGATCACCGCCATGTCCGTCCACGGGTCCTTGAGCAGATAGACGTTTTGAGCGTAGGTGGTCAGCAGGTCCAGATCCCCGGCGGCATCCAGGCGCTCCAGGCTGTCCTGATCCTCCCGGCCGGAGTGCTCCGAGGCGATGACGGCCAGCTCCAGGGCGGACAGGCCGGAGGCGGACGGAGATGGCTCCGCGTCAGCGGAGGGGGCGGGGGAGAGGGACGGGGAAGAGGAAGAGGGCGGGAGAGGGGGGGCGGAGCCGTCCGGCCCGCCCGCCCGGCAGCCGGACAGCAGCCCCAGCAGCAGGGAGACGGCCAGCAAAGCGGAAAACAAATGTTTCACGTGAAACACTCCTTAGGAAAATCTTAAAAAAGTGGACCTGCCGGCGGCAGGCCCACTTAGCTCATTTTTCGTGGAGATAGCTCTTCAACAGCACCTGGAGCAGCTCGTCACGGTCCAGCTGGCGGATGAGGGTGCGGGCGTTGTTGTGGTTGGTGATATAGGTGGGGTCCTCGCTGAGAATATAGCCCACAATCTGGTTGATCGGGTTATAGCCCTTTTCCCGAAGGGAGGTATAGACGGAGGACAGGATGGCGCGGATCTCCTCGTCCTTGTTCAGGCTGACGCTGAATTTGCGTGTATAGTCCATGTCGTTCAATGGGCGCCCCCCCTTTTTCTATGCTAGGCTTATTTTATCCCAGATGGGGTCAAATGTAAAGAGGCAAAATGATAATTTTCCGTAAAGCGCGCCAGCCGCCCGGTGTTGGGACCGGACGGCTGGGAAATACTGGATATGTAATCAGCCAATGCGCTTGGCGCCCACGATGTAGGGGGCATAGTAGCCGTAGATGCTGTCGTACTGCACCCGGTAGGAGGTGGTGGAGGCGTGGATGAACTGGTCGCCGCCCACGTACATGCCGACATGGGTGGTAGGCAGGGTGCCGCCGGAGCTGTCAAAGCGGCGGTCAAAGAAGAAGATCAGGTCGCCGGGCTGCATGGCGTCGGTGGAGACGAAGTAACCGCTGTTATAATACTGGCTGGAGGAGCCCCGGGCGATGGGATGGCCCAGCTGCTGATAGATGTAATACATCAGGCCCGAGCAGTCGAAGGTGCTGGGGCCGCGCCCGCCGGAGACGTACCGGCAGCCCAGCAGGCTCTGGGCCATGGCCGCGGCGGCGGCGCCCAGCTCGCTGGAGCCTTCGAAGTCAGCGCCCACCAGGGTGACGTACTCGGCGGACACATAGCCGGAGTCGATCTGATACCAGCCGCTGCCCAGATCGGCCACGATGTCCACCACCGTGCCGGCCTTGAGAGTGCCGACCTTCTCGGCGGAGGTGCTGGCCTCGGCGCGGACGTTGAGCACGTCGGCGGTGACAAGGCCCCGCTGCTGCTCGGGTTCGGCGGACAGGGGGGCGGGGGCGGCTTCGATGACGGTGCCGTCGGCAAGGGTGATCTTCAGCCACTCGCCGGACATATAGCCAACCTTCTCATCGTATGTAACCTGGTACCAGCCGCTGCCCATGTCGGCCTCGACCGTGACCTCGGCCCCCTTGGGCGCCATGGCCAGAGTTTCGGAGTCGGTGCCGGCCTCACTGCGCAGGCGCAGGCTGTCGGCGGTGACGGTGGCGCTTCCGATAGAGGCAAACGCCACGCCGGTGCACATGGTGAGGACGAGACCGGCGGCGGCCAGGGTCCTGACCATTTTCACTTTGAAACTCATGGGAATATACCTCCACGTATTTTTTCTTTGGTAAAGGACGGTCACTTGCCCGCCAGGGCACGCATGAGCCAGATGGAACCCATGTCGATGGCGGAAAACAGGTCGGGCAGGTCGCTCTTTTTCACCACCCGGTCGCGGCTTTTCAGGTCGGGGTCGGTGAACTGGAGCTGAAGGTGGACCTTGCTGGCCAGCTCCAAGGAGCCGTCCTTTTCGGTGGTCATCACCTGGATCATGACAATATACTTGTCGGCCATGGAACCGTAATAAATCAGGTTGTCTTTGCGGCGGAGCGGATGACCTTTATAGGTCAGAACGCCGGATTGTTCAGCCATGGGTGCCTCCTCTAAAAGTTGTAACTGTTTGTAACTGAATTGTAACTATTGCTATTGTAACCCCTGAACCGCCGGTTGTCAACAGGAAGTTAAGCAAAATTTTCTGGAAAAACAAAAACCTGCCGGACTCGCCGGAAAGCGGCAGAGCTGGCAGGTTTGAGCGCGCCTAACGCAAAGCGCCCGGGTAGGCCGCCCAGGACAGCAAAAGGGCGTGGGCGCACAGGGACAGGGGAACCATGCGGCGGAACATGGGCTTGCGGGTCTTGTGGCGGAACGCCGCCATGCCCAGGGCCGCGCCGGCGGAGCCGCCCATGAGGGCGCAGCACAGCAGCGCCGCCTCCGGCACCCGGCGGCGGTGGGTCTTGGCCAGCAGCTTGTCCCAGCCGAAAAGGCAGAAGGCCAGGGCGCTGAGCGTCCCCAGCCAGATGAGGAGCAGACGGACGGTTTCGTTCATAGTCCTCTCCTTAAATAAGGTAAGCGCTTGGACGCTTTTTATGGCAGAACCCGGACCCGCTCCGCCTCAATATGCCCGCCCCGCACCGGGAAGGGCCCGCCGCCGGGGACCACCCGGCCCCCGATGAGCTCCGTCCTGCCCGATGCGTCCCGGTAGACGCACTCGTAGCCGTAAAACGCCCGCAAAATCCGGTCCGCCTGGGCGGCGTCCATGTCCGGGGCGACGGTCCAGTCCGCCTCCTGGGGCAGGGGCCAGTACTCTCCCGGGCCCTGGGGCCGGGCGGCGCGCAGCACCTCCGGCATGGTGCGCACCAGCGCGCGCACCATGCCGGGGATGTGCTGATAGACCTTTTCCATATAGGTCCGGTGGTCCTCTCGGGCGTCCAGGGGGAAGGTCTCCCGCAGGAGGATGTCCCCGGTGTCGAAGTCCGCCGCCATTTTGTGGGCGGTGACGCCGCCCAATTCCGCCCCCTCCAGAATGAGCCGGGGCATGGGCCAGGACCCCCGGCCCACCGGCAGGGGAGTGGGGTGGAAATTCACCATGGGGAAGGCGTCCGTCACCGGCGTGCGGTAATAGTACCCCGCGCACACCAGCAGCCCGCACCCCCCGGCGGCCAGCGCCTCCAGATCGGCGGCGGTGATGCGCTCCAGGGTATAGGGAATCCCCCGCTCCCGGGCCGTGCGGATGACGGCGGCGTTGGTCTCCGTCACGTTGTCCACCGGGCAGGTGAACAGCTTCATCACCTGGCACCCCTCGGCCAGCAGCGCGTCCAGCACCGGCCGGAGCAGGTCGATGCCCAGATAGGCGATTTTCACAGCGCTCCCTCCCCGCGGCCGGCGGAGAGTCCGTCAGGCTCCCGCCGCCAGCTCCTTCACTTCGTCAAAGGCCCCCAGCTTGCCGGGGCTGAACTGGTGGGACACCACCAGCACCGTCCGATCCCGGATGGCCAGCAGCAGGTCCTCAATGCGATCCACCGTCTCCCTGTCCAGGTTGGCCAGGGGCTCGTCCAGAATGAGCACGTCGGTGTCCCGCAGCAACGCCCGGGCCAGGCAGAGGCGCTTTTTCTCCCCACCGGAGAAGTTGGCGCCGCCCTCCTCCACCATCCGATCCAGGGCGTCCGGGCTGGCAAAGCGGTCCAGCCCCACGCTGCGCAGGGCATCCAGCAGCCTGTCCTCCGGCACCGGGCGGTACATGCTCAGATTGTTGCGCAGGGTGTCGCGAAACAGCACGGCCTCCTGCCGCACCACCGTGGTCCGGGCGTAGGGGTCGCCTGACTGGCGCAGCGGCGCGCCGTCCACGGTGATCTCTCCCGCGTCCGGCTCGTAGTAGCGCAGCAGCAGGTTCACCGCCGTGGTTTTGCCGCAGCCGCTGGGCCCCTTCAGCAGGTAGCGCCCGCCCTTTTTGAGGGTGAGGCTGAACCCCGCCAGCACCGTCCCCCGGCCCTGGTAGCCGAAGCGGACGTCGTGAAAGCGGATGTCCCGGCGCAGCCTGGGAGCCGTGCCCTGCTGGCCGCTCCGGGGCGGCTCGGCAATAAACTCCTCCATCTTCCGGCAGGCCGGCCGGATGGCGGACAGCTGCCGCACGATCCCCGCCAGCGAGATGATGGGGTAGGACAGCTGGTCGATCATGCCGATGGCCACGAAGAAGTCCCCGGCGGAAAAGTCCCCCCGGAGCACCAGCCACGCCGAGCAGGCCAGCACAATGAAATAGGACAGGTAGGACATGAGGGTGGTAATCAGCTGGGCGGCCGCCCCCAGCTTCAAATCGTCCAGCAGCTTTTCCCCGGCGTTCTGGTTGAGACGCCGGAACCGGGCCAGAATCTTGTCCTCCACGGCGAAATTTTTGATGAGCTCGAAGCCGTGGAGCCAGTCCGTCACCCCGGACAGGGCCTCTTCCGCCGCCTGGAGGAAGGCCGTCTGCGCCCGCTGGGAGCGCTTTTCGATGAGCTTTGGGATATACAGCGGCGTGGTCAGCAGCGCGATGGTGAGCAGCGCCACCCGCCAGTCCAGCAAAAACAGCGCCCCGCTGACCAGAACGATCTTGAACGCGATCTCCCAGAACAGCGGCAGCATACAGAACCGCCGGGCGCGGATGGCGTCCGCCTCGCCGGTGTACTTTGCCGCGTACTCCCCCTGCGTGCGCCCCTTGAAGGTCACGTAGTCCCGACGAAGGACGCTCTCAAACACGTCCTGCTTCAGGGCGGTGACGCAGCCCGCGGCGAACCGGTCGCCCAGCCGCCTGTAGAGGTAGTAAAACAGAATCTCGCCCAGAATAAAGCCCGCCAGAGCCAGACCGTACCCCAGCGTCCGCCCTCCGTCGCCCGCGATGGCGCTGTCCAGCACCTCGCCCTTGAAGAATTGCAGCGCCACGCCGAAGAGGCTGGCGATGAGCACACTAACCAAGGCCCCTGCGAGCCAGGGGCGGTTCTGCCGTTCATATTGTTTCATGTTTAGACCTCCTATTGCAAAACGCGATAGAAGGATCAAATTTTATTTCCTTCTATCGGTTAGAAGGAAGTTCTTAATTTCACCACAGTGCCCCTCCTCTCATCCGTATGGGGTGGAAAAGGCGCCGTTTCGGCACACTTTTCCAAATCTCATTATATCAGCCGGGCCGGATGCTGTCAAATCCTATTTCCGGCGGGGGCGCTCCGCGCAGGGCGGGGAAGCGCCCGCCGGACCCGCCCAAAAGCTCGCGACAAAATACAAGGGAAATTCCCTGAAAATGATTGACAAACGGTGGTCAAGCCGCTATGATGTATCTCGCTATCCGTGAAAACCTGAGGAGCGCGAGGATAGGCGCATAGGGGAGCTTGGACCGAAGTGAGGACAAAAGCCCCAGGCCCACAACGTGGGACTGGATTTTGTCCGAATCGGAGGGAAAGCGACCCGGCTATGCGCCCAACCCGAGCGTAACAGCGAAAGCGTTCATCAGGGAATACAAAAAGGGAGCTGACAAAACACTCATCAATTAGAAATGGGGGAGGATACATGTCCAAGGAGCTGATCCGCCTGCGGGACTGTGTGATGTCCTACGGCGACGAGGTCGTGCTCGACCACATCAACCTGTATATCAACGATAAGGAATTCCTCACGCTGCTGGGCCCCAGTGGGTGCGGCAAGACAACCACGCTTCGTATCATCGGCGGGTTTCTGTCGCCTACCGCTGGGGATGTGTTGTTTGACGGCGTGAGGATTAACCATGTCCCGCCGCATCAGCGCACGGTGAACACGGTGTTCCAGCGGTATGCCCTGTTCCCGCACCTCAACGTGTTTGAGAACGTGGCCTTCGGCCTGCGCATACCCAAGGCGGACGGCTCCGGCCGCAAGGTGAAGGTCTCCGAGCAGGAGATCCACCAGCGGGTGATGGAGATGCTGGAGGTCGTCAACCTGAAGGGCTTTGAGAAGCGCCCGGTGTCCGCCCTGTCCGGCGGGCAGCAGCAGCGGGTGGCCATCGCCCGGGCTCTGGTGAACCGCCCCAGGGTGCTGCTGCTGGACGAGCCGCTGGGCGCGCTGGACATGCGCCTGCGCAAGGATATGCAGAACGAGCTGAAGCGCATTCAGCAGGAGATGGAGATTACCTTCATCTATGTGACCCACGACCAGGAGGAGGCGCTGGCCATGTCCGACACCGTGGTGGTGATGGACGGCGGGCGCATCCAGCAGATCGGCACCCCCGAGGACATTTATAACGAGCCGAAAAACGCCTTCGTGGCCGACTTTATCGGGGAATCCAACATCATCGACGGCATCATGCGCGCCGACGGGGTGGTGGAAATCTTCAACCGCAGGTTCCAGTGCCTGGACAAGGGCTTCGCCAAGGACGAGCCGGTGGACGTGGTCATCCGCCCGGAGGATGTGGACATCGTGGACGAGAACGCCGGGCAGCTGCGCGGCACCGTCACCTCCGTCACCTTCAAGGGGGTCCACTACGACACCATCGTGGACTTCTACGGCTTCAAGTGGCTCATCCAGACCACCGACTACTGCCCCGTGGACAGCCGCATTGGTATCAAAATCGACCCGGACGGCATCCATGTGATGAAAAAGAGCGCTTACTCCGGCATGTTCGGGGACTACTCCTCCTACTCCGAGGAGTATGAGGAGCTGGACGTGGTGGAGCCTGACGGCGAGGACGGAGAGGAGAGTGACTCCCGGGAGGGCGGCCATGAAGAATAAGCGCGGCTGGTTCGCCTTTCCCTATGTGATCTGGATGGCCCTGTTCGTGGTCATCCCCATCGTCATCATGGCGGTGTACGCATTCACCGCCGCCGACCCCGCCACCGGCGCCACCCAGCCCACCCTGGGCAATTTCACCGGCATGGGGCTGTACCTCAGCGTGTTCCTGCGCTCCTTCTGGCTGGCGCTGCTGGCCACGCTGGTGTGCCTGCTCATCGGCTACCCGGTGTCCTACTGGATGGCCAAGGAGGGGCCCCGGTTCCAGCGGCTGGCCATGGCCCTCATCATGCTGCCCATGTGGATGAACTTCCTGCTGCGCACCTACTCCTGGATGTCCATTCTGGAGAACAACGGCCTGCTGAACCAGCTATTCCAAAATATTGGGGTTATCGACCTGTATAATCGGATCGCTCCATTTTTTGTGGATCTGCACAATGTGTTTGCCCGGTATTTTGGCGGGGTTGAAACCAGTTTTGTGCCTATTTACCACTTCCAAATGATCGGCACCCCCGGCGCGGTGGTGCTGGGCATGGTGTATAACTACCTGCCCTTCATGATCCTGCCCATCTACTCCGTCATTGTCAAGCTGGACAACTCCCTCATTGAGGCCGCCCGGGACCTGGGGGCGGACGGGGTGCGGGTGTTCCGCCGGGTGATCTTCCCGCTGTCCCTGCCGGGCATTTTGTCCGGGGTGACCATGGTGTTCGTCCCCTCGGTGTCCACCTTCGCCATCTCCAACCTGCTGGGCGGCGGAAACCAGATGATGCTGGGCGACCTCATCGAGCTGCAATTTTTGGGCGGGGCCTACAATCCCCACCTGGGCGCGGCCATCTCTATGGTGATGATGGTCATTGTCGTGGTGTGCATGGTGGTCATGAACCACTTCGGTGAGGGCGAGGAACAGGCGGTGATGCTCTGATGAAAAAGACGAACCCCATCGGAGGGCGCATTTTTATCGGTCTGACCTTCCTGTTTTTGTACCTGCCCATCTTCCTGCTGATCGTGTTTTCCTTTAATGCCGGGGACTCCAGCGCCGTGTGGCGGGGCTTCTCCCTGGAGTGGTACGCCGCGCTGTTCCACAACCGGCTCATCATGGAAAGCCTGTATACCACCCTGCTGGTGTCCCTGCTGGCCACGGCCATCGCCACTGCGGCGGGCACGTTTGCCGCCATCGGCCTGTACTCCCTCAGCCGCCGCAGGCGGGACGCGCTGCTGGTGGTCAACGACATCCCCATGATGAACGCGGACATCGTCACCGGCGTGTCCCTGTGCCTGTTCTTTGTGGCTTTCTTTCAGGGCTGGGGGACCTTTGCCCAGTGGTTCAACGGCGTGCAGAGCGCCGTGGAGCTCCCCGTCCGGCTCACCCTGGGCTTCACGACCATGCTGCTGGCCCATGTGGCCTTCAACATCCCCTATGTGATTTTGAACGTGGCCCCCAAGCTGCGCCAGATGGACAAGAATCTGGTGGACGCGGCCCAGGACCTGGGCTGTACCTGGATGCAGGCGTTCTGGAAGGTGATTCTGCCCGAGATCAAGCCGGGCATCGTGTCCGGGGCGCTCATCGCCTTCACCATGTCCATCGACGACTTCGTGATCTCCTATTTTACCGCCGGCTCGTCCACCTCCACCCTGGCCATGCGCATCTACTCCATGACCAAAAAGCGCATCACGCCGGAGGTGAACGCCGTATCGACCCTGCTGTTTCTGTCGGTGCTGGCGCTGCTGGTGCTCAACAACGTCCGGGAGATCCGCCAGGAGCGCCGGGCGGACCGTCAGGAGGTGCGGGAGCCCTCCCTGATGGAAAAGCTGTCCATGCGCCTGTCCTCTCCCGCCGGGAAGTGGGTCCGCCGGGGACTCACCGCCGCCATGGCCTGCGGCTTCGTGGTGGTGGTGGCGCTGCTCACGGGGGCCACCGCCTCTCAGCCGGTGGTGAACGTGTGCTCCTGGGGGGAGTATATCGACGAGGAGCTTATCACCCAGTTTGAGGACGCCACCGGCATCCGGGTGAATTACCAGACCGCTGAGAGCAATGAGGCGCTGTACTCCCTGCTCAAGAGCGGCGGCGCGGACTACGACGTCATCGTCCCCTCCGACTACATGATCTCACAGCTCATGGAGGAGGGGATGCTGGAGGAGCTGGATTACAGCCGGATTCCCAACTTCCAGTATATTGACGAGCGCTTCCGCAACCTGCCCTACGACCCGGAGAACAAGTACACTGTCCCCTACAGCTGGGGCACCCTGGGGCTGATCTACAACGCCAATATGGTGGAGGAAGAGCCCCACAGCTGGGGCGCGCTGTATGACGATCAGTACGCCGGGGGCGTGCTGCTCATCAACAACTCCCGGGACGCGCTGGGCGCGGCGCTGCTCCACCTGGGCTACTCGGTGAACACCACCGACGAGGGGGAGATCCGGGAGGCCTTCGCCCTCATCGCCGGCGCCAGCCGCCGGGGGGTGTTCCAGGGCAAGGTGATGGACCAGGTATTCCAGAAGATGGAGGGCGGAAACGCCGCCATCGCCACCTATTATGCCGGGGACTACCTGTCCATGCTGGACAATCAGGCGGATGGGGTGGACCTGCGCTATGTGATCCCGGAGGAGGGGGCAAACTGGTTTGTGGACGCCATGTGCGTGCTCAAGGACGCGCCCCACTACGACGAGGCCATGGAATGGATCAACTTCATCGCCTCCACCAAGGCCAATCTGGCCAATATGGACTATATCTGGTACGCCTCTCCCAACGCCGAGGCGCTGGAGCAGTATCCCGCCTATTACGAAGAGCTGTACGGCGAGGAGCTGGACCCCGAGCTGTACAAGATCATGGCCGCCCCCGCCGAGGTGCTGGAGCGGTGCGAGATGTATCTGGTCCTGCCCCCCGCCACCCGGGCGCTGTATAATGAGCTCTGGGTCCAGCTGGGGACCTGAATGGTTAAAACCGCCGGTGCGCATACAGCGCACCGGCGGTTTTTGATGGTCGGTCAAAGGCGGATGAAGAAAAGCGCGGGGAGGGTGGGTCACAGCACATCCCCGTACAGCTCCAGCGCCTCCAGCCCCTTTTGATTGACTCGATAGAGGTATTTGCGGCCGCCGGGGGCGCTCTCCCGGTCGAACCACCCCAGCACGTTGCGGCCCAGGATGGCCGCGGCGTTGGCCGGTCCGCCCATGCGCTTCACGTCCTCCGCCATGGCGGGGCCGTGGTCCCGGAGCAGCCGCGCGGTGCGCAGGGCCTGCTCCTTGTAGGCGGTGAGGATTTTTTTCCGGGTGACGCCCCCGGTATTGGCGCTGCCGGTGCGGCTCTGGTGCTCCCGGATGACGGCAAGGCGGCGCTTTTTGTCCCGCCGGGGGGCGGACGCCTCCTTGGGGTGGACGGCTACGTCCAGCTGGGGGACGCCCCGCTGGGTGAAGCCCACAAAGATGAGCCCCAGCTCCAGCCGCCTGCACAGGGACTGCATTTCCCGGATATGGGGGGCCATATAGCCCCGCTTGGGGAGGGGGACCGCCACATACACCCCGTCCGCCACCCGCTGCCGGTCCATGGCCTGGTAGAGCAGCTCCAGGGTAAAGCCCCGTTTGAGCTCCACCACGATCAGCTCGTCCTCTCGCATGGCGGTGATGTCGCAGTCCTTCACCTCGCCCTTGACCTGGTAGCCCAGGCCCTCCAGGTAGTCCCGCACCGGGCCGTACAGGTCCTGCTCCAACAGCTTGTCCATGGCGCTCTCCTTCCCGTGTGCCCGGTGCGCCGGGCCGCCTGCGGCAGATGTCTGTGGACTAGTATAGCACCGGCCTGGGAGCGCTGTCAAATGGGGATGAGGCCGCCATCCGGCGGTCTCCTCCCCATGCGGTGCAGCGTATCAGCGCTGCGCCTCCACCGCGCCGGTGCGCCACACAAACTTCACCTGGCCGTCCATGTCGGAGCTGATGCCGGAGAAGGAGGCGTAGCCCTCCGACACGGCTCTCAGCGCGTCCACCCGGTCCATGAGCCTGCCCAGGTCGCCGTCGAAGGCGTCCGCCAGCTTCTGTACGCCCTTCTCGTTGAACTCCTGGAGCCCGCCGGACAGCTCCATGGCCCCGTCCCGCAGCTGGGTCACGCCGTCGATGAGGGCGGGCGCGCCGTTGTGCATGGTGAGGATGCCGTCATAGAGCTGGGCGGCTCCGGCGCTCAGGCTGTCCGCGCCGGTTTTCAGGCCGTCTACGCCGCCGCTGAGGGCAGCGGCCCCAGTCTGGGCCTGGGCCACGCCGGCGGTGTAGCTTTGAAGGCCCTGATAAAATCCGTTGTAACTGTCCAAGCTGGCCTTCAGTGCCGCCACTTGCTGGGTTGCGGGGGACTCTCCGGCGGCGGAGATGACGCCGTCCAGCACCTGGGCGTAGTTGTCGATGGTGAGCGCAGGGACCTGCGCTCCCGCCGCAGCCAGCTGGGCGTTGGCGGTGGCGAGCAGGCTTTGGAACATCTGGGCCGCGCCGTCGTTGAGGGCGCCGCTGTTCTCCGCCAGCGCGTCAAGCCCCTGGCTCAGGGAGGCCGCTCCGGCCTGAAGCTGAGCCGCGCCCGCGCTCAGGCCGTCCGCGCCCTGCTTGAGCTGAGCGGCCCCAGCCGCCAGCCTGTCGATGCCGGATACCAGCTCTTCCGAGCGGTCCAGCAGGGCGCACAGCCCGTCGTACAGCCGGGAAGAGCCGTCGATGAGCTGGTCCATAGCGTCGGTAAGCTCATCCAACTTGCCGTCCAGGCCGTCCCATTGGCTCCGGTCCCCGGCTGTACCCAGCTCGCCGCTCAACAGCCCGTTGGCGGCCAGGGTGATGGTGGTTTCCAGCTCAAAATTCTCCGCGTCGGCGGTGATCTCCACATAGTCGGGCAGCTCCAGCATCTCCCGGTCCAGCCCCAGGCTGTCCTGGAGGCCGGGGAGAGCCAGCCCCGCCACAATGGTGCGGTCCCCGTCGTTGACGATCTTGCCGTTGGAGACGGACACGTTGGAAAATACGCCGTTGTCCAGCACGACCCCGGTGAGCATGGCGAAGGGGACGTAAATTTTTTCCTGGGTCCCCTGGATGTCCACCAGCTCATACTGGCTGTTGGCGTAGTCAAAGCGGATGGACACCCGGCCGCTTTTCCCCGCCAGCTCCTCGGGAGAGATGGCGCGGCCGTCCAGGGTATAGCTCACCGCCACGCTGACAGGCAGCTCCTGGCCGATGGAGCCCTGGTAATAGATGTCGTTTCCCCGGGCGTCCCACACGCAGGCGTTTTCCCCGCCCAGGGTGTAGGTCTCGTCCCCCTTCACGTTTTCAATGCCGGTGAGGCGGGTCACATCGTCAATGAGGGCGTCCCCCCGGACGTTCTGCACCCAGTCGCTGACGATGACCTTGTCCACCGAGCCGTCGGCGGAGGCGAGTACATACACGGTTTCGTCCTTGCGGTTTCTGCCTTCCGGAACGGAGGCGGTTTTGGCTTGGGGCTCCGCCGGGGCGGGAGCGGCTTCCCCGGAGGCGTTCATGGCGTAGGCGGCGCCGCCCAGGCCACCCAGGGCCAGAACCGCGCACAGGGTGATGGAGAGAGCTTTCACAACCGGCTTTTTCATTTTACATAGACCTCCTGATTGGAAATTTGAGACGGTCCGGACTGCCGCATACCGGCGGTGGTGGCACAGATGAGCCGGTCGCACAGCAGCAGCAGGGCGGGCAGGGTGAAGATGACGGACGCCATGCTGACCACGGCCCCCCGGGCCATGAGCATGCACATGGAGCTGATGATGTCGAGTTCGGAGTACAGAGCCACGCCGAAGGTGGCGGCGAACAGCCCCGTGCCGGACACGAGAATGGACGGGATGGAGGCGCTCAGCGCTGTGCGCACCGCTTTTTTCTTGTCCGCTCCGCTGATGCGCTCCGTTTTATAGCGGGTGGTCATCAGAATGGCGTAGTCCACCGTGGCCCCCAGCTGAATAGTGCTGATGCAGATGGGGGCGATGAAGGGCAGGCTCTGACCCAGGTAGTGGGGGAGCCCCAGGTTGACGAAGATGGCCGCTTCGATGACCGCGATGAGGATAAAGGGCAGGGAGAAGCTCTTCTCCACCAGGGCAATGATGAGGAAGATGGCGATGATGGACACGGCGTTGACCATTTTGAAGTCGTGGTCGGTGGTCTCGATCATGTCCCGCATGCAGGGGGCCTCACCGATGAGCATACCGCCCTGATCGTAGCGCTTGAGAATGTCGTTGAGCCGGCCGATCTGGGCGTTCACCGCGTCGCTGGCCACCTTGTATTCCGAGTTAATCAGCAGCAGCCGCCAGTTTCCGCTTTTCAGCTTGGAGGTGACGGACTCCGGCAGAACTTCCTCCGGGATGCGGGAGCCTGCCACGGACTCCAGGCCCAGGACGTATTTCACGCCGTCCACCCGCTCCATCTCGTCCGCCATGGCCCGCACCTGCTTGGCGGGCAGGTCCGCGTCCACCAGCAGCATGTGGGTGGAGGCGATGTGGAAGTCGTCCCGGAGCTTGCCCTCAGCGACGACGTACTCCATGTCCTGGGGCAGGCACCGGCCCATGTCGTAGTACACCTCGCCGTTGGTCTTGTTATAGCCGTAGAGGGCGGGAGGCACGGTGAGGGCAAAGACCGCCAGGAACACGGGGAAGGTCTTCACCACGCCGGCCGACAGCTTCCCCATGTCGGGGATGAGGGAGCGGTGGCGGGTTTTTTGCAGGGGCCGGTCGAATACCAGGATGAGGGCGGGCAGCACGGTGACGCAGCCCAGCACGCCCAGCAGCACGCCCTTGGCCATGACGATGCCCAGATCACGGCCCATGGTGAAGGACATGAAGCACAGGGCGATGAATCCGGCCACGGTGGTGATGGAGGACCCCACCACGCTGGTGAGGGTGGCCTGGATGGCGGAGGCCATGGCTTGGCCGTTGTCGGGGCACAGCCGGCGCTGCTCATTGTAGCTGTTCCACAGGAAGATGGAGTAGTCCATGGTGACGGCCAATTGCAGCACGGCGGACAGGGCCTTGGTGATGTAGGAGATTTCCCCTAGAAAGTAGTTGGAGCCCAGGTTCATCAAAATCATCATGCCGATGCTGGCCAGGAACACAAAGGGCGCCAGCCAGCTGTCCAGCAGCAGAAGCATGGCCGCGCAGGCCAGGGCCACGGCCAGCCCGACATAGATGGGCTCTTCCGTCTCGCACAGGTCCTTCAGGTCGGTGACCAGGGCGGACATGCCGGATACGAAGCACTTCTCTCCGGCGATGGCGCGGATCTCCCGGATGGCGTCCATGGTCAAGTCGGAGGAGGTGGATGTGTCGAAAAACACCGCCATCATGGTGGCGTTTTCGGTGTTGAAGACGTCGTAGAGCCTGCTGGGCAGCAGCTCCATGGGCACCGAGATGTCCATGACGCTGTCGTACCACAGCACGGTGTCCACGTGGTCCACCCGCTCCACCTGCTTTTTCAGGGCGGCCGCGTCCTTGGCGGGCATATCCTCCAGGATGAGGAAGGAGAAGGCCCCCTTGTGGAAGTCGTTTAGCAGCTCGTTCTGCCCCGCCACAGTGTCCATGTCCTCGGGCAGGTAGTTGAGCATGTCGTAGTTCACCCGGGTGGCCGCCATGCCCAGCACCGAGGGGATCATGAGCAGCAGGGCCAGGATGAGGATGGGGACGCGGTGCTTGACCACCGCTTTGGAAAATTTCATACAGCATACGTCCTTTCACAATGTTTCGTCTTTCACCTCATAGGAGGTGACCTCGATGACGTCCGGCCGCTGGTGGCTCACGATCTTCACCGTGCTCACCGCCACGCACAGGTTCAGGACGCCCTCTGAGAGCAGGGCGGCTCCCAGCAGGATGGTGAGCAGCCGGGCGCTGTCCCAGGGCCGGAGGACCAGGGCCAGCCCGACGCCCCCGGCGGCGATGGCCAGCGCCAGGGTCAGCCACCAGGAGGCCAGGCCGAAGCGCTTGGCGTCCACGGCGATCTGCACCTTGTAGAGCGCGTCGGTGAGCACCGCCACGCCCAGAGCGGTGAAGAGGAAGTCCAGCACCTGATTGGGCCTGGCCAGCACCAGCGCGCCCAGGGCGATGAGCAGCAGCCCGAAGCCCAGATCGTACTGGAAGGCCAGCCGGTACAGGTCCCGGGAGCAGTAGCCCACCAGCTTGACGGCGCCGAACAGGATCATGGCCGCGCCCAGCATATGTCCAATGACCGAGGCGGACAGGCCGGGCTTTGCGATGCAGGCCGCGCCGGCGGCGCAGAACACCAGGGACATGACGATATAGCCGGCTTTGGCCACCCGCATGGGGGCTGTACTGCGGTTTTTCATCATTTACACCTCCCGTTGTGTCGATTGATTTGTGTTTCCCTTGTGTGATTGTGAGTATAGCAGGGAGGCGGGCCCTTCGCCATGGGCAGAAAAATGCCCCGTGCCCAAAAACCGGGCACGGGGTAGGTACTGTCTGAAATTCAGACACGGGACGGCTCTGTGCCTAAATTTCAGGCACAGAGCCGTCCCGTGTTGGGATCTGTATGAAATTCAGCGCTCCAGCGCCTCCAGCCCGCTCTTCTGCAAAGCGCACACACGGCGGAAGTAGTCCGCGATGTCGTCCTTCATCCCGCCGTTGAGCCAGTCGATCACCGAGCCGAAGCAGGCGCATTGATGCAGGCGGATCAGGGCGTCCAGGTCCTGGGGAGCCATGCCCTTTCCGGCGAACTCCGCCTTCAGGTAGGTGGACACGATATACCGGCAGGCATCCATGAGACGGCGCTCGAACACGTCCCGGCTCAGGGAGTTGTAAATGTGGTAGATGGCCCGCCGGTTTTCCATCACTAGCTCGATCACCGCGTCGGCGCACTCCTCCACAGAGGAGACCGTGGGGTGCTTTTGGATCAGCTTCTCCATATGCTCCCCGATGATCTCCTCCACCAGGGCGGGCAGGTCCTCAAAGTGGTAGTAAAAGGAGTTGCGGTTGATGCCGCAGTCCTCCACAATGTCCTTCACCGTGATCTGATTCAGGGGCCGCTGGTTGAGCAGCTTTAAAAAGCTGTCCTTGATGGCCCTGCGGGTAAAATTCGCCATGGCGCACCTCCGAAGATGGGCTTGTTCTAAGGGGGCAGGGTGGGGTCTGTCAGAACGCGCGCCCGATATCCGTGCGGAAGTGCATGTCCTGGAAGGAGATGGGCCGGGCGGCGGCGTAAGCGGCTGCGATGGCGTCCTCCAGGCTGTTCCCCAGGGCGGTGACGCCCAGCACCCGGCCGCCGCTGGTGACGGTCCGGCCGTCCTTCTGGGCGGTTCCGGCGTGGAACACCACGGCGGATTTTCCCGCCTCCTCCAGTCCGGAGATGGGATAACCCTTCTGGTAGTCCAGCGGGTAGCCGCCTGAGGCCAGCACCAGGCAGCAGGCGGCCTGATTCTTCCACTTGATGTCCGCACGGTCCAGCGCGCCCTCCCGGCAGGCGATGAAAATATCCAGCAGGTCGCCGTCCAGCAGGGACAGCACCGCCTGACACTCCGGGTCTCCGAAGCGGGCGTTATACTCCACCACCTTGGGGCCATGGGGGGTGAGCATCAAGCCGAAGTAGATGACCCCGTGAAAGGGCCGGCCCTCCGCTTTCAGCGCCTGGATGGTGGGCAGGAAGATTTTGTCCATGCAGCGCCGGGCGATGTCCGGCGTGTACTGGGGCGGAGGGGAGATGGCCCCCATGCCGCCGGTGTTGGGGCCCCGATTGCCGTCATAGGCCCGCTTGTGGTCCTGACTGGCGGGCATGGGGCGCACCCGCTCTCCGTCCGCGAAGGCCAGCACCGTCACCTCGGGGCCGGTCATGCACTCCTCAATGACCACGGTGGAGCCGGATTCACCGAATTTCTTGTCCGCCATCATCTCCCGGGCGGCGGTCTTGGCCTCCTCTACGGTGGCGGCCACCACCACCCCCTTGCCCAGGGCCAGCCCGTCCGCCTTCACCACGATGGGCGCGCCCTGCTCCTCGATGTAGGCCAGAGCCGCGTCCAGCTGGGTGAAGGTCTCGTACCTGGCGGTGGGGATGCCGTACTTTTTCATCAGCTCCTTGGAAAACGCCTTGCTGGCCTCGATGATGGCGGCGTTCCGCCGGGGGCCGAAGGCGGGTATGCCCGCCGCCTCCAGCGCGTCCACCATGCCCATGGCCAGGGGGTCGTCGGGGGCCACAACCACGAAGTCCATGGCGTGGTCCCGCGCCCACTTCACCATGCCCTCCACGTCGGTGGCCTTCACGTCCACGCACTGGGCGGTTTGGGCGATGCCCGCGTTGCCGGGAGCGCAGTACAGCTGGGTCACATTGGGGGACTGGGCCAGCTTCCAGCAGATGGCGTGCTCGCGGCCGCCGGAGCCTACGACTAAAACCTTCATGCCGCAGCCTCCTTAGTGATGGAACAGCCGGATGCCGGTGAACGCCATCACCATGTCGTGCTTGTCGGCGGTGGCGATCACATGGTCGTCCCGGATGGAGCCGCCGGGCTGGGCGATGTACTTCACGCCGGATTTGAAGGCCCGCTCCACGTTGTCGCCAAAGGGGAAGAATGCGTCGGAGCCCACGGTGACGCCGCGCTGCTTGGCGATCCATTCCTTCTTCTCCGCGTCGGTGAGCACTTCGGGGCGCACCTTGAAGGTGGTCTGCCACGCGCCGTCGGCCAGCACGTCGTCGTGCTCGTCGGAGATGTAGATGTCGATGGCGTTGTCGCGGTCGGGGCGGCGTATGCCGTCCACAAACTGGAGGCCCAGCACCTTCGGGTGCTGCCGCAGCCACCAGGTGTCCGCCTTATTGCCCGCCAGGCGGGTGCAGTGGATGCGGCTTTGCTGGCCCGCGCCCACGCCGATGGTCATGCCGTCCTTCACATAGCAGACCGAGTTGGACTGGGTGTATTTCAGGGTGATGAGGGAGAGGAGCATATCGTGCTTGGCCGCCTGGGGCAGGTCGCGATTGGCGGTGACGATGTTGTCCAGCATGGCCTCGTCGATGGTCAGGTCGTTGTAGCCCTGCTCGAACACGATGCCGAAGATGCTCCGGCGCTCCACGGGGGCGGGGGTATAGCTGGGATCGATCTTCACCACGTTATAGCCGCCCTTGCGCTTGGCTTTCAGGATTTCCAGGGCCTCGGCGGTGTAGTCCGGGGCGATGACGCCGTCGGACACCTCCAGGGCCAGATAGCGGGCGGTATCGGCGTCGCAGGTGTCGCTCAGTGCCGCCCAGTCGCCGTAGGAGCACAGCCGGTCGGCCCCCCGGGCGCGGATATAGGCGCAGGCGATGGGGGACAGCTCGCCCTCGGGGGCGAAGTAAATCTGCCGCTCCACCTCGGTGAGGGGCAGGCCCAGGGCGGCCCCGGCGGGGGAGACGTGCTTGAAGGAGGCGGCGGCGGGCAGGCCGGTGGCCTGCTTCAGCGCCTTCACCAGCTGCCAGGAGTTCAGCGCGTCCATGAAATTGATGTACCCCGGCTTGCCGTTGAGCACGGTGAGGGGAAGCTCCGCGTCCCCCTTCATGAAGATGCGGGCGGGCTTCTGGTTGGGATTGCAGCCGTATTTCAGTTCCAGTTCGGTCATGTTCAAACCTCCCAGTGCTTGTTGATGATGGACGTCTCGTCGTCCCCGGTCTCCAAATCAATATACCGCACGAACAGCGACACCTTATTTCCGTCGTTCAGCGCCAGCCACAAATCGTTGGCCAGCCTCTCCGCGTCGGGGGCGGTGACGGCCACGCGGCGGGGCTCGCCTTCGAAGGAGGGCAGGGGGTCGCCGTCGCGCTCATAGGTGTGGATGAAGTGGCCCGTCCCGGCTTTGGGCGCGTCGTACTCGTAGAAGTACCGGCAGGCGCAGGCGGGGTCGCCGTCCAGGCTCTTGAGGATGGACAGGTTATAGCTGCCGTCGGGCTTCACCACTCCGGAGATGCGGGGGGTGAAATTGGGGCCGTCCGGCTCGAAGGTGCGGGTGTTCAGGGCGTGGCGGTAGCAGTGGCCCGCCAGAATATGGTCCCGGATGGTGTCGGTCTGGTCGCCGTTGGTGACGATGGTCAGGCCGTTTTCCATCCGCCGCACCGGGTGGTAGATGATGAGGGAGGGGTCGGTCATCTTGGACTCGTCGAACGCCTTGGTGCGGATGCCGTCGTCGGTCTCCTCAAAGACCCGGTTGCGGCTGTTCTCGCTGCGGCCCATGATGAAATAGGCGATGACGGCGCTCTTATTGTCTGCGGAGCGGCCGATCATAATGCCCCGGCCGGGGTAGGGGTTATTCTGTAAATACTCGGTCATGTCGATCATTGCAGACACTCCTTTGAAAGTTGGTACGGCTTCAAAATGCGCACGGTGCGGCCCTCCACCTGAAGCCGCCCCTGGCAGAACAGGGACACCGCCCGGGGGAGGATCACCCACTCCGCCTGCTCCATGATCCGGCGCTGGAGGGTCTCGGGGGTGTCGTCCTGCTCCACCTCCACCGCCTTTTGCAGCACGATGGGCCCGCCGTCGCACTCCTCGCTGACAAAGTGGACGGTGGCGCCGGACAGCTTCACCCCGTACTCCAGCGCCCGCTCGTGGACGTGGAGGCCGTAGTACCCCTTGCCGCAGAAGGAGGGGATGAGGGCTGGGTGGACGTTGAGAATGGCGTTAGGGTAGGCATTGACCATCTCTTCTGTGAATATGGTCATGAAGCCCGCCAATACCACTAGGTCGATGTTCAGCCCCTTGAGCTTGTCCACCAGGGCTACGGTCATGGCCCGGCTGTCCGGGTAGTCCTTCCGGGCTACCACATAGCTGGGGATGCCCGCCCGCTTGGCCCGCTCCAGGGCATAAACGCCGGGTTTGGAGGCGATGACGGCGGCGATGCGGCCGCTAATAATGTCCCCCTGCTCCTGGGCGTCGATGAGGGCCTGAAGATTGGTGCCCCCGCCGGACACCAGCACGGCGATGCGTTTTACCGCGCTCATAAAAGCTCCACGCCTCCGTCCCCGGGGACCACCTCACCGATGACGGCGGGGGCCAGACCCGCGGGGAGCAGAAGCTCCCGGGCCTTATCCGCGTCGTTCTTGTCCACGACGAGCACCATGCCGGTTCCCATATTGAAGGTGTTGAACATGTCCCGCTCGGGGATATTCCCCGCCCGCTGAATCATGCGGAAAACGGCGGGAATCCACAGGGCGGACTTGTCGATTTTGGCGGTCATTCCCTTAGGCAGGCAGCGGGGGATGTTCTCGAAGAACCCGCCGCCGGTGATGTGGCTGATGCCGTGGACCTCGGCCCGCTCCAGCACGTCCAGCACCGGCTTGACATAGATTTGGGTGGGCCGGAGCAGCTCGGCTCCCAGCTCGCAGCCCAGCTCCTCGCTCCACTCGTCCAGCTTGGCGTGCTCCACGTCCAGCGCCTTGCGCACCAGGGAGAAGCCGTTGGAGTGCACGCCGCTGGAGGCCAGGGAGAGGATCACGTCCCCGGCTTTCACCATGGAGGGGTCGATCATCCGATCCTTGTCCACGATGCCCACGGCGAAGCCCGCCAGGTCGTAGTCGTTGGGGTCCATGATGCCGGGGTGCTCGGCGGTCTCGCCGCCGATGAGGGCGCAGCCCGCCTGGACGCAGCCCTCCGCTACGCCGGAGACGATGGAGGCCACCTTCTCCGGGTCGTTTTTGCCGATGGCGATGTAGTCCAGGAAGAACAGGGGCCTGGCGCCGCAGCAGATGATGTCGTTGACGCACATGGCCACGCAGTCGATGCCGATGGTGTCGTGCTGATTCAAAAGCTGGGCCAGCCTGATTTTGGTGCCCACGCCGTCGGTGCCGGACACCAGGATGGGCTCCTTCATCCCGGATGTGTCGGGGGCGAACAGGCCGCCGAAGCCGCCGATGCCGCTGACCACCCCGGGAATCATGGTGCGCTCCACGTGCTTTTTCATCAGCCGTACGCCCTGATAGCCCGCCTCGATGTCCACACCGGCGGCGGCGTAGGATTCAGAGTGGGAGTTGTTCATTGCCCCGCTCCTTTCCAAAGCTTACACTGCTCAATGCGCTTGCCGCCGTCGCCCTGCTTTTCGTCGTAGGCGAACTGGTTCAGCAGCTGGCAGGGGAAGGCCTCGCACTGGCCGCAGTGGGCGTGCTTTTTTCCCTCGGTGCAGGATTTGACGGGGCAGCTGTCCCCCCAGAAAGGTTTTTGGATGTTGACGCAGCCGGTGCAGCCCATCTGCTCCCGGTACTCACACTGACCACACAGGATGCCGCATCTTGACTCGACCATAATATCCCTCTCCTTGTTTATTATTCTCTGCCCGTCCAGCAGTAGGTGCAGACCTTATCCCGGTCGATGCCGATGGCCTCCAGCAGCCCCTCCAGGGACTGGTAGCCCAGCGAGTCGAAGCCCAGCTTTTCACAGATGGACTTGAGCAGGCACTGCCCCCGCTGGGTGCTGGCGTCGGCGTATTCCTCCAGGTGCCTGTGCCCCTCGTCCCCCTCCAGCTCCTGGACGGTCTTGCGGGCCAGCAGCTCCATGGAGGAATTGCTCCGGGAGAAGTTCAGGTACTTGCAGCCGTACATGATGGGGGGGCAGGCGGAGCGCATGTGGACCTCTTTGGCCCCGGCGCCGTAGAGGAAGTCCACCGTCTCCCGCAGCTGGGTGCCCCGGACGATAGAGTCGTCTACGAAGAGCAGCTTTTTGCCCTGGATCAGCTCGGGTACGGGGATCTGCTTCATTTTGGCCACCTGCTCGCGCACCGCCTGGCTGGCGGGCATGAAGGAGCGGGGCCAGGTGGGAGTGTACTTCACAAAGGGCCGGGCGAAGGGCTTGCCGCTGGCGTTGGCGAAGCCGATGGCGTGGGGGACGCCGGAGTCGGGCACGCCCGCCACACAGTCCACGTCGGGCAGGGGGCCCTTTTTCGCCTCCTCCCGGGCCATGATCTCTCCGTTGCGGCAGCGCACCACCTCCACGTTCTGCCCCTCGTAATTGGAGTTGGGGTAGCCGTAATAGGTCCACAGAAAGGCGCAGATGCGCATTTGGTCCCCGGCGGGAGCCAGGGTCTCCCAGCCCTGGGCGGTGACCCGGACGATCTCGCCCGGGCCAAGCTCATAGGCGTTTTCGTACCCCAGCTTGGTGCAGGCAAAGGACTCGAAGGAGACGCAGCAGCCCTCTTCGTTTCTGCCGATGAGCACCGGCAGGCGGCCCAGCTTGTCCCGGGCGGCCACGATGCCCTCGGGGGTGAGGATGAGGATGGTGGACGAGCCGTCGATGACCTCCTGAGCGTAGCGGATGCCCTCCGCCAGCGTGTCCTTCTGGTTGATGAGGGCGGCGGTGAGCTCAGAGGAGTTTACTTTCCCCGAGCTCATAGCCATGAACTGCCGGGCGTGGCCGTTGAAGTAATCCTCTACCAGGGCCTCGGCGTTGTTGATGATGCCCACGGTGGAGATGGCGTAGACGCCCAGGTGGGAGCGCACCAGCAGGGGCTGGGGGTCGGTGTCGCTGATGCAGCCGATGCCGGAGGTGCCGTGGAATTTTTGCAGGTCCTTCTCGAACTTGGTGCGGAAGGGGGTGTTCTCAATGGAGTGGATCTGACGCTGGAAGCCGTCGTGCTCATCGTAGATGACCATGCCGCCCCGCCGGGTGCCCAGGTGAGAGTGATAGTCCACGCCAAAAAAGATGTCAAGGGAAACGTCGCGCTTGGAAATTGCGCCGAAAAAACCGCCCATGAAAGAGCCTCCTTATTTCTTGCCTTTGCGCCGGAAAAGCCAGACCGCGCCGCCAGCGAGGGCTGCGGCCAGCAGCAGCATGAGGATGAATCCGGCGGGGTCGCCGCTCACCAGGATGGCGGTGGGACCGTCCGCGCCGCCGATGACGCCCAAATCCATTTATCCGCCCCTCAGGCGAAGAACAGCTTGGACAGGGTCATGGGGTCGATATACTGCCCGTCTTGATACACCCGCATGTTGCCGGAGGCGATCTCGTCGATGAGCATGACCTGGCCCTCGGGGTCGTAGCCGTACTCGAACTTGATGTCGTAGAGCACCAGGCCCTTCTCCTTCAGGTCGTCGGCCACGATTTTGGTAATCTTCTGGGTCATGTCCTTGATGTCGTCGTACTGTGCCTCGGTCATCACGCCCAGGGCCACCAGGGCGTCCTTGGTGACCAGGGGGTCGCCCTTTTCGTCGTTTTTGAAGGTGGTCTCCACGTAGGAGGGCAGGTCGGCGCCCTCCTCAATGTACTCGCCGTAGCGGCGGATGAAGGAGCCCACCGCCTTGTGGCGGCAGATGACCTCCAGGCCGTGGCCGAACACCTTGGCGGGCAGCACCTCCATGGTGGTGTCGCCCAGGTCGGCGGAGACAAAGTGGGTGCGGATGCCGGCGGCGTTGATCTTCTCGAAGAAGTAGAGGGACATGCGCAGGTTCACGTCGCCCACGCCCTCGATGGTCAGGCCCACAGAGTTCTCGCCGGGATCGAACACGCCGTCCTTGCCGGTGCAGTCGTCCTTAAACTTCAGCAGGTAATTGCCGTTGTCCAGAGCGTAGACGTTCTTAGTCTTGCCGGTATAAACCAATTTGTTTTCCATGATAAATTCCTCCAAAATTTAGATTGGTGATATGGAATGAGTTCTGTTTGGGTCAGTTCCCCAGCTCCGCCTGGAGCTTGGCCTCTTTTTCCGCGATCTGCGCGACCATCGTCTCCCGGGCGGCGTCCAATTTTGCGGCCAGGGCGTCGTCGGACACCGCCAGGATCTGGGCCGCCAGCACGGCGGCGTTTTTGGCCCCGTTGATGGCCACGGTGGCCACGGGGATGCCGCCGGGCATCTGCACGGTGGCCAGCAGGGCGTCCAGCCCGTCCATGGCGCCCCCCTTCATGGGGATGCCGATGACGGGCAGGGTGGAGTTCCCGGCGAAGGCCCCCGCCAGGTGGGCGGCCATGCCTGCGGCGCAGATGAGCACGCCGAAGCCGTTGGCCCTGGCGTTTCTGGCGAAGCCCGCGGCGGCGACGGGGGTGCGGTGGGCGCTCAAAATGTGGGCCTCGCAGGGGATGCCGAACTCCTCAAGCTGGGCGCAGGCCCCCTTGACCACCGGCCAATCGGAGTCGGAGCCCATGATAACGGCGACTTTCTTCACAATAAAACCTCCTTATGGGAAATAAAAACAGGCCGCCGCGCAGATGCGGGCGGACCTGTATTGAGTGTCATGCGGCGGATTTGGACACAATGAGGCCGTGGAGACGCAGGCCGGGACACACAGGGCGGGAACGCACCACGACAGCCACCTCATTTCCTGGAAAGTCATTTTCATTTTATCGAAGGAAAAGCCAAAAATCAAGGGCTTTTCCCATTTTTGTAGGCTTGTACGATTCTTTGGGACGGGGAGGGGCAGTCCATGGCGAAACGCTCAAAACAGGCCGGTGGCCTCCAGGATGGAGGACACCTGGGCGGCCCGGTTGGCCCAGGAGGACTGCCGGGCCAGCTCCCGCCGCCGCCGGGGCAGGGAGGGGTCCTCCCCAAAGGCGCTCTTGCAGCGGCGCAGGAAGCCGGGGCCGTCGTAGGCGGTGGCCACCAGCTCGGGGATGGGGTCGGGCAGGCCGGGCTCCACCACGGTGACGACAGGCCGCCCCGTGGCCAGATACTCATACACCCGGCTGGAGGCCACGTCGCCGCCCGGCCGGTTCCGGCGGGGCAGGTCGAACAGCAGGTCGCAGCGGTACAGGCAGTCGGGCACGTCCAGCGGGTTCACCGGCCCGGTGAGCACGATGTTTTCCTGACCTTGAAGCTGCTCGGCCCCCGGGCGGGTCACCGGGCCCATGAGCACGAAGGTCCACTCCGGACGGTGGCGGGCGGCATAGAGCAGAGGCTCCAGGTCCACCTGGCTGTCCACCCGGCCCACCCGGCCCAGCACCCGCGTCCCGGGCAGGTCCGCCAGGGCGGGGGGGACGGCGTGCTGCTTCTGCTGGAAGAGCACCGGGTTCACCCCGTTGGGCAGCAGGGCGATGTTGTCATTGCAGGGGGACAGCCGCTTGACGATGCCGAAGGAGGCGGCGAACACCACCTCGGCGTGGCGGGTCAAATCGCTCTCCCATTCCAAAAACTCGTCGCTCCAAAAGCGGTGGCAGTCGTACACCACCCCGCGGTAGGCCAGCTCGTCCAGAAACTGGGCGTGGAGGGGGGAGGAGCACCACAGCACGGGCTCCCGAAAGCGGTGCTTTTCCATCACCTGCTGGAGGAAGGCCACCGCCCGGTCCAGCCGCCGGCGCTGGAGCACCGACGTGTCCTGGGGGTAGGGCAGAGGGGCGGGCAGGGTGTATACGGTGATGTGGGCGCGCACCCGACGGCCCTGCTGGGGCATAGGCTCCCCTTTGCGGGGGGCGGGCTCGAAAAATAGGATCTGAGCGTCGGTGAGCCGGGCCAGCAGCTGCTGGGTGCGGTCGGGCCGGGCCCGCCAGGGGGCGTGGGCCAGACAGAGCAGCTGCTTCATGGGGCCACCTCCGGACCGCTCTCCCGGGCCAGCAGGCGGCGCAGCACGTCGGAATTGTTCTGCTCCAGCCGGCGCAGCCGGGCCACCGCGGCGTGGAGCTCCTCCCGGCTGGCCCGCAGGGCCATGGCCTGGTCCAGCATTTCCCGCAGGCGCTGGGCGGTCAGCCCGTCCAGGTCCTCATACAGCTCCTGGCCCATGTAGGACAAAAAGCCGCTGACCTTGGGGTCGTAGGTGATGCCCACCAGCGGCACGCCCTGCCCGGCGGCGAAGATCAGCCCGTGCAGGCGCATGGAGATCACCGCGTGCATCCGGGAGGTGAGCCCCAGCATCAGCTCGGAGCTGAGGGGCTGGCGCAGCACGCAGGACGGGACGCCCTCCAGGTGGGCGCGCACCTGATCGGCGGCGTCGCCGTCGGAGATATGGTTGATGGACAAAAACACCGGGGCGAGGCCGTATTTCTCCCAGGCGCAGCGCACCGCGCCGGCGATGACGGGCACCTTGTCCTCAAAGCCCTTCCAGGTGCGCAGGCACACGCCCAGATAGGCCCCCCTGGGGTCCAGCCCCAGCTGGGTCATCAGCGCGTCGGTCTCCTCCTCCGGGGCGGGCTGGAGGGAGAGCACCGGGTCGGCGGCCAGCACGATCTCGGGCTTGTCCACGCCGAAGCGCGCAAGCTCAGCCAGGCTGGCGTCCTCCCGCAGGGTGATGGCGTCCACGCAGCCGTTGAGCACCCGGCGGACCAGGGTTACGTCCCCCGGGCGGGTCACCGGCCCGATGCCGCAGCCGTACATCAGCACCTTGCACCCCCGCCACCGGGCGGCGCGCAGGGTGAACAGGTAGTAGAGCAGGCTGCGCCGGGAGGTGGCGTCCTGAATGAGGCTGCCGCCGCCGTTGATATACAGCCGCACCCGGCCCATGACGCGCAGTATGCCGGGCAGGTCGAACATGTGCAGGGCGGCCACGCCGTGGCGGGCGGTGGTCTCTGCGGGGTTGCGGGAGAGGACGGTGAGCTCCTCCCCCCCGGCGGCGGCGCGCGCCTCCCGGAGGATGGCCTTTAAAATGGCCTCGTCCCCGGTATTGCCCAGGCCATAGGAGCCGCAGATCAAAATGCCTGAGCGCTGATTGGATTGTAAACCGCGTTGGCCCATAGCTGTCGCTCCTCTGAATCGGCGCCGCCCGTCACAGGCCCAGCACCGCGTCGGCGTGCCGGGTGATCTCGGCGTTGTAATGGGAAAGGTCGTCGTAAACTTTTTCCGCCGGCTTTTGGGCGGCCAGAAGGGCCTGCACCATGTCGCCGCAACCGGCGACACCGGGGTTGTAGGGCTCCAGGTTTTTGGAGATATACAGGGGCAGGCCCAGGGCCTTGGCCTCCCAGATGACCATGCCCTGGCCCTCGTAGCGGGAGGTGAGGACGAAGCCGTCCATCTGGTCCATGTAGCAGAAGGGATTCGCCTGATTGCCAAGCAGGGTGACGAAGCTCTCCAGCCCCAGCTCTTTGATCTGCCCCTCCAGCGCGGCCCGGTCGGGGCCGTCCCCGATGAGGTAGAAGTGGAAGTCGGCGCGGGATTTTTTGACCTGGGCCAGGTAGCCCAGCAGCAGGTCATAGCCCTTCTGGTGGCACAGGCGGCCCACGGAGCACAAATTGAGCTTGGCGGGGTCCACGGCGAAGTCCACGTCCAGCTTGGCCTTGCGGAAGATCTCGCCGGTGTCTATGTGGTTGGGGATGGCGGTGATGGGCTTGTCCTGAATGCCGGACACCCGGCGGAAGCCCTCAATGATGCCGGGGGAGACGGCCACGAATTCGTCGTAGTGGCGCAGCTTGCCCTTGAAGAAGTGCCAGAGGACGCGGTACTTTGGCTCGTTTTTCCGCTTGACCTCCACGTCGTTGTGAATCCACATCACCCGCTTTTTGGCGCTGGCGTTGATGACGCCCGCGGCGCACTCGTTCTGGTAGCTGTTGAAGTCCACCGCCACATCGTACTGCTTGCCGCCGGTGACGTCCCCCAGCAGCATCCGGGTCAGGCCGAAGTACAGCACCCGGAAGAAGCCGGGCGGGGGAGAGAGGTATTTGATATGGAGGTTCTCGTGGGAGGGCAGGTCGAAAAAGCACTGGTCGTCAAAGAGATAGACGTCAACGCAGCAGCGGCTCAGGTCGATGTCGTTGAGGATGTTCACCAGGGATTTCTGGACTCCGCCCACCCGGAGGTCTGTCTGGAAGAACGCAATCTGTTTCATGCAATGCCCGCCTTTCGCAATGACTGATGGTTGGGGGGATCGACTTCATATTATAGTATGGTCCGGCTTTTTTTGCAAGCCGCCGCTTGCCAACGGCGGCAAAATCGGATACAATAGAGGGCACCTATCAGTATACATATTTTTCCCCACAGGTCAAGGGAGAAGGAGGATGTGCCATGCCGGAAGTCATTCAGCGCCTGGATGAGCAGGCCCTGGTGTGGATCGCGGAGCACGTGCGCTGCGCCCTGCTGGACCCGTTCATGAAGCTGTATACTCAGATGGGCAATACCGGAATGCTGTTTATCGTTCTGGGGCTGGCGCTGCTGCTGTTCAAGCCCACCCGGAAGGCGGGGGTGTCGGCGCTGTGCGCCATGCTCATCGGGCTTATCGTGGTGAACTTCACCATCAAGCCCCTGATGGCCCGGCCCCGGCCCTGGCTGGTCATTGAAAATTTCGTCAACCTGGTGCCGGAGGGCGATCCCAACTCCTTCCCCTCGGGGCACACCAACGCCGCCTTCGCCTTTGCCCTGGCGGTGTGCATGTCGGCGCCGAAGCGGTGGATGAAAATTTCGGCGGTGTGCGCTGCGGCGGTGATGGGCCTGTCCCGGCTGTACGTAGGGGTCCACTTCCCCAGCGACGTGCTGGCGGGGGCGGTGATCGGGTCCCTGTGCGGCCTTTTGGGGGCGTGGGTGGTGAAACAGGCGTGGGAGCGCCTCAACCGCCGGGCTGGGACAGCTCCAGAATGACCGCCTGAGCCAGCAGCAGCCCCGCCGCCGCCGGCACCCACATGGCGCTGGCGGGGATGGACCGTCGGCCGGGAGGAGGGGCCTCGTCCCCGTCCTCGGCGCTGCGGGCGGGCTCGGGGGAGAACACCACCTTGTGGCGGGCGATGCCCCGCTTGCGCAGCTCCTTGCGCACCACCCGGGCCAGGGGACAGCCCTCGGTCTCCGAAATGTCTGCGATGCGCAGCAGCTGGGCGTCCCGTTTGTTTCCGGTGCCCAGGGCGGAGATGATGGGCACGCCCCGGGCGTGGGCGGTCTCAATGAGGTCCAGCTTGCAGCTCACCAGGTCGATGGCGTCCACGATATAGTCGTACCGGGCCGCAAAGAACGCCTCCCGGCTGTCCGGCTCGTACCGCAGGGACAGGGGGTGGAGGACGCAGCCGGGGGCGATATCCCCCAGGCGCAGGGCGCTGGCCCGGGCCTTCTCCATGCCCACGGTGGACCACAGGGCGGCGGCCTGGCGGTTGAGATTGCTCACCGACACCGTGTCCTGGTCCGCCAGGGTGAGCTCCCCCACGCCGGAGCGGCACAGGGCCTCGGCGCACCAGCTGCCCACCCCGCCCAGGCCCAGGACGGCCACATGGCTTTTTTGCAGCCGCTCCATGGCGGGCGCGCCCAGCAGCATCTGGGTGCGGATCAATTGCTCGTTCATTTGGATACACTCCCATAAAACAAGGGCCAGACGTTGTCTGGCCCTTGCGCTGTTTTTCCCTTATTTGCCCAGGTAGCTGGCGCCGCCGGCCTGCGCGGCGGGATAGTTGGCCACCAGGCCTTCCATCCACTCGGTCAGGGCGGCGTTGGCTAGGGCGCTGCGGGCGGAGCCCATCCACACCGGCTCGTTCTCGCCCACATAGTACATCAGGTGGTAAGCCCAGTACTTGTTGCTGTCGGTGTCGGCGGCGCTGTGCCGGATGATGCCGTAGTCGCCCGCAGCCCGGCCGTCCTCATAGATCCAGGCCAGGAATTCGGGGGCCAGATGGGTGTCGCCGCTGGCGACACGGGCGTAGAGGCCGCCGGTGGTGCCGTCGCCGTCCTCGGACTTGGCGTTGGCCAGGTCGGCAAAGGCGTCCTCGGACTTGTCCCCGGCCTCATACTCGGCCTGGATGGCGTCGATCTTGTCCTTGGCGGCGGCCCAGGCCTCGTCGGTGGGGGCCACGGCCTTGCCGTCCTCGCCGGTGGTGGTCTCGGCCTGGATGGCGATGTGGCGCACGTCCCGGGTGGGCTCCTCGTCCAGGTAGCGCGCATGGAAGGAGATGACATAATAGCCGTTGTCGGTCTCCACCAGCTCGCACTGGTCCTTGCCCAGCTTGAGCAGCTGCTCGCTGAAGGCGCTGCTGATGCTGCTGGTGCCCACGGCCTTGACGTGATCGCCGTGGTTGGAGTCGGAGGTCAGCTCATACTGATCGGCCTGGGCATGGAATTCGGCGCCGTCCTCCACGGCCTTCAGGGCCTCCTCGGCCTTCTTCTTGGTCTCGGCCGCAGCCTCCTCCTTGAGCTTGTTCACCTCGTCCTCGGTGAACTCCTTGCCGTCCTCGTCCTTGGTGTCCACAGAGGGGATGGCAAAGTAGAGGAAGGAGTATTCAATAGTGTCCAGGGTGTCGCCGTTCTCCTCATAATAGGCGTCCAGGTCGGACTGCTGGTAGCCGTCGTACAGCTCGGTGCCCTTCTCGCTGCTGGCCAGCTGGGCCATCAGAGAGCGGGAAACCATCTTCTCCAGGGTGTCGGAGGTCATATAGGGCCCAAAAATGGCCCGGAGGTAGGCGTTATAGCTGTAGCCGTTGGCGGTGGCCTGGGCCTTGAAGGAGCTGATGGTGGCGTCCAGCTGGTCCTTGATCTCGTCCTCGGTGTGGCCGCTCTTCACCGCCTCGTTGGCCAGGGCCAGGTATTTCTGGGCGTCGTCCAGGGCGCTCTCCAGGAAGAAGTCCCGGTAGGTCTTGTTCTCCGACTGGAGCTGCTCGTCGTCGCTTTTGCTGGTGTCGAAGCCCACGTAAACGCCCATTTGCGCGTAGGTGGAGCGCACGTTGTGGTAGTAATAGCTCAGCTCCGCAGTGGTGAGCGTTTCATCGCCCAGGGTGGCGGCAACGGCGCGGGTCTGGAAAAAGCCGGAGTTCCAGATCAGCAGCGCGGCCACCAGCACCGCAGTAATGCCGCCGACCACGGCGTAGACGATGGTTTGGCGCTTTTGGGCGGCCTGCTCCTGCTGAATCTTGACCGACTTGTCGGAAGGACCGGTGTTCTGACGCTGCTTTTTCTCTCTGGATGCGCTCATGGTATATCAATCCTCTCACAGTATTCGTGTAATGGCGGCGGGCGGCGGGCCCGCCGGCTTCCCGTATGTTTTCCTAAAAACATGAGGGGCGCGGAACGCTGCCCATCATTATAGCATGGGGGAACTAACGTTGCAAGGCCAAATTCGCGGCTGAGATGAAAATTCACAAATAGGCAGGCGGGAGAACCGAAGCCCTCCCGCCTGAGTGTTGACAGAACCCCCGCCGTGGCCGTGCCGCCCCATTAAAAACCTGCACAAGAATGCAGGTGGGTCGCCTCCGCTTGGTTTTACCGCTCCCAACATCCAGGATCCTCCGAAGAGGGCCGGGAGGTCTGCGAACCACCGCGCGAGTGGGGCGTCCCGTTTAAGAAATGTGGGTTTTAACAGGGCAGGTCACGTAGTTAGAACCCGGCAGGGGTGAAATAAATGCGTCCGAGCCGTCGCGCACAGCGGGCTAACTCCGAAGCGCAGGGAAAACCGGGAAGGAGCCGCAGGCTCCAGAACGGTTTTCACGCAGTCGGAGGAGTTAGAACCGCGTCGTGCGCAGGCGAGGCGTAGGTGCGATGCGTCCGAGCCAGCCGCCGCGCAGCGTGCGGAGATGCTACTCCTCCTCGTCCTCGAAAAGCTCCTCCATGAATTGCTCGTATACGGTGTTGAGCTCCTGCTCGTCGTCGATGTCGGCCAGAAGCTGTTCGCCGTCCTGCTCGATGACCTTCAGCAGGATGAGGCCGAAGTCCTCATTGTCCTCGTCCATGTCCGCCGGGACAAAGGCCATGTACTCCTGGCCGTTATATTCAAGGGTGCCCAGATGCTCCAGCTCAAATTCATTGCCCTCGTCGTCGGTGACCGAGACGAAATCCGGGCCGTATTCCTCACTCATGGCGATGCGCCTCCTTCCAGCGGCGGCCGGCGGCCGCCTCCGCCCCTTATTGTAATGGGTGGACGGGAAAAAAGCAAGAGGGAAGATAAAATTTCTACGAAACCGGTGGCCCAGGCCGATCGAACCCCGTCGTTTTGACCAGGGTGGACAAACCCGGCGGAGCGTGGTATAATACACCAATACGGCGCTTTCGCGCCCAGGGCCGCAGGGCCTGAAGAGAGAGGGACCCGCGCCGCCCCTGCGGGGACGGCTTGAATACATCGGAGGGATCTCAACATGCCAGACACCAACCAAAATCGCACCCCGGAGCGGCGGGAACCCCAGGCCCAGGGCGGCCAGCGCCAGGCACCCCGGTCCAGGGTCCGCAAGCGCCGCAGGCGCCCCATTTGGCTCACCATCATAATCCGGTTCTTCCAGGTCATCGGCACCCTGCTGCTGGTTGGCATTGTCACCGGCTGTTTTTTGGTGTGCTTTGCCGCCGTCTACGTGAAAACGGCGGTGATGCCCAAGGCGTTCCTGGACCTGTCCGACTACACCATGGATGAGAATTCGGTGATCTACTACGAGGACAAGAACACCGGCCAGCTGGTGGAGCTGCAAACCCTGACGGGCCTGGAGAGCGTGGAGCGGGTGGAGTACGAGGACATCCCGGAGGATCTGATCAACGCCTTCGTGGCCATCGAGGACAAGCGCTTCTGGAACCACCAGGGAGTGGACTGGCGGCGCACCGCGTCGGGCCTTCTGCGCATGTTCACCGGCGGGAACATCCAGGGCGGCTCCACCATCACCCAGCAGCTCATCAAGAACGTGACGGATTACAACGACGTCACCGTCACCCGGAAAATCTGGGAAATTTTCACCGCGCTGGAGCTGGAAAACAACTACAGCAAGGAATATATCATCACCCTGTATATGAACGAGATCTGGATGGGCAACGGCTGCCGGGGCGTCCAGGCCGCGTCCAAATTCTATTTCGACAAAAACGTGTGGGAGCTGGATCTGGCCGAGTGCGCCAGCCTGGCGGGCATTACCAACAACCCCTCCCTCTACGCCCCCTACGGCGTGGTGGACGTGGTGCGCTACCAGTGCCAGAACCCCGAGTGCAAGCTGTACTCCCTGAAAAAGGACAAGGTGTGCGAGTACTGCGGGGCGGAAAACTCCTATGACAGCGGTTCGGTGTGGACCAACCGGGAGTATAACAAGGCTCGGCAGGAGAACATTCTGAAGGAGATGGCCAAGGAGGACCAAGCCCGGCCCGAGCCCTATATCACCGAGGCGGAGCGGGACGCGGCGATTGCCCAGACGCTGGTATTCAGCCGGGACAAGCAGGCCTCCGGCGGGACGGATGACGGCCAGGACATCAAGACCACCTCCAAATACTCCTGGTACGTGGAGCAGGTCATCAGCGAGGCCATTGAGAAGGTAAAGGAGACCACCAGCCTCAGCGAGGAGATGTGCCGCCGGCGCGTGTTCAGCGGCGGGCTGTCCATCGTGTGCGCCTACGATCCGGAGGTGCAGGCGGCGGTGGACACGGTGTTCAAAAACCGGGAAAACTTGGATCAGGTGTCCTCCAAAACGGGGCAGCGGCTGATCTCCGCCATTTCGGTGGTGGACAATTCCACCGGCCTGGTGGTGGCCATGGGCAGCACGGAGGAAAAGACGGCCGACCGCGGCTGGAACACTCCGGTGGCCACCAAGCGGCAGCCCGGCTCGTCCATCAAGCCCCTGTCGGTCTATTCCCCGGCCATTGAGATGGGGCTTATCACCCCCGCCACCGTCATCGACGACAGCCCCCAGGAGCTCAACGGCAAGCCCTGGCCCGTCAACGTCACGCCCACCTACGGGGGGCTGACCACGGTGCTGCACGGCGTCACCCAGTCGCTGAACACCGTAGCGGTGCGGGTGCTGGAGCAGGTTACGCCCCAGGCGTCCTACGATTTTATGGTCAACCGCTACGGCATCACCTCTATGGTGCCCTATTTTGAGAGCAGCAACGGCCAGGTGAGCTCGGACATCGACCGCAGCCCCCTGGCCATGGGCGGACTGACCAGAGGCGTGTCCACCTATGAGATGGCGGCGGCCTTCGCCACCTTCCCCCGGGGCGGGCAGTTCACCAAGGCCACCACTGTGCTGGAGATCAAGGACTCCAGCGGCAAGGTGATCGTCAATGGCAAACCCGAGGCCACGTGGCCCATCAAGGCCACCACCGCCTATTATATCAACTCCATGCTGTCCAACGCCGTCGCCGCCGGCACCGGCACGGGGGCCCGCATCTCCGGCCAGACCGTGGCGGGCAAGACGGGGACCACCAACGACACCTTCGACTACTGGTTCTGCGGCTACACCTCCTACTACACCGGCGCGGTGTGGACGGGCTACCCCAACAGCGAGGTCATCAACCGCAATTACAAAAATCCGTCGGTGTCCATGTGGCAGAAGGTGATGGCCATTCTCCACGAGGGGAAGGAAAACCAGGCCTTTGACGTGCCGGGCACGCTGAACTCCTACAACATCTGCAAGGACTGCGGTAAGCTGTCCCTGCCCGAGTGCACGCAGGATGTGCGGGGCAGCCGGGTGCAGTCCTTCCGGCTGTTTGCCGAGGACGCGCCTAAGGACTACTGCCAGTGCCATGTGCCGGTGAAGGTGTGCCTGGACAGCCCGGTGAACAACGCCAACGGGGAGCCCGTTGGCCGTTATCACCTGGCTGGGGCGTTCTGCCCGGAGGAGAGCGTCCAGACGGTGTATATGGTGGACTTCCAGCGCGAGCAGGTGGGCTCCACCAGCGTGGGGGATTCCACCGCCCTGGTGGGCTGGTATGAGTATCTGGGGGAAGAGGGCCGGTACTGCGATGTCCACACCAGCGAGCCCGTGCCGTCGGACCCCGTTCCCTCGGACGATCCCTGGGGCCAGCCCAGCGACGACCCCTCCGCGCAGCCTACGGACGATCCCTGGGGCTGGCTGTTCCCCACCACCCCGCCGCCGGAGGTGACCGACCCGGTGGAGACGCCGCCCTTCTACGACCCCGTTCCCACCGAGACGCCCAGTCAGGAGCCCTATCCCTCGGACCCCTATATCCCGGTGGGCGGGTGAGGCAGGGCCGTCTGAAACATTTTTGAACAAGCTGGACCGCCCGGCGCTGATGCGCTGGGCGGTCTTTGGCGTCCCGAAGGGCGGCCGGGTGGGCCATTGTGCCGAAGAACAGCGGCAGAGCGGGCGAAGGTTTGGTGAAAAAGCCGTGAGGCTGGCAATTGTGATTTGTCCGCAGTTGTGATACAATAGACCGCGACAGAAAGACAGCCGGAAAGCAGGAGGCGGATCAGGGTATGGAACCGGTAAGTCCCAAATATTTCATCGTGGAATCCACCGTGCTGCCGGAGATCTATCTGAAGGTGGCCCAGGCCAACCGGTTGCTGGAGACCGGCGAGGAGCGCACGGTGAACGCCGCCGCCCGGCGGGTGGGTGTGAGCCGCAGCGCGTATTATAAGTATAAAGACGCCATCCGCCCCTTTCAGGACATGGTGCACGGGCGGATCGTCACCATCCAGATTCTGCTGCGCGACCGGCCAGGGGCGCTGTCCGGGGTGCTTAACCTGCTGGCGGACCGGGGGGGCAATGTGCTCACCATCAACCAGGCCATCCCCGGCGGGGGCGCGGCGGCGGTGACGGTGGGGCTGGAGACCAGCGGCCTGTCCTCCGGCCTGGAGGAGCTGCTGGAGGAGCTGCGCGCCCGGCCCGAGGTGATCCGCTGCGAGGTGCCGGCGGGCTGAGCCGTGTGCTCCGCATACGAAGCGCGGGCGGCGCGCACACTGGGAGAAGGGGCGTTCCGGCCCCAGGGAAGGAATGACGGCAAAATGGTAAATGTGGCGATCCTAGGCTTCGGCACAGTGGGCTCCGGCGTGGCCGAGGTGCTCACCGGGCACGAGAGCAGCATTGAGCGCAAGGCGGGCGGGCTGATCCGCCTGAAATATATCCTGGACGTACGGGATTTCCCGGACAGCCCCTTCGCGGAGTGCTTTGTGAAGGACTTCGGGCGCATCGAGAACGACCCCGAGGTGGACATCGTGGTGGAGACCATCGGCGGGGCCACGGTGGCGCTGGACTTCACCAGGCGGGCGCTGGAGGCGGGCAAGAGCGTGGTCACCTCCAATAAGGAGCTGGTGGCCACCTGCGGGTACGAGCTGACCCAGCTGGCCAAGCGGAAGGGCGTGTGCTACCTCTTCGAGGCCAGCGTGGGGGGCGGCATCCCCATCATCCGGCCGCTGAGCCAGTGCCTGGCGGCCAACGAGATCTTGGAGATCTACGGCATTTTGAACGGCACCACCAACTATATCCTCACCCGGATGATCCGGGCGGGGCTCACCTTCGACGCGGCGCTGAAGGAGGCCCAGGAAAACGGCTACGCCGAGCGGGACCCCTCCGCCGACGTGGAGGGCCACGACGCCTGCCGGAAGATCTGCATTTTGGCGGACATCGCCTTCGGGCGGCACATCAGCCCCGGCCAGGTGCCCACCAAGGGCATCACCGGCGTCACCCTGGCGGACGTGGATTACGCCGAGAGCGCGGGCAAGAAGATCAAGCTGCTGGGCCGGGCCATCCGTCGGGAGGACGGCAGGGTGTGCGCCTATGTGGCCCCCCATCTGGTGGGCCAGTCCGACCCGCTGGCCGGGGTGGAGGACGTGTTCAACGCCATCTCCGTCCGGGGGGACGCCATTGGCGACGTGATGTTCTACGGCCGGGGAGCGGGCAAGCTACCCACCGCCTCGGCGGTGGTGGCCGACGTCATCGACGTGGCCCGGAACATGGGCCACCGCAAGGCCCTGTCCTGGGAGCCCGGCGGGGAGGACGCCGCCTGCGGCGCCCAGGAGCTGGAGAGCCGCTGGTACGTCCGGGCGCTGGCGGGGGCGGACGAGCTGCGCGCCCGGCTTCCGGGGTGCAAGCTGCTGGCCCGGCGGGAGAGCGGCGGGGGCGAATCCGCCTGCCTCACCGAGGGCGCGCTCACCCAGGGAGCGCTGGAAGAGAAGCTGGCGGGGCTGGATGTATCCAGCGCCCTGCGGGTATTGGACTGACGAGAAGCGCGGAGGAGTTAGAACCGCATGGCGCCGCCGCAGCGTGACAACAGCAAAGCGCGGAGGCGTGCGGAGCAGCGGGCTAACTCCGGAGCGGAGCAAAAGCAGGGAGGCCCCAAGGGGGGCCGGAGGGCTTTTGCGGAGTCGGAGGAGTTAGAACCGTGTGGCGCAGCCGCCGCAGCGTGACAACAGCAAAGCGCGGAGGCTCCGCATAAAATGGATTGCCGGGCGTTTGCCCGGCAATCCCCAGACGGCATGGAAAACTCCATCGAGAGGATGAAAAACGTATGGCATTGATTATACAGAAATTCGGCGGGTCCTCGGTGGCGGACGCGGAGAAGATCCGCAACGTGGCCCGCATCATCACCGATACTTATCAGAAGGGAAACCGGGTGGTGGCGGTGCTCTCCGCCCAGGGGGACACCACCGACGACCTCATTGAGAAGGCCGCCGAGATCAACCCCGCCGCCTCCAAGCGGGAGCTGGACATGCTGCTGAGCACCGGCGAGCAGATCTCCTGCGCCCTGTGCGCCATGGCCATCGAGGACATGGGCTTCCCGGTGGTGTCTCTCACCGGGTGGCAGGCGGGCTTCCGCACCAACTCCGGCTATGGGAACGCCCGCATCAAGCGGGTGCAGGGGGAGCGCATCCGCGCGGAGCTGGACAAGCGGCGCATCGTCATCGTCACCGGCTTCCAGGGGCTGAACAAGTACGACGACATCACCACCCTGGGCCGGGGCGGCTCGGACACGTCGGCGGTGGCCATCGCCGCGGCCCTCAACGCCGACCTGTGCCAGATCTACACCGACGTGGACGGGGTTTACACCGCCGACCCCCGGCTGGTGCCCACGGCCCACAAGCTGGACGAGATCACCTATGACGAGATGCTGGAGCTGGCCACGCTGGGAGCCCAGGTGCTCCACAACCGCTCGGTGGAGATGGCCAAGCGGTACGGCGTGAATCTGGAGGTGCTCTCCAGCTTCCAGCGCAAGCCGGGTACAAAAGTGAAGGAGGTTGTCAAGACCATGGAAAAATCCCACATCAGCGGCGTCGCCAAGGATAAAAATGTGGCCCGCCTGGCCCTGGTGGGCCTGGAGGACACCCCGGGCATCGCCTTTAAAATTTTCTCTCTGCTGGCCAAGAACAATGTGAACGTGGACATCATCCTCCAGTCCATCGGCCGCAGCGATACCAAGGACATCAGCTTCACCGTGGCCAAGGGGGATATGGAGCAGGCCCGCCAGCTGCTGGAAAACAACCGGGACAGCGTGAAGTTCGACCATATCGACGTGTCGGACAATATCGCCAAGGTGTCCATCGTGGGTGCGGGGATGATTAACAACCCCGGCGTGGCCGCGGCCATGTTCGAGGCGCTGTTCAACGCGGGCATCAACATCAACATGATCTCCACCAGCGAGATCAAGGTGTCGGTACTGGTCCACATCAGCGACGCGGACCGGGCGGTGCAGGTCATCCACGACCGGTTCTATGACGAATTCAACGGCGCGCAGTGAGCGCCGCCCCAGACCGGGCCGGGAGGCCCGGTCTGTCTTTTTGCCCAATTTTTGGGGTTGGGGCAAGGGAAAAACCGGGTGCCCGCGGTGGGAAAACAGTTGCAATGCGGCGCGCATGATGATAAAATAGATTATCTATGAGCATATGCGGTTCAGAGGGAAGATGATGGTCCGCCCCCCGGCTTGGGAGAGGGCGGGCGCGGAATAATGAGGTGCGTCCATTGTATTTAAAAGCATTAAAGGTACATTTTCAACCCTGTGAAGGTCAAAAAAGCCAGTGTTTTCAATGGATTTGCGCCATATTGGAGTAATCCGAATTTAGCGAGTTACACCACTTGAAAAGGATTCTGACATAGCCAAATTCTGTACTTAAACCGATGCTTTTATTGAGTGATCGGTGCCATAGAGCCCCATGCCCAGTAAGCCCCAAAATTGGCTTTAGGGTATGGGGCCCAATAATTTTTTGATGGGAGTAATTAGTTATGAGAGAAGGCATTTTAATTCCTGATATGCAAACTGGTCGTGTGGATATCCGTTTTAACAGCGACAACTGCTATGGGAGCCTCCACTGCGGTATCACAATGGATATCTGGTTAAATGAGCAGTGGGTACCCACCCACATTGAGATAAACAGCAGCGGTTGGTACTTGGTCGGCGTTCAGGTCGAGACGCTGAGGGGCCAGCGGGTACGCATCCGCTTGTGATCAGACGGCGATATGTTCCAAAGCCGGCTGCAGAGCGGTTAGCTTGGCAGAGGCCATTCCGGTATCGTAGAGCCAGGGCATTACTTCATCGTCAGCCAGCAGAACAGGCATCCGATCATGGACATTGATGATGGTATCGTTGGGGGCGGTGGTCAGAATCACAAACCGCTCCTCCCCTTGAAAGTTGTTCCATAGTCCGGCCAAGTAAAGCCTTTCCTGCCTCGGAAGACGGAAGTGGTACTTATTCTTTTGCCTGTCCCACTCATAGAATCCGGTTGTTGGTACGATACATCTTCGCGCCAAGAGAGGACGGCGGAACATCGGTTTATCCAGCGCTGTCTCACCTCTGGCATTGATGATGACCCCTTGAGGCTGGGAACCCCCCAGGTCATCGGCTTGGGGGCCATTTTTTGTCCATCAGAAAGCAGAATGGGGCGGCGTTGGTGGGGAATATCTCCCCGGTATGGATACTGGAAGTTCCAAACCGGGTCTGTACCTCGGTCACGATCTGGGCGATCTCCTTGGATTGATCCGGCGCTAAGCTGTATCTTCCGTACATAGAGAAAACTCCTTTCAGGCATGAAGGCCAATCTGCCCTCACATACTGAGAGCATGAAGCCTGTGATTTTGCATTCCGATACGAATAATGCCGAGAAAAAAGAAATGCCAATACGACTGAGAAGTGCCCAAAGTAAATGAACATTTTCACGAAGTATCAGCATTTTATTTTAGATAGTGTCTACAAGAGTTAAGTGCGGATAGCAGCCCAAATAGCGATACAGCGAACGTGTACCGCAGCGATAAAGGCATCTGAGGTCTTGGCATAACGAGTGGCAGTCCCTCTCCAGCGTTTCAGGGGTAGGAAGCAGTTTTCTACCAAATGACGCAGTTTATAGAGATTCTGAATCAGTGTTTTAAATGCTTGCTCCGACAGGTCATACAAAAAGCCAAAATTAATAAACAAAATGAGTTAGAATGAATGAGCTTGCGTTTTCAGATTCTTTAGCTGAAAACGCAAGCTGTAATATTTCTGTATTTTCTTTCATTACGCTCTGCAAAAGCTGGTTTAACAAATACGTTTTTCCGCTTCCTTCGTATCCAGCAATACAAATAATGGCGTTTTTATAGATGTTTTTAGTTAAAGCATGTATACATTTCTTGAATATACTGTTGTTGCTCCTCGTAAACAACATGCACATATTCGCATTCATCAATTGTAAGAGATAAGACATCGTCAAAAATGGCTTCGCTTGCTTCAGTTTGAATCCGAATTGGAACATTTTTTTACAAGGATACTTTGCAATAAATTTTACTAAGACAGAGTTATATCCTGGCATAGCAATGTCCTCATAAATAGAATTAGGAAGAAGTCTAATTGTATCTGTAAGAACTTCTAAAGAATAGCTGGCTCTTTCCGTTGAAAGAATATTTAAATAAAGGAAATACTCAGTTTGGGTGTGGAGTTTCTTTACCCCTGAAATCAAGGCCGGTGATGGTAGTGCCGAATTTAGCACACAACAATCTGCTATTTCAATTTTACAAAAACACTCAGGTTCGTTAGCACTCACGGTGCCAAAAAACAAATTCTGAATATCCGGATTTGCTTTGAGCCACCCCGTTAAGACAAAACCATCAACAAATTTGATTTCAATCTTATGTGGACGTAAGATTGCCGTTGCTCCTTGTACAAATGAATTAGCGATCTTACCATTCGTTACAAACAAAATAAAAACAACTTCTCCGTCCAATATGCCAGACACCAATGTGGAATCCATATGAGATTTCGGAATGCTACTGTCAGGCTTACTTGTATACTTGGCCTCACACCATCCTTTGTAGTAATGGTTGATGCCATCAATTTTATCTCGGAATGTAGCGTCAGTATTCTCATCCCAGCTTTTCCCAGTGGGAATCCATTTGTACATGCCATAATTGTCTTTGGCATAGGCACACGCAAGATCTTCAAATTTACTATCATCAATTAAGGACCAATCCATTTATTTACTCCTGTTCAGATTTACTTCGATGTAAAGGGATAATTTCTTTTTATGATGTATCACTCTACTAACTGCAAATTTTTGAGACATATCAGTCACTAATTGTGTAATGAGGAAAAATAATATTTAACAGCTCCAACCCTATTCTTTTAGTCAAAAAGATTGATGGTTGCTAAATATCTTATTGAACACTCGATAATTGTGTATTATCCTGCTATACTTTCGAACAGAGCAAACCTGCAAGAATATGCATCCAGTATGCACCGGCTGTGTGTTTTGGTATCCTCGCCGGAAGCGGCGGTGATATACTGTTCCCCGCAGACAGAGGTTCC